>PAEO01000019.1 GCA_002703065.1 Flavobacteriaceae bacterium | reverse complement strand
AACGGCTACTGGGGAAACAGGATGGGAATTTAAAGAATGGACCGGTGATCTTACGGGAACTGATAACCCTTCACAAATAACCATAGATGCAGCAAAAACAGTAAAAGCGGTGTTTGTTAAAAAACCTGTTGCTTATTTAGATGATAATGGTGTTACTATTAAAGCCAATAGTTGGGCAGAAGTAGGAGATACAGCAGAAATCGGAGGAGTTACTTATACAATTGTTGACTTAGATACTCTTAAAACTATGATTTCGGATGGAGATGATGTAAGTAAAGTTGTAATATCTAAGATTACATCACTAGCAAATTTATTTTATAAAAATAATTCTTTTAATGATGATATTTCTTCTTGGGACACTTCAAATATTACTTCCATGAATCACTTATTTAAAGAAGCAATTTCTTTTAATCAGGATATTTCAAATTGGAATGTTTCAAATGTAACTGATATGGGGCAAATGTTTTCGGAAACAACATCTTTTAATCAGGATATTTCAAATTGGGACGTTTCTAATGTTACAAATTTTTATGCAATGTTTAGACAATCAAGTTTTGATCAGCCAATAGGGTCATGGGATACCTCTAAAGGAACTGATATGAGAGAAATGTTTTACAAAACTTCATTTAATCAGGATATAGGATCTTGGGATGTTAGTAATGTTACCACAATGAATAATATGTTTTTTGACGCAGATGCATTTGATTCTGACATAAATAACTGGGATGTTTCAAGTGTTATTAATATGGAATTTATGTTTGGAAACACGGACATTTTTAATCAAGATATTAGTAATTGGAATGTTTCTAACGTCGTATCAACACAGGGAATGTTTATGAATGCTGATGGATTCAATCAAGATATTGGAACATGGGATGTTGCAAATGTTTCTAAAATGGATAATATGTTTAATCTAGCAGATGTTTTCAATCAAGATCTTTCTAAATGGTGTGTATCTAACATTACAAGTGAGCCAACTGGATTTTCAAACACTGCTTTAATAGATGCCAACAAACCGAAATGGGGTAAATGCCCAATTAATACTTCAAAAATAACTGTTACACTGTCTTCGACTTCAATATCTAGAGTTACTACTAATGGAGTAAGCACAACTACTTATAAAATTGGAACCCAAATCAATAACAATTGGAAAACATCAATTGATATTGTAAAAACAACCATTACATTATCAAATGGAGATACAGGAGAAGAAACTAATGTTGCTGGATCTCTAGATTCTGGAAGTGCAAAAGGTATTGTTTGGCAGTGGAATAATATTAAAAAAGCAACAATTACTTGGGTTTATAAACATGAAGATGTTGAATATGAAGCAAGTTATGTATATGAGGATACTTCAAACATAGCAAATGGAGATAATTCTCAAACTGGAATTACATCAAGTAATAATTAAAATATAGTTTTACTTTATAAGAGGATGTGCTTAAATTATGGGCATATCTTCTTCTTTTAATTCTGTGACTTCTAATCCACGTAAATAGGTTAAACTCAATGAAAAAACTAATTCTACTATCCAAAAGTTCAACTCATAGAATTGATTCTCTTGACCTTCTTAGAGGTTTTGCAGTTTTAGGAATTCTTATTATGAATATCACCAGTTTTTCTCAGGTTAACATCGCATACATGAACCCTACGATTGGTGCGGGTTTAGAAGGGTATAATCAATATTTTCATGCATTTAATTACATTTTTGCTGATACTAGATTTATGTCAATTTTTTCAATTTTATTTGGAGCTGGAGTAGTTTTGTTCACTAATAATGCAGAAGCAAAGGGAAAGAGAGTTGGTGCATTACATTACAAAAGAATGTTTTGGCTTTTATTGTTTGGATTGTTACATGCATATTTCATTTGGGAAGGAGATATTTTAGTTGCCTATGCCATATGTGGTTGTTTAATTTACCTTTTAAGAAAAAAAACAATTCGAGCTCTATTAATTATGTCAATTATACTTTTTATTGTTCCTCTAACTTTTAATTTAATGACATATTATGGAATGACTGTAGAGGAACTTGAAAGCACTTTTGCTTTTTTTTATCCTTCATCTGAAGAAATTGCTAGAGAAGTTAAAATAATGCAAGGTTCGTTTCTTGAACAAATGCCAATTAGATTAGAAAATGCTATTGAGTTTCAAACTCTTGTTTTTATGATCGAAACATTTTGGCGTACGACTTCGCTCATGTTATTAGGTATGATACTGTATCGTAAAGGCATTTTGTCTGCTAATAAATCTATTAGCTATTATAGCAAAATGATTTTGGTAGGATTTGGAATAGGTTTAATAATTTCTTTAATAGGGTTAAATCAATCTTATGATTCAGGATGGCCGGGTCCTTACGTTATGAGCATCGGTGCAAATTATAAACTCATCTCAGGAGTTTTTATAGCAATAGGTTATATTGGATTTGTTATGTGGTGTTTTAAGAAAGGTGTTTTTAAAAAACTTCAAAATCGATTACAAGCTGCAGGGCGAATGGCATTCACTAACTATATTGGTATGTCTGTTATTTGTAGCTTAATTTTTAATGGTAATGGATTGGCTCTTTATGGTACGCTTGATAGATTACAACAGTTCCTTGTAGTAGTTGCTATATGGGTTTTAATTTTAATAGTTTCACCATTGGTTTTAAGAAAATATAGATATGGACCATTGGAATGGCTTTGGAGAAAGTTGACTTATTTTTTTTAAATTTAAAGACTTAAACAACTAATGAAAAAAATAATCTTAATTGCGTTATTAATTGTTTCATGTAATAATCATAACAATACTCATAATACTTTTCTGCCTGCGATTAAAGAAAATTCTGTTTCAGAAAGAATTTCAAATTTTGATTACAAATCGGAATTAACTGCTTTTTCAACAAATGGGGACTCTATTCCTGTGCTATTTGAATTTACAAAAAAAATTAAATTAGGAAGTGCAGATAATGCTAATTTATTATTTGAGATTGATCCCAAATTAGAAATACCTAATCAAGGCTATTTAATTGAAATATTTGAAAATAAAATAGAAATTAAAGCAAAAGATTCTCAAGGTTTATTTTACTCGTTTATTTCATTAAATCAAATTTTAAAAAATTCAAAATCTCAAAAAAAGAATATTCCAATAAAACATATTAAAGACTATCCTGCCTTAGATTACAGGTCAGTTCACATTGATGTTAAACATCATCTTGAAAAAAAAGAATATTATTTTGACTTAATTGATCAATTAGCATCAATTAAGATAAATGGAATCATAATTGAATTTGAGGACAAATTAGGATACGGTAGATCAAATATTGCAGCTCCTGAAGCATATTCAATAGATTTTTGGAAAGAATTAAGTGAGTATGCAATTAAGAGAAAGATTAAAATAAGTCCTTTAATTCAAGGGCTTGGTCATGCATCATTTATATTAAAACATGAAGAATTCAAACATTTAAGAGATATTCCTGAAAGTGACTGGGCTTTCAACCCATTAAAGCAAGAGACATATGATATTCAGTTTGATCTTTATAAAGATGCTTTAGGAGCAACACCATATGGACAATATCTTCATGTTGGTGGTGATGAAGTGAGAGTAATAGACAGAGATGGGAAAAAAGGATTTGAACTTAATTTATACTGGCTAAAAAAAGTATCAGAGTTTGCTGAGAAAAATAAAAGAACTCCAATATTTTGGGATGATATGTATTTAAAATATGGTGAAGTATGGAATGCTACACTAGACCCTAATATTTCTGAATCAGAAGCTAATGAACTTTGGAAATTAAAAGCACCAAAACTTAATGAATATATAGATGAATTTCCTGAAAACTGTATATACATGAGATGGAGTTATTTCAGACCTTGGGGGAAAGGAAATGTTAAATCTATTGATTGGTATAAGGAAAATAATATTAAAGTTATGGGCGCAACCGCTGGACAGACAAGATGGATTTTAATGCCTCAAGATGAGAGCAATATAAAATCTATTAAATCCTTTGCGTTGATATCAACTGAAAAAAAACTAGACGGATTATTATTGACTCTTTGGGATGATGACTCGCCTCACTTTGAGCTTTATAAAAGAGGAATTCATGCTTTTGCAGAGTATACATGGACAGGTCAAAATACAGAGATTAGTGAGTTCAAAAGTAAATTTAATTATCACTTTTTTAATAATGATAATGATCACTTGAATTTTATTGATTCGTTAGATAAGCCAGTTAGAGATTGGGCAAATTTATTTATAAAAAAGGGTAAGCATAGAAATTCAATAACCAAATCTGACGATTATTTATCATCTCATTTAATTGATCTTCCTGCTATCAATGATGAAGAATGGCTATTAAGTCATAAAGAAAAAATTGAAATCGCTAACAATCATTTAAAAAGTCTAGAAATAATTTTAAATTACATAAGAGAACTTAAATCATTGAATTTAATAAATATGTATACAATAGAAATATATGAGCAAGTAGCTAAATTGGCTCATTTTAGTTATAAATTGATGATCGAAATTAGTGATTACGCTAAAGGTTCATCTTCAATTGAAGCATTATTAAATAATGAAACGGAATTTGAATTATTAAGAAATGAATTCGAAAAGGTTTATTCTAAAACTAGAGTAATAAACAAATCAGAGAACTACATATTAGATCAAGATCATCACCGACACACTGCAAATCAATCTATTAATATGGATTGGCAATTTATTGGTGAACTTAAATTATTTGAAAAATTAAATTTAACCTATAAATAAATTTTAAAACATGANATTTAAATTATACTATNTATTATTTATTTTATTTATTGGATGTAATACAAATAATAANCNNGAATGGATTTATTTATTTGATGGTAAATCAACNNATGGATGGAGAGCATATAATGGNGAAANNATNCCTGAAAANTGGGCCGTAATTGANGGAAATTTAACATTCNNNACNGAACTTAAATTNGAAGAAGATTGGAAAGGTGGTGGAGATATCATNTANNACAAAGAACAATTTGAATCNTTTGAATTGTATCTAGANTGGAAACTTCCAAAAGGTGGAAANAGTGGTGTGTTTTATAATGTCCAAGAAGGNTATGANGCNCCTTATGCAGTGTCTCCNGAATATCAATTANTNGACGATAATGGNTGGGAAGAANTAAATAATGCAACANTGGAATCATGGCAAAAAGCTGGTGCTGACTATGCTATGTATGAACCAGATCTTTCNAAAAAGAAATTAAATCCAGCTGGACAATGGAATAATTCTAGAATCNTATANACGCCNGANAAAGCNCAATACTTTCTNAATGGAGAGTTACTATTAGAATTNGTNCCTTTTTCTGAAGACTGGTATGAAAGAAGAAATTCTGGAAAATGGGANNAATTTCCAGANTATGGNAAATATAAAAAGGGNTATATNNCTTTACAAGATCATGANACCCCGATATGGTTCAAAAACATAAAAATTAAAAAATTATAATATGGCAAGTAGAAGAAATTTTATAAAAAACGCTTCANTAATTGGAGCTTTACCTTTNTTACNTAACCTTGANTTTTTTAATAAATCAAAAGAAGTNATTAGAACAGCCCATNTNGGNGTTGGAGGAATGGGAAAAGCNGATCTTAATGATATTGCNTCTCACAAAAAAGTAANGGTTGTNGCATTATGTGATGTNGACTCAAAAGCATTACAAGTTGCTTCTGAAGAATTTCCTGANGCCAAAACTTTCANGGACTACAGAAAAATGTTTAATGAATTTTCAGAAAATATTGATGCTGTAATTATNTCNACNCCAGATCATACNCATGCTCCAGCTTCAATNTTAGCNATGAANAANAATAAACATGTTTATTGTCAAAAACCTCTAACTCATCATGTTTCAGAGGCAAGGGAAATGAANANGTTAGCAGANGAGAAAAATCTTNTAACTCAAATGGGNATTCAAGTTCATTCNTTTTATGACTATAAATTNGCTACACTTTTAATNCAGGNTGGNNTAATNGGNAAAGTNAGTAGAGTNAGAGCTTGGTGTCCAAAAAATTGGGGATACGATGGNCCAGAANNAACTGGACAAGATACNNTNCCAGAAAACTTANATTGGAATTTATGGTTAGGTACNGCTAANGAAAGACCCTACAAGGANAAAATATATCATCCAGGAATGTGGAGAAAACTTGTTGACTTTGGATGTGGAACACTTGGTGATATGGGTGTTCATATTTTTGATACTCCNTACAATGCATTNAACCTNGATGTTCCACTNACNATTAAAAATAAGTGTAGAAANCCNAATGGATTTGGATTTCCTGAAAANAATTNTGTNGAATATGAATTTCCTGGTACTGAATANACTACAGAAAAACTTACTTGGATTTGGGAGGATGGAAAAGGNTCACCATCAAATCANAAAGATTTAAAACTACCTAACAANGATAAGCTTCCACTNCAGGGGGCAATGTTTATTGGAGAAAATGGAAAAAANCTTCTTTTACCNCATTTTATGGAATTGCCAAAATTCATTAANAATGGTAAATACGAAGAATTTNATGTTACTNANTTTGTTGAAAAGGGTGAATTAAGTGAAATTCCNGTAAGAGATTATGGTGGGGAATCGTANTTACATTATCATCAATTCATAGATACTTGNCTAGGAAANGATGAATGTTCTGCGCCCTTTTCTTATTCAGCTAGATTAACGGAAACAATTTTACTTGGTGTNATTGCNGGAAATTTTCCTGGAAAAAAATTACATTGGGACAGCAAAAATGCCAGATTTNAAGAAGAAGAAGCAAATCAATTTTTAGATTCTAAGTACAGAGCNTTTTAGAAAATGANNAANACNAGANGATCCTTTCTTAAAAAAAGTATTANAGCTTCAGCTATAACTTTCTTAGCTCCTTCNCTTTTATCTTTTAAAAACCCTTTAAATAGATTAAATATTGCTGTNATTGGNGTTGGAGGNAGAGGNTTAGCTAATTATAGTAGANTTTTTGAATCTGATAATATTNTAGCAATGTGTGATGTNGATGATAANATGGCTGCTAATGGATATAAAAAGATTCTAGANAAATTTCCAAATGNAAAAAAATTNAANGATTACAGAAAAATGTTTGANAAGNTGGCTAATCAAATTGATGCTGTAATTATAAGCACACCNGATCACACTCATTTTGCACCTGCNATGACTGCAATGCAACTAGGNAAGCATGTTTACATGGAAAAGCCATTAGCACANAACGTATGGGAATGCAGAGTATTGAAGAAAGCTTCCANTTATTACAATATTGTTTCTCAAATGGGTAATCAAGGTCATACTACAAATGGAATTAGACAAATTAAAGAGTGGTATGACGCAGATGTATTAGGTCAAGTTGAAGAAGTTCATGCNTGGATGGGTCAAATCAAATATGGATACTACTGGGTAAAACCTTCTTCATTTCCTNCACCTGAAGAAAAANTTCCTGACCACCTTGATTGGAATTTGTGGNTAGGACCAAGAAAATATAGACCATTTAATTCGGNATATGCNCCNAGATCATGGAGAGGCTTTTATGATTTTGGAAATGGTCAACTTGGNGATTGGTCGTGTCANACATTAGATGGTCCNTTTTGGGCTTTAGNCCTTGGNATGCCAACTGAAATTGAAGCATACGTACCAAACCCTATGACAAAAGAAAAATTTGTAGCTGAACAATCNGTTGTTACNTATAAATTTCCNANAAGAAAGGGTAAAAAGCCAGTAACATTGAAATGGTATGAAGGNATTAANCCAAAAATNAACCCTAAGTGGGGNTTAGAAGAAATTTCAAATCATGGAATGATNATGACTGGTTCTAAAAAATCTCTAATGACNGGTGGCAGACCAAATAATCCAAAACTACTAGTNGATGAAAACGAATGGAACTATTTTAAAAANAATATGCCAGATCAAAAAATAGCTAGANTAAAATCTGGAGATGAAACNCCTGTGGAAGAATGGATTGATGGAATTAAGAATGATTTTCTACCCCTATCCAACTTTAGTTATGGTGCAGATCTGACTGAAATGGCTCTATTAGGGGTACTTGCTCAGAGGTATGGTGCAAAAATTAAATATGACTCAAAAAATATGAGGATAACTAATAATGATTTACTTAACAGCCTTTTGAAAGAAGAAATGAGAGAAGGTTGGTCCTTTAATGAAATTTAATTTTGACTTTGAAAATACTTTCTTGTTCTTAAAATAGAATTCTGTCTAATATCTTCCCAAAAAATATTTATGTCACCCTTGTGATAATCCTTTAAAAAAGATACAAATAATGATTTTGGAAATCCCATTTTAGGTGTTTTAATATATACAGCTTCATTTATAGACTCAATCACTACAGCATTTGGAAAAACTTTTTGATTTAACCAGAGAAATCCTTTATGATCATTATAATCTTTACTTACATAATCTGACCAGGTAATGGGATTTGTAACTTGAGCATCACTTAGCCATAACCTGTCAATTGTTAGGTCATATTTTTTTTCATCCTTAAGAACCTTGTAAGTATTCCAAGTTACATAACCACCGGTTTGATCAGGTTTGTTCATTAATTCTAAATCAAAAAAATCTTCTTCTGTAATTTTTGTACCTACTAGATACGCTGCTATCAATTTGTCGCTCAATTCTTTTCCATCAAAAAAATCTTTTAATAATCTTTTAGCATGACCAGCACCCTGACTATGACCTGCAATAATTATAGGCTTTCCTTTGTTAAATTTCTCGAGGAAAACTTCGAAAGATTTTTTAATATCATTATAAGCGATTTCAAATGCATCTTCTCCACCATTTTTCCAATATTTTTCTTCAAAAACTCTAAAATGAGCTTGTCTATAGTTTGGGGAATAAAGATTTGCAGAACTTAACCAAGCGGTTGATTGATATTTAATAGAAGATTGTAAAAGAATATTAGAAAACTCCTCATTGTAAATATCTGAATTCCATGATGTTTCTTTTTTGTCTTGAAATAATGTTGGGACAATAAAGAAAACATCAGCTCTTTTTAAATTTGTATTTGCTGATAAAAAATTGTTTTTTGATTCCTTTTCTGGATGAACTAGCCAATCTTCTAGGTCAGTATATGTTGGTTCTTTTGGTGGATTATATTCTTCAAAATCAAGAGAATTGTAATTTATTTGATTATTATCCTCTTTTAACAAACCACATGAATTTAAAAGAAGAAATATTAAAATAAATATTTTATTAACTTTAATACTTTGCATAATGTTTGCTTAATTTAATTAAAAAAAAACAATTGAATAATCCCATCTTTTTTATACTGATTTTATTAATAGTTTCTTGTTCAAATAATTCAATAAAACTAAATGAATTAAAAGGATCAGTTAATTTTAAAAATTCAAAGCTGACACTTAAAGAATACATTGTAGATTCTACTAATTACAATTTTAAATTTGACGTAGAAAATTACAAACTAGGGAATCAGACAGAAAAAACTCTTGTTCCAAATCTTGCAAATTCTGATAAAGGTCAACATATCCATTTCATTACAAATAATGGACCATATTCAGCTCACTATGAAAGTAAATTTGAGAAATACATTGAGAAAAATAATAGTATTATACTTGCATTTCTATCTAGATCTTATCATGAATCCATAAAAAATAAAAATGCTTATGTTTTAATGCAAACAGGTGAAAAATATAATCTTGACAAAGAGTATATTTTTTACAGTAGGCCTAAGGGTAACTACTCTGGTAGTTTCTCTGAAAAAATATTATTAGACTTTTATCTTGTTAATACTGAAATTTCTAAAGAAGGAAATAGAGTGAGAGTGACTATTAATGATCAAGAATTTATGATTTACAAATGGGCTCCGTACTACATAGAGGGCCTGCAAAAAGGTGAAGCAACAATTAAACTTGAATTATTAAATAACAGCAATAAATTGGTAGAAACGGAATTTAATCCAGCAACAAGAATAATAAAAATAGATTAAAATTTTCTTTTTTTGTTGGTTTCCTCATATGCTAATAGCTCATCTTTTGGGATTACCTTCAAAAAGGATCTGTGTTGCTCAATTGCATATTCTATTTTCTCAATAATCTCCTCAACTGAATTTTTTTCATAATCTATATCTAACGGTTTTTTAATTTCCATTGATTGTAGAATATCCTTTTTCTTAATTCTAATTCCTTTTTTATCAAAAGACCTTCTGAATCCATCAATAACAATTGGAACTACAATTGGTTTAAAATTTTTAATTAAGTGTGCTGTACCTCTTCTAATTGGTTTAAACGGAGTAGTTGTTCCCTGAGGAAAAGTAATAACCCACCCATCATCTAATGCTTTTCCAATATTGGAAACATCGCTAAATTTAACTTGCCTATTTACTTCTTTACCTTTTTCTCTCCAAGTCCTTTGTATTGAAACAGAACCTGCATAAGCCATTAATTTAGTTAATGGACTGGCTTTCATAGTCTCACTAGCTGCAACATAGTATATATTTAATTTTGGATGCCATATATATCCAATATTTTTTATGGAATCATCTCTTCCACTAAGACTAGCATTAAAAACATGAAACATTGCAACAACATCTGCATAATAAGTTTGATGATTAGAAACAAATAAAACATTTGTGTCAGGAAGTTCTTTCAATATGTTGGAGCCTTCAATATTAAGCTTATTAAAACCTTTAAATCGTCGGTGAGATAAAAAACCAAAGATTCTTATAATCCATTTTTTTATGTACAGATTATGACCAAAAGGATTTTTTTTTAAAATTATCACTTGAAATAATTGACCGCAAATATATTAAGATTTTTATTCTTTGATAATTTCTACAAATTCATTAAGAATCATAGCAGTTGCTCCCCATATTTTAAAATTATTGTAAATAAAATAAGGATTTACAACACTTTGATTTTCATAATTCTTAATCTGAAAATTTAAAACATCACTTAAGGAGGGAGTTAAAATATTTTTAACCTCATTATTTAATTCAAAATTCAAATTGTGATCCGAAAAAAAAAGAAACGGTGAAACTAAAAAATTTGAGGGTGGAATATAAATTTTTGAAAGTTTTCTTAATAATGTCAATGAATCAATACTCATTCCAATTTCTTCTTTAGACTCCCTTAACGCGGTTTGAGCTAAACTTAAATCATTAATTTCCTGTTTTCCACCAGGAAATGAAACCTGTCCACTGTGAACACCTTCATACTCATTTCTTTCGATTAAAATCAATCTAGTTTCATTTTCTTCATCTGGGTAAATGATTAATGCTACTGCAGCAATTTTATGTGGGTTATGGAAATTAAATTTTAATGCTCTACCAATTGGAGCTAATTTCAATTGTGATGATAAACCGGGAAGAGATTTATTTTTTATTTTAGGAATTAATTTCTTGAAATGTTCAAATCTCATAGTAGACTTTTATTAATTTTTATTTTTTTTATTTCATGCGATGTAAAACAAAAGCAAACCCAATTAGCTAAAGTTCAAGAAAAAAAAGAAAAGATAATTACTGAAACGAAAAAAAAAGAAAAACCATTTTTATTAAATGATAAAAATGCAATTCCATTTTTCTTTGAATATGAAAAGAAAAACAAAGAAAAAAAAGTTAGAATAAAAACAAAATATGGTAATATAGATATTGAGTTATTTGAAGAAACGCTTTATCACAGATCGAATTTTATTTACCTTACAAAAAAGAAGTATTTCAATGGGACCTATTTTCATAGAGTGGTAAAAGACTTTATTATTCAAGGAGGAAATTCAGATTCATATGAAATTTCTAAAAGAAGAAGAAATATTGGCAGATATCTTCTACCACCTGATACTAAAAAAGGATTTAAACATCATAGGGGGATTGTTTCTGTTCCAAGCAGTGATATCGAAAATCCATACAAGCTCGCCTCCCCTTACGAATTTTTTATTGTTCAAAGTAAAAATGGAGCATATCATCTTGATAAAAACTTTACACCTTTTGGAAAAGTTATCAAAGGAATGGAAGTAGTTGATATTATTTCAAATCTGGAAACAGACAGAAGAGAATGGCCTCATGAAAATGTAAAAATTGAGGTTGAATTACTTGATTAAATTACACCAATTAAATGAGGATATCTTGTTATATATCTTTCTACCCATAATTCAAGCTCTTTATATTCATGAGGTTGAAGAACTTTAGCAGCTTTTTCAAGCTCTCTTTTAAAAAGACTAAAACTNAAACTTACTTTTTTTAANATCTTTTTAGTNTANNTAAAAACCTTTCTNGGCATANNTTAAATTTATNTAATTNNNAAANNTCTAAATGTTTAAAAAAAGTTAAAATTTTAACTTTAAACTCCATTCAAAAGAAAATTCTGAGACGACATCGCCTTTCTCATCAATTCCAGTTGAGTTTAATAGAATTTTTTCTGTTTGGTTTTCTTCAGAAAGTGAATTAAAAACTTTTCTAACGTCNTTAAACTGAGTACATTCAAATTTTATTCTNCCNACTGCTTTTTTATAAAATNTGGATGAATTAGANNTAACTANCATTGATACTNTAATNTTTCTATTATTTNCTTCATGAATAATAGGTATTCCGGTTGACAATTCAGCAGCCATGCCTTGAACGGCCCAAAACATGGATTTAAAAGGGTTTTGATTAAACCATTTAAGTTTCACATCAACAATACATTTATCTTCTTCAACAGATCTAACACGAACACCTGAAAACCATGCGGATGGTAATTTAGTTAATAGAAATAAATTATACTTAAACATTTTTAGTGTCCAATGGTCGCTAAGTATCTTTCTGCATCTAATGCTGCCATACAGCCTGTTCCTGCAGCAGTCACAGCTTGTCTATATTCTTTATCTTGAACATCTCCTGAAGCAAAAACACCTGGATAGTTAGTTTTTGTTGACTTACCTTCAGTTAAAATATAACCTGTATCATCCATTTGTAATTGACCCTTGAAAATATCAGTATTGGGTTTGTGACCAATAGCAACAAAAAAGCCTGTAATGCTAATTTCTTCGATTTCATTTGTTTTATTATTGATAATCTTTAATCCCTCAACTACATTATCACCTAAAACTTCTTTGACNTCATAGTTATACTTTAATTCAATATTATCTCTCGAGTTAACCCTGTGCTGCATAGCTTTTGAGGCTCTCATGTGATCTTTTCTAACTAACATTATTACTTTTGAGCAAATATTGGATAAATACGTAGCTTCTTCAGCAGCTGTATCTCCACCACCAACAATTGCAACTTTTTGGTTTTTATAGAAAAATCCATCACAAACAGCGCATGCTGATACTCCCCCTCCAATTAATCTTTGTTCACTTTCAAGTCCTAAATATTTAGCACTTGCACCAGTTGAAATGATAACAGTTTTAGCATGAATTATCTTTTCATTATTGATAACAATTTCGTGATATCCTTCAGATTCTTTTGTGAAGTTGACTTTAGTTACGTCGCCAATCCTAACATCCGTTCCAAATCTCTCAGCTTGCTGTTTTAGTTCATTCATCATCTTTGGACCATCAATTCCATTTGGATAACCCGGAAAATTATCAACTTCTGTTGTCGTAGTTAATTGACCTCCTGGCTCCATACCCGTGTAAACAACAGGTTTTAAATCTGCTCTAGAAGCATAAATCGCAGCAGTGTAACCAGCAGGACCTGATCCTATTATTAAAGTTTTTATTTTTTCAATTGACATATATTCAAAATTAAAATAAAAAAGATTTTAATTTATCATTTTACATAATAATAATCTCATATTGTTAACAATCATATTTTTTATTTTTTGTTATCATAAAGTGTTTTATATTTGGATTCAATTTTCGGGGTGTAGCGTAGCCCGGTTATCGCGCCGCGTTTGGGACGCGGAGGTCGCAGGTTCGAATCCTGCCACCCCGACATCAACAATTTCCAATTAATTATCAGTTAATTGGAATTTTTACTTAAGATAACTTTTTTTTAAAAAACTTAAAATTTCATTTTGTAAGATTTGATAGCCTTTCAGGTTTAAGTGAAGACCATCTTGAAGAAAATATTTTTTACATAATTTATTGTTTTCAAAAAATTTTTCAAAGAACTCAATTTGAATAAATTTCTTGTTTATTCTACTCTCTTGGCTCATTTTTTTATTTATTTTTTTTANTNTTGGAATTTTTGATAATCTTTCAAATGAAGGTTTAATAGATAAATTGATAATTNTNGTATTGGNGTAATTGGAATAAATTTCATCAATAAAATTTAATTGTTTAGAAACTATCATTTCATAAGAATCAAATCTAGTTAAATCATTTCCACCCATGTAAAGAACAATAACAGATGGATTCAAATTCTTAAAAATTACTTTAAAATTTTTTGATAGTGAGCTTATTAGTGCTCCACCAAAACCAAAATTAAGAACATTAAAACCTGGAAAATCTTTTTTTAAATTAACCCATAAACGTATTGTTGAACTTCCATAAAATATTATCTGATTTTCTGTTTTCATTAAATTTTTTGATTTTATCAATAGTTTTTTAATTTCACTTTTAAAGTTTAAATCTTCTACAAATAAATCATTTACCCAAGATTTGTATTTTTTATTAAAATCTTTGACGAATGAATTGATTTTAATATCGTTTGGACTGTAAATCCCGTAATCACTCATTTTAAAAGGTTGTTTGATCTCACACTTAAAGTTTCCATTAGAGATTAAATTTTCAAAATTTACATTTATAATAGGAACTATTTTGGGTTGTGGTTTAATCATCGCTGCTAGCTTAAAAACACCCAACTTAAAATCTCCAGGTGAATTTTTAGTGTCTAAGGAAAACCCCTCTGGACTTACTATTATACCCTCTCCGTTTTCTAATGATTTTTTTGATTCATCATAAAATTTTCTATTAAACTTTTTAATTTGTTTATAATTAGTATCAGCCGGGATGAAGTTTTGAGCAAAAACCCTTATATAATTGAATTTTGAATAATAATCTTGATGACTTTTTTCATGGGGCAGTGAACATCTAACAACCCTGTTCCCAGGTATATTATAATACTTGTACAAAATTTTACTACTTATAAAGTGGCTATCCAACGTGATTTGAAAATCTTTAGCTATTGTATAAAATTTATGATTATTCAAGTGATTATAAATGAAAATTGAATTACTTTCATATGGGAGATATTCAGAACCTTTAAATATTATGTCTTCATTTGAAAAAATTTCCAAAAATTTGGAGGCACAAAAAAATCTAATTTTCTTGAAATCTAATTTTTTTTTATTGAGTGAGATGTCATTAAAAAGTATAGATAAGCTTCGCTTTAAATTTTCATCTTTATTTTGAGCAATCATTTATTTAGTAGATATTCAAAAAGTTTTAAGAGTTCATTTGGGTTTTTTACAAAGTATTCTGCTGAACTGCTTTTTTTTCCAACTTTAATAGAAATGGAATCATTGGGTAAAGCTTTAAACATATTTTCATCAGTAATGTCATCACCTGCACATAAAATAAAATCAAACTTATTATTATTAATTATGCTATTAATAATAGTTCCTTTGTTGACATCTGCATTTGTAACCTCAATTGCTTTATTTCCATCTAACATTGTTAGATTTTCAGAAAGCATACTTTTTATTACTGTTTTTAACTCAACTACTCTAATATTTGCGAGTTCAGGATCTGTTTTTCTATAATGCCAAACTAAACAATTGTTTTTTTCTTCAACAAAAGTACCAGGTGTTCTGTCAGAAAAATCCTGAAAAATAGGCACAAAATTTTGTTTCCATTTGTTATCTGAACTATAATTTTGTTTCCATTTAGACTTTGGTGGTTTAATGTAATGTCCATGTTCTGCTACTAAACCAAGTGATGAAATATTGAGGTTTTTATCCAAAAAATATTTATCTCTTCCACTAACTATATAAATTTTATTTTTTTTATCATTTGTTAATTTATTAAGAATACTAATTACATCTTTGGTAGGTATTGCAACTTCAGGTTTGTGATGGAAATTAACTAAAGTTCCGTCATAATCTAAAAGAAAAGCTCTGTTCTTAGATTTGTTAAATTTTTTACTTAAAATTTCGATTGTTGATTTATCAATTTTTTTTAATGATTTTTCATTTTCATCTTTAGATTTAGTTTTAAGAGCTTCAAAGAATGCATTTGCCCAATACTCAACATTGTATCTACTTAATCTTTTTTGCATTGTTGTATTTCTTCGGATTTGTTCTTCTAAACTCATATTTAAGGCTTTATAAATACTATCTGCCATGGAATTCAAATCAAAAGGATTTATTGTTACTGAATCATAAAGCTCCTTTGATGCACCCGCCATTTCACTTAAAATCAAAACGCCTTTTTTATCTACCCTTGTAGCAACAAATTCTTTAGCAACCAGATTCATACCATCTCTCACTGGTGTTATCATTGCTATGTCAGAGGACATATATAAATCAATCAAATCATCAAATTTCATTTCCCTATAATAATACCACACAGGTGTCCAATTTACCGTAGCGTAATTACCATTAATTCTACCTACCAATTCATCAGTTTCTTTCTTTAAACGTTTGTACTCAGGGACATCTGACCTGGAAGGAACAGTTAACATTAATAATCTTACTTTTTCTAGATATTGTGGGTATTTATTTAGAAAAATCTCAAATGACTTTAGTCTATTAATTACACCTTTCGTGTAATCAAGCCTATCAATGGATAAAATAAATTTACTATCCTCAGTATTTTTTTTATGTAGTTCTAGTTGTTTTTTAAGCTCTGTTTTTTCTGATTTTATCCGTTTTTGATGAGCTTTTGCAGCATTAAAAAACTTTTTAAAATCGATTCCCATTGGAAATGTATTTACAATAATTTCTCTAGAGCCCAAAATAACTTTGTTGAACAATACATCATACATAAGTATTCTTTTTACTGAACTTAAGAAGTGCCTTTGATAATCAAAAGTGTGAAAACCAATCAAATCAGAACCAAGCATACCTTCCAAAAGCTCAATTCTCCAAGGAAAAATTCTAAAAATTTCAAATGAGGGAAATGGTATATGTAGAAAGAAACCTATTGTTACATCAGGTCGTATTTCCTTGATCATTTTGGGTAACAGCAAAAGTTGATAATCATGAATCCAAACCGTTCCGCCTTGATCAATTTTACTTACAATGTGATCACAAAATTTCTCATTAATCTTTTTATATGCATCCCACATGTTACTTTCAAAAATTGAAAATTCAATAAAGTAATGAAAAAGAGGCCACAAACATTTGTTGGACATTCCAAAATAAAAGTCATTGATTTCCTCACTATTAAGTCTAATTTGACTCAACTTTAATTTTTTTAAATTTTGATTAATATAATTATTCTCTTCATCGTTGATAGTTTCAGAAGATAGTCCAGTCCAACCAACCCACAATGATCTGTTATTCTTGTGAATCGAACTTAATCCCGTTGCTAAACCACCTGTTGATGGTTTAAAATCAAATGAACCGTTTATCTTAGTAATTTTAATTGGTAATCTATTCGAAACAATTATATTTTTAAACATTTACTTTGAGTCTAATTTTAAATTAAAGTTTAAAGCTGTGTCAATTAATGCTAAGTGAGAGTATGCTTGAGGGAAATTCCCTAACATCCTTTTAGATTTAAAGTCAATATCTTCACTAAATAAATTTAAATGGTTGCTAAATTTCAATAAATTATCAAACAATTTTATTGCCTTTTTTTCTTCACCAATTTTAAAAAGACTATCAATCAACCAAAAGGAACAAACAGTAAATGAAGAGGTGGGTAAACCAAAATCATCAACGTTTTTATACCTGTACATAAGACCGTCTTTCAAAAGGTCTTTTTCGATTGCTTTAACAGTTTTGATGTATTTTTCATTTTTTGAGTCTAGAAAGCCATATGGCTCCATTAATAAAACTGAGGCATCTAAATGCTCTGAATTATATGACTGAGTGAATGCTTCTTTCTTCTCATTCCAAGCATTTTTTATAATGTCCTCAAAAATTTCTTTTCTAAGGGGTTCCCATTTTTGAGCAGAAATGCCATTTTGTATTAACTTCGAGACTTTAATTGCCCGGTCTATTGCAACCCAACACAAGACTTTTGAAAATGTAAAATGCCTATCCTCATTTCTATATTCCCAGATACCTTTGTCAGGTAATTTCCAATTGTTAGCAACAACCCAAACTATTGATTTGACTATTGACCAAAGCTCTTGGTGTTTATCATCATCATCGAATTTAATTATTTGAAAATGAATTGCATCCATCAATATCCCATACATATCATTTTGTTTTTGAATATAAGCTGCATTACCAATTCGTACAGGTTTTGAGCCCATGTAGCCTTTCAAATAATCTAATGTTTTTTCTTTCAAATTTTTCTCACCATTAATTCCATACATTATTTGAAGTTTTTCATTTTTTTCAGGTATTAGATTTAAAATATATTTAATGTAATCCTTAACTATTTTTTTGTGACCTAGTTTTGCAACAACTTTGATAACCATAGATGAATCCCTTATCCAACAAAAACGATAATCCCAATTTCTAACCTCACCTATGGTTTCTGGAATTGATGTGGTAGCAGCAGCTAGAACCGCACCAGTTTTTTCATATGTCAATAACTTAAGTGTTATAGCACTTCTAATTATCTCATAATTATATAGTTTGAAAGTTGGTGTTTTAGAACACCAATTTCTCCAATAAACTTTTGTTTTATCAAACTCAAATAGAGAATCATTTATTTCAAAAGGTTTAATTTTTTCATGATAAGAAATATTTACAAAATGGTCTTTGTTAAGAATTAGCTCAGTTCCATTTAAAAATTTTTTTTTATTAAAACTTGTGTATAAATAAAGTGTATCATGATTTTCTTGATCTATTACACTAACAATAAATCTTTCTTTAATGTAATTATTAGTTATTCCATTTGAGTACTCAAGTCTTGGATCATACACAATCTTAAAACGCGGTTCTCCTTTTAAAAGCTTAAAGATTCTAATTATTTCAGGAGGTGAATAAAAAACCCCACTTTCCTTTTGATACCTAGGCATGAAATCTATAATTTCAAATTCATCATGATTATTTGAAAAGGTTGTTATTAATATGCAAGTATTTTCAGAATACTTTTGGGTAATATTATAGGTTTTGTGACATAAAATTTTAAAATGACCACCAATTTCGTCATCTAAAATATTAGCGAAAACAGATGGAGAATCGAAATTTGGAAGACAGCACCAATCGATAGAAGCATCGTAGTTAATTAGTGCAGCAGATCTACAATTTCCAACTATACCATAATTAAGATTAGGTTTCTTAAAATCATACTTAGGACACATCTTTTAATGTTTGTTCAATAAAATAAACTTGCTTTCTGAGTCCTGAAGATGAAAAGCGATGATCCCTTTTGTTGTAATAGATTTCAATATTATTTTTTAGACAGTAATCTTTAGCTGTAAAATTTATATTTCTATACTCCTCACCAATTATTCTTTTATGAATATTAAAAGAAGTCAAAATATCTAACAAATCTTGTTCAGAAACGTATGGAACAATCTCATCTACATATTTGCAAGATTTTAATTGGATATATCTTTCTACAACAGATTGGACGGGTTTATTTTTTTTCGGTCTATCAATTGTTGGATCAACTTGTAATCCAGTAATTAGATAATCACATTGAGTTTTGGCCTCCTCAAGCATTTTAATATGACCCGGATGAAAAAGATCAAAACAACTAAAAGTTATCCCTATTATCATTACCTTAAACTTAATACAAAATATATACCATTATTTGTGCAGAGCAGAAATTATTGTTGAACATTGAATACTTGATAATTTTTGATAATTAATATTAATGAATATGCATTTTACTGTACCATTATTTATTAAAAAGAAAAAAAATTAAGTTTTTTCTTTTTATGTTCTTACTTTATATTTGATAAATCGGGATGTGGCGCAGTCTGGTAGCGTACACGCATGGGGTGCGTGGGGTCGCAAGTTCAAATCTTGTCATCCCGACTTTTTTATTAATTTAATTAAATGAAAAATCCAAAATTTACTTTATTATGTTTTCTTTTTTTGAATGCTTCTTGTGCACAAAAAGATAATTCAATTGTTTCACCAAGTGAAGAAAATTATGAAATCATTAATGTTTATAAAGATGTAGATATTCCATGGAGTATTGAGTTTTTAGATGAAAGCACGATCATGTATGCTGAAAAAAAAGGTGAAATCTACATTGTTAAAAACAATGAAGCAGTTAAAGTTGAAAATGTTCCTGAAGTTTATTTCAGAGGTCAAGGAGGACTTTTAGACTTAGAGTTACATCCAGATTTTAAAAATAATAACCTAATATACATGTCATACGCATCTGGTTCTAGAGAACAAGGTGGGGGTAACACTGCTATTGCTAGAGCGAAGTTTGTTAACAATAAATTAAATGACGTTGAAGTTTTATACAAGGGTGAAGAAAATTCAACAAAAGGTCAGCATTATGGATCAAGATTACAATTTGATAAAGATGGATTTCTTTTCTTCACAATTGGTGACAGAGGAAATAGAGATAAAAACCCTCAAAATTTAGATCTTGATGGTGGAAAAGTTTATAGAATACATGATGATGGATCAATTCCTGTTGATAATCCATTTGCAGGTAAAGAAAATATAAAGGAAGCTACCTATTCTTATGGTCACAGAAATCCACAAGGAATGTTTTTACATCCAAAAAGTGGTGAAATATGGACTCATGAGCATGGACCACGTGGAGGAGATGAAATTAACATTGTTGAACCTGGAAAAAATTATGGATGGCCAAAGATTACATATGGTATTAATTATAGTGGAACCACCATAACAGATGATAAAGATTTGCCTGGAATGGAACAACCTCTATACTATTGGGTACCATCAATTGGTCCAAGTGGATTTGCATTTTTGGACTCAAAGAGATATAAGAAATGGAATGGCAGTTTGTTAGTTGGATCTTTGAAGTTTCAATATTTGGAAAGACTTGTTTTAAATAAAAAAAACGAAGTTACATATAGAGAAAAAGTTGCTGATTCAATTGGTAGAGTTAGAGATGTTAAAATAAGTCCTGATGGATACATCTATATTGGAGTTGAAAATAAAGGAATATTCAAATTAGTTCCTAAAAAATGAGACTAATTGTTTTATTACTCTTTTCAACTTTTATTTTTTCTCAAGAAAAAGATGAGTCCATTCAAAGAGGAAAATTATTGTATCAAGATTTATGTTTAAGATGTCACATGCCTGATGGTAAAGGTGTTGAAGGCATCTACCCCCCACTAGCTAAATCTGACTTTTTATTTAAGCATTTAAAAGAAAGTATTTTGGCTGTTAAACAAGGTGGTATTGAAGGTGAAATCATTGTGAATGGTGTTAAATACAATACTCAGATGGAAGACATGGGGCTATATGAAGATGAAGTCGCAGATGTTCTTAATTATATCTTGAATAGTTGGGGAAATAAATATGACAAAACTATCACTGAAGAGTATATAAAAAATCTCAAATAATGATATTGATAGGAATATGTGGTGGTACAGCATCTGGAAAAACAACACTATCAAATAAAATCTCGCAATACTTAAAAAATTTTAATTATTCAGCTAATGAAATTAGTCTAGACAATTACTACAAGGACTTATCTAATATAAGTTTTGAAGAAAGATGTAATGTAAACTTTGATAGTCCTAAAAGCATTGATATTGAATTATTTTATCAACACTTATGTGCTTTAAAAAAAGGTAAAGATGTAAAGATTCCAATTTATTCTTACAAACTTCATAACAGAACAAAACAAACAAAATTAGTTACTAATAGTAGTTTTATAATTACTGAGGGTCTTTTTATATTTCTTGAGAAAAGATTAAGAAAATGCTTTGACCTAAAGATTTATTTGGATATAAATTACAAAATCAGACATAGCAGAAGGCTTCACAGAGATATTATAGAAAGAGGAAGAGATAGAAATGAAGTTGAAAATAGATTTAAAAGCATGATAGATGTAATGCACAATAAATATGTTGATAAAACAAAAGAATATGCTGATGTAATTTTAAAATCAAATGATAATTTTGAGATTATAGAACAAGTATTAAATTCTTTTTTAAATGAGTTTAAAAAGTAAAATAGCAAATTCAAAATTTCTCAATTATTTTAAAAACATTTATCTATTGTCTACAACTGTATTTTTAGTTTGGATTTTTTTATTTGATTCTAATTCGTTTTTGGTTAATATTAAATTAAATAAAGAAATAAATGAACTTGAGGAAAGAAAAAAAGAGCTTCAAAACCAAATCGATATCGATAAAAAAATCATTTCATCATTAAATAATCCAGACAGCTTAGAAAGGTATGCACGAGAAAAATTATTTATGAAAAAACAAAATGAGGATATTTATATTATTGAATTTAAAGACTAATGGGTAAAATAATTTCTATTTCAAATCAAAAAGGCGGAGTTGGAAAAACAACTACTTCTGTTAGTTTAGCTGCTGCTTTAGGTATATTGGAGAAGAAAATATTGTTGATTGATGCTGATCCACAAGGAAATGCATCATCAGGTATAGGAGTAAATTCCGAAGATTTTAAATTATCGACCTATGATCTTATTTTAAATAAATGTATTCCTAGGGATGCTATTATTAAAACCAACAGTCCAAATCTTGATCTAATTCCAGCTAATATTGATCTTGTTGCAATAGAGATTGAGTTAGTTGATGTTGATAAAAGAGAATATATTTTTAAAGATGTTTTAAAAAGTGTTAAAAACGATTATGATTTTATAATTATAGATTGCCCTCCATCACTTGGATTAATTACTTTAAATGCACTTACAGCTTCCAATTCTGTAATAATTCCAATTCAATGTGAATATTTTGCTTTGGAAGGTCTTGGAAAATTACTTAATACCATAAAGGGTGTACAACAAGTTCATAATAAAGATTTAGAAATTGAAGGAATTCTATTAACAATGTTTGATACAAGATTAAGGCTATCCAAACAAGTTAGAGAAGATGTTAAAAAACATTTTGGAAGTATGGTTTTTCAATCAATTATACCAAGAAATGTAAGTATAGGCGAAGCCCCTAGCTATGGAGAAAGCATAATTGAATATAGTGCAACAAGTAAAGGGTCGAAAAGTTATATTAAATTTGCACAAGAAATAATTAATTTAAATTAGTTTGGCAAAAGCATACAAAAAAAGAGTTTTAGGAAGAGGTTTATCAGCCATCCTTAATGAAAATGATAATAATAGGTTTTCCGATAATCTAATAAGCGGAATTTCTAGAATATCAATAAATAACATAAAATTAAATCCTAATCAGCCAAGAACAAATTTTGATCAAAAAGCTATAGAGGAATTAGCATCATCCATTAAGGAATTAGGACTAATACAACCTATAACTGTTCAAAAAAACAATGATAATTATGAATTAATATCTGGAGAAAGAAGATTAAGAGCTTTCAAATTTTTGAATCTTAATGAAATTCCAGCTTACGTGCGTGAAGCAGATGATCAAACTTCTCTTGAAATGGCTCTTGTTGAAAATATTCAAAGAAAAGATTTAGATCCAATTGAAATAGCTATATCATACAAAAGATTAATTGAAGAATTAAAAATTTCTCATGATCAAATGAGTAAGAGAGTTGGTAAAGATAGATCAACAATAAGCAACTACATGAGATTATTAAAATTGAATCCTATAATTCAAAGTGGAATTAGAGATGAATTTATTAGTATGGGACATGGTAGAGCCTTAATTGGAATTGAAAGTCAAGAAATTCAATTATCCATATATGAAAAAATATTAAAAAATAAATTCTCCGTCAGACAAACAGAAGATTTGATTAAAAATCTTGATGGAAATAGAAATAATAAAAAATTTAAAAAAATAGACTCTGAAGTAATTAAAATTATTGATGAAATAAATAAAAAGTTTGATTATAATTTAAAAATTAGCACCAAAGGAGGAAAAGCTCAAATATCATTTAATTTTGAAAATAAAAATGATTTAATTTCTATTCTTAATAAACTTAATGAATAAAAGATTATTAACTTTTTTTTTCTTAGCTTTTTTTATAAAGGGTTTTACTCAATCTGGTTCTTTTGACAATGAAAGCATTTTAAGACCCTCTAAAGCAGCTTTTTACTCTGCTGTCTTACCTGGTTTAGGTCAGGTTTACAATAAAAAATTATGGAAAGTGCCAATTGTATATACTGCAATTGGTATTTCAGTATATTCCTATGATTTCAATAGAAAAAAATATTTTTCATATAGAAATGCTTATAAAAGAAGAAAAGCTGGATTCAAAGATGATGAGTTTCAGGGTTTAATAATTAATGATGATCGTTTACTAGATGGACAGGATTTTCATAGAAGATTCAAAGATCTATCAATGATTTTTATGGTTGGGTTTTATTTTTTAAATATACTTGATGCCAATATTGATGCTCATTTATTAGATTATAATGTAAATGAAAACTTATCTTTAAATCCGTATTTTGAAAATGATAATCTCACAAACTCAACCTCAATTGGCGTAAAATTAAAATTAGTTTTATAATGAAAGTTGCAATTATTGGTTACGGAAAAATGGGTAAAGAAATTGAAAAAGTTTTAGTTTCTAGAGGACATCAAGTTTCGAAAGTTATAGATATTGAAAACAATAATGAAGATTTTAAAGATACAGAAATAGCAATCATTTTTTCAACACCCTCATCTGCAGTTCAAAATATTACAAAATGTTTAATAAATAATATCCCTGTAGTTTGCGGAACTACTGGTTGGCTTGATAGTTATGAGGAAATAAAATTATTGTGTAATAAAAATAATGGTACATTTTTGTTTTCACCCAACTTTAGCATAGGAGTTAATCTATTTATTAAATTAAACAAATACTTATCCGAGATAATGTCAGATTTTTCAGATTATTCTGTCAAGATGAAGGAAGTTCATCACACAAAAAAAATCGATAAACCGAGTGGAACTGCAATAAAACTAGCTGATTCAATAGTCAATAATTTATCACTAGAAGGTTGGTCTTTGAAAAAAGATAAAAGTAAACTTGAAATTAAATGTGAAAGAAAAGATGATGTAAAAGGATTGCATAATGTTATTTATGAATCTGAAATTGATTCTATTTCTATTTCTCATGATGCTAAAAACCGTAAGGGATTTGCTGTAGGGGCTGTTATCTGTGCGGAATGGATTATTTCAAAAAAAGGTTTTTTCACTATGGAAGATTTCCTTAGTGATATAAAGTTTTAATTTTATGATTATTAATATTTTTAATTTATGATTTGGAGCGAATGGTTAATTTTCTTTTTTACTGTTCAAATTATTCATGGATTAGGGACATTCAATCTATATAAAAAGGCTGGTTACAACGCTTTATATAGCTTCATTCCTATATATAATGGATTAGTTTTATTAAAATTTTTAAATAAGCCTTGGTGGTGGTTAATTTTACTATTTATTCCAATTGTAAATCTATTTATTTTTCCTGCAATATGGACTGAAATACTACGGTCATTTGGTCAATCAAAAAAAACTGATGCTCTATTAGTAATTGCAACTTTAGGATTATACATATATTCAATAAATTTTGACAAAAATTCAAAATTTATAAATGAAGAAAAATTAAAACCCAAACCTGCATTCGGAGAATTTATAAGCTCTCTTATATACGCAATTACTCTTGCGACTATAGTACACACATATTTTATTCAACCATTTATTATTCCGACTGGATCACTTGAGAAAAGTCTTTTAATTGGTGATTTTTTATTTGTTAGCAAGTATCATTACGGTGCTAGAGTTCCAAATACAGTTTTATCATTTCCAATGGTTCATGACACTATAATTGGTACTGGAATCAAATCATATTTAAATAAACCTCAACTACCCTATCTGAGATTCCCGAAAATACAAAGTATAAAAAGAAATGAAATAGTAACTTTTAATTGGCCAGCTGATACTGTTAGACAATTTTTTGTTCGAGAGAAAGGTGTTAAAAAACCATTAGATAAAAAATCAAATTATGTTAAAAGAGCAGTAGCAATCCCAGGTGATACATTAGAAATTAAAGATGGATTAGTTTTTATAAATGGTAAATTAAGCGAACTGCCTTACAGAGCAAAACCATTATACAGATATAAAGCTTATTCAAAATCTGGAATTTCTGCTAGAGAGTTGATTAAATTAAAAATTAATAATTTTCAAAGAAGGTTTATTATAAACAATATTAACCAAAATTCATTTAATGAAATTAGACCATATATTTTACAAATAATTGATAATGATCCTTCAAAATTTACGTTAATTACTGATTCAAATGGAATTCCAAGAGACGTCATTGTAAATAATCGACTTTCTGTAAAAGAAGTTAATCAAAAAGAAAAAAATTTAAGTTTAACAACTAGTGATTATGAAAAGTTAAAGAATACGAATTCTGTTGATAGTGTAAAAAGAGTCTATAAAAATTCAAAATCATATAATGTTTCATATTTCCCAAATGATATTACTTTCGATTGGAACGAAGATAATTTTGGTCCTATAGTTATTCCAAAAAAAGGAAACAAAGTTCAATTGTCATTAGCAAACTTACCCTTATACAAAAGAATAATCAGAGAATATGAAAAAAACTTACTAGATGTTAACAACAATACAATTCTTATTAACAACAAACCAAATGTCAATTATGAATTTAAACTAGATTATTACTGGATGATGGGAGATAACAGATATAATTCTGAAGACAGTAGAGTTTGGGGGTTTGTTCCAGAAGATCACATAGTGGGTAAACCTGTATTCATTTGGATGAGTATAGAGGGAATTAATGATGGATTTAAAAATTGGAAAATAAGATGGGATAGAGTATTTACAACTGTTCATGGAGAAGGAAAACCAAGATCTTATTTAATTCATTTCTTAATTGTTTCATTATTAATATGGGTGATAAATAAATTCTTAATNAGNAAGAAANTTGNATAAAAAAATTATNCTAGTTCCAACNTACTTACCNAATATTTCTTTTTGCTCTTACTTAATAACTAGAAATTTTNTTTGGAATATTAATGATCATTATCAAAAGCAGTCNTTTTTAAACAGAACTTATATTCATTCTGCAAATGGNAATTTAATGTTGAGTGTTCCAATTAAACANTCAAAAAAAAACTTAAAAAGAAAGTTTTCTGATATTGAAATTGACAATNAACANGACTGGTTAAAAAATCATTTTAAATCAATTAAAATATCTTATCAATCCTCACCTTATTNCGAATTTTACGAANAAGAAATCAATANTTTTTTCAAAAANAAAACCAAAAAACTATANNATCTNAATTTAAAATCAATTAAATTAATTTCTAAACTGTTGAATATTAGTTTTAGNGATGATTTTATTNNAACAAANGATAATTTAACTGATTTATCTAATTTGTCCTANAAAAAGAAATCAGAAATAAAAGTTGAAANATATCANCAAACNTTCGAGGATAAAAATGGTTTTATNAATGATCTATGNGTTCTAGATCTTATTTTTAATTATGGACCAAATGCNATTGANTATTTAAAAAGGCAAGCTNGTAAGCCGGATTCTGTCTAGNCTTATCATTTATCTTGACAATAAATTACTTTAGTGTTCTAACCGCCTACCCTTCAACATNAGACGAGCAGTCTTCAANCGTTGATTTACTTGGCGTTTCACCTTACAGAGTTTACATGATTTCACTACAGCCTTACCTGTACATACTTTCTGTTGCACTATTCCTACTATTTCTAGCGATGGGTGTTACCCATTGTAATGCTCTTTGGTGTCCGGACTTTCCTCTTTAAAAAGCGATAAGAAAGCTTGCCAAAGCAAATTTAATATATTTTAGTCTTTTAGTACTATTATATTTATATCCTAGTTTATATTTGTATAAATGAGTGATTTTATTGTTTCTTCATTAAAATATAGACCTAGCACTTTTGAAGATGTAGTAGGTCAGCAACATGTAANAAGAACTCTANTAAATTCNATNAAAGAAAATAAAATTCCTTCTGCNCTACTATTTTGNGGACCAAGAGGTGTTGGNAAGACATCAAGTGCAAGAATTTTTGCTAGAGAAATTAATNATTACTCNAAAGAAGATGAATTGTCNTTTAATATTTTTGAGNTNGATGCTGCATCCAATAATAAAGCTGATGATATNAGAGATTTAATAGAAAAAGTNAGGATTCCTCCTCANAAGGNAAAGTATAAAGTATATATAATAGATGAAGTTCACATGCTTTCTAAACATGCTGAAAATGCATTTNTAAAAACTCTTGAAGAACCNCCNCCATATGTTGTNTTTATTCTTGCAACNACNGAAAAAAATAAAATTTTACCTACAATTATATCAAGGTGTCAGATTTATGATTTTAATAGAATTAAAGAANNTGAAATTGTTNAATATTTAAATCAAATATGTAAGAAAGAAAATATTGATTTTGAATTANCTGCCTTAAANTTAATAGCAANAAAATCNGATGGATCNATGAGAGATTCATTAACAATCCTAGANAGAGTAGTTAATTATTCAAATAATAAANTCTTAATTNANGAAACTTCANTTTTATTAAATGTNATAGATNATGANAANTACTTAGAAATAGTCCAAAAAACTCAAAATGGAAATTTAGTNAATGCAATNGAAATATTCAACAAACTTTCTGACTCAGGAATTGATGAAAAAGAATTTATGATTGGATTAATTGAATACTATCGAAATTTNATTCTNTTAAAAGNTTCAAANTATAGTTTTCAGAATGANAATGAAAAACACNTANNAATCGCAAATGAAANAAGNAATAGTAACATTATCAACATAATNAANACNATTGAAANTTCNATTTTTAATTATGANAAAATTGAAAGTAAAAAACTTCTTGTNGAAATACTTCTAATGAAAATTTCNGAAATGTTTATTTCGTCAGAAAAAACNATTATTTCATCAANNNCTGATNANNNNAAAAAAAAAAAAATCTGAGTTAATTNANNTANNTNAAAAAAAAGANAACGAAGTNNAAANAGAAAAAAATAATGAAAANNNAATNGANAAGAATAANAAAAGTTCTNCTNTAGAAGAAGAGGTTTCTGCTTTTTCAATNTCAAGNCTTAAAATAAAAAGANAAAAAANTCAAGAAAAAGAATTGATTNANAAAGATGANNNTCAAAGAAATAATTCTTTTGAAGATTTTGAACTCAAAATTAAATGGAAAGATTTNGCNANCGATTTNTCAAGNCANAANAANGANAATTTGGCTAGNATCCTNCAAATTAACGAACCTAACTTAGGNAATGACTTTAAAATAACTTATGATGTACCNTCTAATTCTAGTAAAAANGAATTAAGAGAAATNAAAGGAGATTTNCTNATNTATCTNAAAAATATTTTTAAAAACGATTTAATTNAAATTGAATTTTTAGTTAANAAATCTAANTCAAAAGAATACTTTTCAACACCAGANGANAGATTNAAAAANCTNAGTGATTTAAATCCTAACCTGATTAAGCTCAAAAAAGATTTAAAATTAGATTTATAANTTAATTATTTCNNTAACCATACCATCAACNAAACCAATTTTAGGNACATATATTTTTTCAATTCCNAAGGTTTTCATNAGANAGTAATATATTTTACCTGCAGGAACAATAACATCAGCACGATCNGGATTTAACTTATANTTTANNAGTAATTTTTTNTCAGAAAGTGATTCTANCTNATNAAGAGTTTTTTTAAATTTTTTNANNGAAAGAGGTGTTCCAACTTTATTTTTTGAAATTTTNAATATTTTATTAATNTTACCNCCNATTCCAAGTACTTTAACTTTTCTTAAGTCAANAGCNTTATTTTTTAACCATTTTCCAAACTCNTCCCAAACTTCTTCATNNACTAATCCATTTATCAATCTTACCCCTCCNATTTNAAATGATTTAGATTTAAAAAATTTAAAATNTTTATAAACAATAACCTCAGTACTTCCNCCTCCNACATCAATGAAACAATAATTNGGTGATTTTCCAATATNTTCAGAAATATCATTTCCAGAAACTACATTTGATTCTTTTTNACCNGANATAATTTNAATTTCTAAGCCAATTTCTTTTTTTATTTTTTNTAATATTTTNTTTCCATTTGAACAAGTTCTCATTGCTGANGTNGCATATCCCAAATAATCAATAATTTCATTTGCATCCATCAAGTTTTTAAAAGCACTCAAAGCACTTAATANTTTTTTNTCATTTTTNANNGAAATTTTACCACTTGTAAATGCATCTTGACCTAGCCTTATAGGAACTCGATGTAAAGTNTTTTTAGTATGAAAATNTNTNCCTTTAATTTNATATAANTTAGAGATTAACATTCTAATTCCATTTGATCCTANATCTATTGTAGCTACTTTTTTATAATAATTTTTTTTAATTTTCATTNNNATGATAATTATAAACTTGAGATTGAGATCTAANGATNNCTAGNTCNTTCTTTNTATATTCATTATTGTTTTCAGAATTCACATATCTGGATTTTTGATTATCATTCCAATAAATAGAGAAAATTTCATTTAATTGATTTGAAATTTTTTCATCTTCAATTGGAATAGTAACCTCAACTCTATTGTCAAGATTTCTAGTCATCCAATCAGCTGANGATANNTATGTTTTGTTTTTACCATTATTACAAAAAATNANCATCCTTGTATGTTCCAAGNATTTATCAACTATNCTAATTANNTCAATATTATTNTGTGTNTTTTTTTGATNCGGTATTAAACAACATATTCCTCTNACAATTAAATAAATCTTTACTCCTTCCTCTGCNGCTTTATACAANTCTTNTANCATCTCATAGTTAGTAATATTATTNANTTTAATTTTTATNAATGCATCTTTTCCTCTNTTNGCATTTTTAATTTCATTTNNTATTAAANTTTTAAAGAATTTCTTGGTATTATATGGGGATATNATAAGCTTTTNATATTTGAATTTTTTATAGTTGAAANTAAAAAACTCAAAAACATTAGATATTTCNTCTAATAATGACTGATTGGATGTNAAAATTNTAAAATCAGTATATATTTTTGCAGTACTTTCATTGAAATTTCCGGTNCTAATAAAACCATATTTTAATATTTTATTGTTTATTAATTTTTCTACAACACANACTTTAGCATGAACTTTCANNGTNGGGATACCAAAAATTAATTTTACTCCTTGATCNTGCATNAGTTTTGCATAATCAATGTTATTAGTNTCATCAAATCTAGCTTGTANTTCAATCTGAACAACAACCTCTTTACCATTNTTAGCTGCATTTATTAATGTATTNGCAACACTTGANAGTTTTGATAATCTNTATATGGTTATACATATTCTTTTNACNTCNGGATCNATTGAAGCTTCNGATAAAAAAGTTAGGATATGATTAAACTTATGAAAAGGAGTATGAACAAGAAAATCTCTCTCATCAATTGATTCAAATACTGTTTTATGTTTATAAAAATCTTTTATNACNAACTGNTCAATNTTATCATATGCTANANCATTANTCAAAANAGGAAAGTTCATATAATCTTTTTTGTTATGATACTTTCCNCCAGGGATAANACTATCNATTTCTGANTTGATATTCATCTTTTCCAAAAGAAATTTTAAAGTATTGGNATCAATCTCCTTATCATANACAAATCTTAAAGGATCACCTTTNANCCTATCTTTAACACTTTNAGAGATTTTTTCTAAATAACTTTTTGAAATATCATCATCAAAATCAAGTTCAGCATCTCTACTAAATTTTATCATATTAGCAGANATATTTNATGGATTNAAGATTTTAAAGATTTCGAAAAGATGATNTCTGATAATATCATCAATCATAATTANATATTTNNCATCTTGATTTTTNATAACTATNAATCGTTCAAATTNATCTGGAAATTGAANNATNGCATAGTTTAAATTTTTATTCTTGGACTCAACTTTTATNATTAAAAAGCAAGAAGATTCTGAAAGNTGAGGAAAATCATCTTTTTCNTTNAANAGAACTATTTTNAATTTTGGCTGAATTTTATCTNAGAAAAATGANTNNATGTANGAAATAGAATCTTTNGGAATAGNTTNTTCATCTNCTATAAATATATTTTCCTTNNCAAGATNTTTTAAAATAAAATCTAATATNAAATTNCTTCTATTTTGTAATTCNATTGCNCTTTCTGTNATTAGATTTAAAAGNTCTTTAGCATTTTCACCNTTATAAAATTTCTTAACCTTTTNCTTAGAGAGGGCTAATCTCTTAACGGTAGCATATCTAACTTTATAAAATTCATCTAGATTATTAGAAAAAATTCCAATAAACCTNAGTCTNTCAATTANTGGAACAGTTATATCAGCAGCTTCNTGTAGAACTCTTTCATTAAAATCNAACCAACTTAATTCTCTATTNTTAAAANTATATTTTNTCATCTATAATCTTTNGGAAAATAATATCTAAAGNNNTTTGCTTCTTTAATATCCTTCCACAAATTTACATTAAAATCAAAAACTANTATAGATGAAGTAGNAACATGAATTGANTGATTATAAAAATNNNTTACNAGNAANTTACATGAATTATTATGAGTGAATAATACAGNNGAATTAATCTTGTNATNTATTTTTTTTATAAAATNTAANACATTATANCCNCTAAAGTCATAAATTTTTTCCTCATAAGANTNGGGAATNTGNGNATTNGNAATGTCAAAAAAAATATTTGCTGTTTCAATAGTTCTCTTAGCTNTGCTTATAAAAATATGATCAANTTGAAGTTCAAGTTTATTTAAAACATTAGACATAATTTTGGCATCTTTAATTCCTCTNTGAGAAATTGGTCTNAGCNNATCAGAAGTNTTATGATTCCAATCTGATTTTGANTGNCTAATAATTATTAGTTTTTTCAAGGACTTAACCTGTTATTTTTCCANAGGCTATTTTCAAAAATAAATTCAATTCGATCATGTANTCTGTTTTTTCTTCCCTGCCAAAACTCAAACCTAAGTGGGTTAACTAAATATCCGCCCCAAAAATCAGGTCTTTTAATTTTAGTNGATTTTTTTAATTNAATGAATTTTTCNTCTAAAAATTCACGATTNGGAATTACTGAACTTTGATTTGAGACAATGGCCCCTAATTGACTTTCAATTGGTCTTGAGTAAAAATAATCATCAGACTCTTTACTGGGAATCTTTTTTGCAGAACCTTGTATTATTATTTGTCTTTCTTGTGATGGCCAAAAAAAGGACAAGCAAACATTTGGATTGAATGCTATATCTTCACCTTTAGAACTATTATAATTAGAAAAGAATACAAAACCATCTTCATCAAACTTTTTTAATAAAACAACTCTATTTCTAGGTTTATTAGTTTGTGAAGCGGTAGAAAGAGTCATGGCATTAGGTTCTACTATTAAATCATCATTAATCGCATCATTAAACCATTCATTGAAAATTGTAAAAGGTGTTTCATTCTTTAGTAAATCAGAAAGAGTTGATTTTTCATAACTTTTCCTAAAAGATGATAAATCATTCATAAACTAAAATTATAAAATATATTTTTTTCCTTGTTCGGCTAAAACAGTATTATCAAAAATCGAACAAGATTCCAACAAAAATTGATTTAAATCTTTATACCTGGTTGAAAAATGACCAATCATAAGTTTTTTTACGTTAGCTTTAGCAGCAATTTTTGCAGCATCTTTACTCGTTGAATGCTTTGTTTTTAAAGCTAAATCTTTGTGTTTTTCAAGAAAGGTTGTTTCATGATACAACAAATCAACCTCATTGATAAATTTTAAAATTTTTTCATCATACATTGTATCAGAACAATATGCGTATGAAATATGATTACTACTAGATTTAATATTAAACCTAAAACCTTTACATGGAATTCTGTGGTTAATTGGAAATGATATTACTGATAATTCTTCATTTGATAATAATGTTTCAGAGCTCTTACTATACTCGTGAAAAATTAAATCAAATTTAGTCCATGATTTACCTTTTTTCAATGTCACTGTTATAATTTCTTTTAACCCATTTGGACAGAAAATAGTTAAGTTTTTAGTTCTCCCTCTTCGATTCATGGTTGTTAATAATCCAGCTAATCCAAAAAAATGATCACCATGCAGATGTGATATAAAAATGTAATCTATGGAACTTAACTTAATATCGTATTTGGATAGAAGCATTTGAACTCCCTCTCCTGAGTCAATCAGATAGGATTTATTATTATGAAATAACACCTGAGATGATTGAAATTTATTAGTTGTCATGCTGGCAGAAAAACACCCTAAAATTTTAATGTAAGTCATATTAATCTAATAATCTTTCAATTTCTTCAATCTGAATAACATCAATAGCTTCTTGTTTTGTTGGTACAATCACAAGTTCCTCAATTTTTAAAGATTTAGATATAAACACAACTGATTTAGTGTGTGTTTGTAAAGTTTTTTTAAAATTTTTAGATCTCGATNAAAGATTAATATCCTCATTAAGTTCGATAATAAGATTCTCATCAATATTTTCTCTAATTAATGATTCAATATTGTTCCAATCAGTTAAATGTGGGTGAAATTTATATTTTAAATTCATAATCTAGAAGCAAGTAGNTACATTACAGCCATTCTGATTGCAACTCCATTTTCAACTTGATCTAAAATAACGGTTTTTCCTGAATCTATGATATCTGAAGATAATTCAACACCTCTNTTAATTGGTCCCGGATGAGTTATAATTATTTCNTTATCAATCTGCTTTAATTTTCTANTATCTAAACCAAAATCTCTNGAATATTCTCTNGTTGTNGGGAAAAAACTTTGATTCATTCTTTCATTTTGTATTCTAAGCATACTTGCTACATCACACCATCTTAAAGCTGATTCTAAAGAAGATTCATAAGNAACNCCTAATTTTTCTACATATTTNGGTATTAGACTTTTAGGACCACACACCTTGACTTCTGCACCTAATTTTTTAAATAANAAAATATTAGAAAGTGCAACTCTTGAATGTAATATGTCNCCAACAATAACAATTTTTTTANCTGATAATGTTCCNAGATTCTGTACTAANGTATAAGAATCTAATAAAGCTTGTGTTGGATGTTCGTGACATCCATCTCCAGCATTAATTATGCAAGTATCTATATTCTTCGATAAAAATACACTTGCACCTGGGCTTGGATGTCTCATAACGACCATATCTACTTTCATTGATAAAATATTATTAACAGTATCAGCAAGCGTTTCTCCTTTACTAATTGATGAAAAAGAAGATGAAAAATTAACAACATCTGCACTTAATCTTTTCTGNGCGAGTTCAAANGAAATTTTTGTTCTNGTACTATTTTCAAAAAATAAGTTTGCAATNGTTATATCTCTTAAACTTGGAACCTTTTTTATTTTTCTATTAATTACTTCACTAAAATTATTTGCAGTTTCAAAAATTAAATTAATGTCATTTTCATTAAGATATTTTATTCCGAGTAAATTTGAGACTGAAAGTTTTTTACTCATCTTTTATATGTAAATAAACTGCATCTTCGCCATCATTTTCCATCCACTTAACTGAAACAGTTTGGTTATTTATAGCATCAACTTGACAACCACAATAATCTGGCTGAATGGGGAGATGTCTTGAAAATCTACGATCAATTAGATTTAATAGTTCTACTTTTTTTGGTCTTCCAAATGATTGTAGCGCAGATAAAGCAGCTCTAATACTTCTTCCAGTGTACAAAACATCGTCGATAAGTATTACTGTCTTATTCTCTATTAAAAAATCAATATTAGTTTCATTAGCATTTAAAATCTTTTCTTCTCTACCAAAATCATCTCTAAAAAATGTTATATCTAGAAAACCTAATTTGATTTCACCAATATCAAATTTTTCACTCAACAAGTTGCAAATTTTTTGTGATAAAATTTTTCCTCTTGGTTGTATACCAATCAAAACGACATCAGAAAAATCTAGATGATTTTCAAATATTTGACTAGCTAATCGACTTAATATTAGTGAAAGTTTTGAGGCGTCTAAGATTTTTTTGTTTGAATTTACGCTCATCAAAGTGCAAATCTAACTATTTTTAATAAATATCAAAAAATTGATTAAACCTTAATTCTTTCAGAAAGCTTTTTATAGGTGCCATTTTGTAACTTTTCACGAATTGACTCAAAAGCATTTAATGTCTCCTCAATGTCTTCTTTTGTGTGTGTAGTAGTAGGTATAAGCCTAAGTAAGATTAGGCCTTTTGGTATAACAGGATATACAACTATTGAACAAAATATATTAAATTTTTCTCTTAAGTCCTTAACTAAAACCATAGCTTCAGGCACATCACCTTTCAAGAATACAGGGGTTACACAGCTTTTTGTTGTACCAATATCAAATCCTCTCTCCTTNAGTCCATTTTGTAATAAATTTACATTAGACCAAAGTTTTTTACGAAGTTCAGGTTTTGTCTTTAAAAGATGTAGTCTTTTTCTTGCACCAACAACTAATTGCATTTGCAATGATTTTGCAAACATTTGAGATCTCATGTTATACTTCAAAAATTTTATAACATCATGTGATCCAGCAATGAATGCACCAGTTGATGCCATTGATTTAGCAAATGTTGCAAAATACACATCAATTTCATCTTGAACTCCCTGCTCCTCTCCAGCACCAGCTCCAGTTGCACCTAGAGTACCAAAACCATGAGCATCATCAACTAATAGTCTGAAATCATACTTCTTTTTTAGATCAACAATTTCTTTTAATTTTCCTTGTTCACCTCTCATTCCGAATACTCCTTCAGAAATGACAAGAATTCCTCCNCCTGTTTTTTCAATGATTTTTTTTGCTCTTTCTANATTTTTCTCNAGACTTTCAATATCATTATGTTGAAATGTAAATCTTTTTCCAACATGCAATCTAACACCATCCACAATACATGCATGAGAGTCAATATCATATACTATCACATCATTTTTAGAAACAAGCGTTTCAACAGTAGACAATATTCCTTGATAACCAAAATTTAAAACATATGCAGATTCTTTATTAACAAATTCAGCAAGTTCTTCTTCTAATTTTTCGTGAATTTCTGTATGGCCTGACATCATTCTAGCTCCCATGGGATACGCTGATCCATAATCTNTTGCGGCTTGTGCATCTATTTCTCTAACTTCAGGATGATTTGAGAGACCTAAATAGTCATTTACACTCCAGGTTATCACTTCTTTTCCATTAAATTTCATTCTATTAGAAATTTGACCTTCCAATTTTGGAAAAACAAAATATCCTTCAGCAACGGANGCCCATTTTCCTAATGGACCCATATTTTTTAAAAATTTTTCAAATAAATCTGCCATATTATTTTATGTATTCAATTTGTGAATCTTGTTTATTACTATTTTCAGTGTTAAACCCTTGAGAATTCATCCATTGATCGCTATATATTTTACTCATATACCTAGANCCATGATCACAGAANACNGTAACTACTATACTATCTTTTTCAAAAAAGTTTTTTGAATCTAATTGTTCAATTGCTTGAAGACAAGCNCCAGATGTATAACCTACAAACATACCCTCAGATTTAGCAATAAATCTTGATTTCTGTGCACTTTCTTCATCAGTTACTTTCTCATAGTGATCAATTATATCAAAGTCGGTGGATGAAGGTATTAGATTTTTTCCAAGTCCCTCAATTCTGTATGGATATATTTCATTTTGATCAAATTCTCCAGTCTCATGAAATTTTTTAAGCACAGAACCATATGCGTCAACTCCAATAATTTTAATATCAGGATTTTTTTCTTTTAAATANCTCCCTATACCTGAAATAGTTCCACCTGTACCACTACTTGCTACAATATGAGTTACAAGCCCATTAGTTTGTTCCCAAATCTCTTTNCCAGTTGTAAGATAATGTGCTTGAATATTGAGTTCATTAAAATACTGATTAATATAAATTGAATCTTGAATTTCAGAGTTAAGTGTTTTTGCAACCTGATAGTATGATCTCTTGTCATCAGCAGGAACATTGGCAGGACATACATAAACCTTTGCCCCCATAGATTTTAACATATCAATTTTATCCTTAGAAGATTTATTTGATACTGCTACAATACATTTATATCCTTTAACCATAGCAACCATAGAAAGGCTAAATCCTGTATTACCAGAACTTGTTTCAATGATAGTAGTATTTTCGTTTATTAATCCCTCCTTTTCAGCAGTTTCTACTATGTGTAGTGCAATACGATCTTTATTAGAATGACCTGGGTTATTAGCTTCATATTTAGCAAAAAATNTACCCTTATAATCTGAAACAGACTTATTTAGCTTAATCAGAGGAGTATTGCCAATTAATGCTAGGATATTTTCGTGAGCATCAATATTATTTTTCATGCAGCATTAACATATTGCAATACAAAAATACACTAAATTCTAAGAATTGAAATTTTAATCAAATATTTAACTCGTCTAATAAACTTAAAAAATATTGATGTTGATCTTCAGTATAATCAATATGAGTAACCACTCTAAGCTTATTATCACCCATCGATATAATTGATATTCCCTTTTTATTGAGTTCATCCAAAAATTTTTGATATTCAATTTTTTCGTCGATTTCAAATATTACAATATTTGATTCTACATCTTCAACTTTTCTTACAAATGACAGCGTCTTAAGTTTTTTTCCAATATCAAATGCTCTTTTATGATCCTCTGCTAATCTATTTATATTATTTTTTAGTGCATAAATACCGCAAGCAGCCAAATATCCAGATTGTCTCATACCTCCTCCAAAAATTTTTCTAAATCTCAAAGCTTCATCATATTTTTCTTTAGAACACAACAAAACAGAACCAACAGGACATCCGAGACCTTTTGAAAGGCATACTGAAATAGTATCAAAAACCTTCCCGTATTCTTTAAAGTCAATTCCATTACTTATATATGCATTCCAAATTCTTGCACCGTCAAGATGAAAGTTTAAGTTATTCTCAATACATACTTTTTTGATTTTATTTATTTCTTCAATATTCCAGCAAGCTCCACCTCCTTTGTTTGTGGTATTTTCAATACAAACTAAACTTGTTTTTGGACTGTGATAAAAATCTGGCGGATTAATTGATTTCATAACATCAATATGATCAAAAAGACCCTTTTCTTTATCAATTAATTTACATGAAACACCAGAATTAAAACTTACACCTCCACCCTCATAATTGTATACATGAGCATATTTACTACATATTAATTGATCACCAGGACTAGTTAATAGTTTTATTGCTGTTTGATTAGTCATGGTGCCTGAAGGAAAAAAAAGAGCATTATCCATTCCAAACATGTCAGCTATTACGAATTCAAGCTCATTAACTGAGGGGTCTTCCTTAAAAACATCATCTCCTACCTGAGCATTTAACATAAAATCAAGCATTTCTTTACTTGGTTTCGAAACTGTATCACTTATAAGATTAACCTTCATATTAATAACATAAAAAGGATCCAATTGGAGATCCATCAGGNANATTAGTTTTGTTATTTTTCATTTTAAANGAGCTTGGGTCATCNAATGATTTTTCTATCATTGAAATAAACATCTTATCAANTATATTTTTTTTGTTTAAGATTTTACTNAGAAGATATTGAAAATTTTCAAAAACTTTTNCCTTCGATGATATTGACAATTTNTCTGAGTAAAATGAATTAAATAAAGATTCAATAAATTCATTTTTAATTGATGTTGAAATTTGAGTTTTATAGNNATCAANCGATTTAAAATTAAAAACATGATTAGTAATTTTTTTTAACATATTTTCTAGTGTGAAGGAATCTGCTTGAATTGACTCAATCAGNGAAATTCTAGATAAACGAGATGGATCAAGCATCAANTCNAAAGATAATCTAGAAGTATTAGCTGCCACTGAAATTGGGTCAAACTCTTCACCCAAATTACTCGNAAAAGACTCCCTATCTCTNGAATTAATTGAAGATCTNGGATTAAATAATTTGAGTTTATTTTTAGGCACAGCCAAAANATCAGGATGAACTGTTTTAAGTAAGGTATTTAAAGCANTAAGCTGCAATTCTTTATTTAAATATTTTTTTTGAAAAAATTCTGAGTTNTTAATCTGATAATAATACTCAANACCTCCAATGATTTTNGATACTGCTTCAATTTGATATCTGTGAAGNAAGTAAATNGGGACGAATACATCTTCAAGCTCAGAAATAGGNCTATTANTCTGTAAATTATAAGTATTAAATTGACTTATAGCTATCTCTCTAATCTTTAATATTTTTTCCAATTCCANTACTGGATCTTTTCCATTATCCCAGAGATGAGCATATGGATGAGCACTATTCTTAGGTCTTGCATAATTATCAGAAATATATCTTAAATCTTTTGAGTTTGCTTTCGAAGCAATTTTTTCTAAATCGCTATTATTAGAATAAGCATACTCTACGCTCAATAAATCCCATTTTCCTAAGCCTTTACCATAAACATTTTCGAAAATAATTCTATCATCTTTGTGGGAAAGAAGTGGATGTGGATAATCCATTACTGATGATCTGGAGTTGGTACTTGAAGCAAAATTATGAGCAAAACCTAGTGTATGCCCTACCTCATGGGCAGAAAGTTGTTTTATTCTATCTAAAGATAATTCTAAGATTTTATCATTAGAATTACTTTCTCTAAATGGTTCTTTACTTAAACCCTGGAAAATCATATAGTCTTGTCTTACACGTAAACTTCCTAGAGAAACATGTCCTTTTAAAATTTCCCCTGTTAAGGGATTAATGACACTAGATCCATAACTCCATCCTCTGGTTGATCTATGAACCCATTGAATAACATTATATCTAACATCAAGTGGATCAGCCTCATCTGGTAAAATCTTTACCTGAAAAGCATCTTTGTATCCAATTTTTTCAAATGCTTCATTCCACCAAAGAGCTCCGTCAATTAAGGCACTTTTTACTGGCTCAGGTGTTCCATTATCTAAATAATAAATAATCGGTTCTACCGGCTCACTAATTTCTTTTTCTGGATGTTTTTTTTCAAGTCTATGTCTCAGAATAAAAGACTCATTTATATTTTCATCAATTGGATTTGAATAGTCTTTGTGAGATAAAGCTATTGAAGACATTCTGGGNTCGAATTTTCTAGGTTGATAATTATTGTCTGGAAGTCTTATAAATGAATGATGCTGGTAGACAGTAATACTATTTGGATCCGGGGTTACTGATCTAATTAGTCCCGATTTTGGATTTCCAACAAATGTAGTAAGAGCCTCGAATTCTGAATTATTTGGAAAACTTTTGGTTCTATTTAAATTTAGAGAAGATCTTTCCCTTGAGAGTTTGTATGATCCTTGACCACTAGATTCTAATTTGTTTGAAATATAATGTGCATCCCTAAATAAAAAATCTGTAAAATCTACTAAAAATCCATCATCGTTAATCTCAATAATTTTGAATGAAAAAATGACAGATTTAGCAAATGCTTCTTCAACTGATTTAACTTCTAATTTGTTCTTACTAGAGGATCTGAATTTTATATTAGGTTGAACTAAATCAAGCTTATTTCCGTTTTTAGTAAAGTAGACAATCCGAGTGTTTCCTAATTGACCACGATCTAGTCCTAAATCATTATTACCTACTCCTTGAGCTAATGAGTTAACATATATAAAATGTTGATCTAAATCATCAACTTTGAGATAAATCTTATCTTCTTTATCATCATAAGTAAAATCAAAAAATCCTTCAAATTTAATGTTGTCCTGGGCAGATGAATAATTAATTAATAATAAACTCAGTACCAAAAATGTTAATCTAAAATCCATTTTTTTAAATTAAAAAATTAATTTTGAATATTATGATTACTTCAGAACAAATCAAAGATTTAATGCAACGTCTTGGGTCTCTAAGACGCTATCTTTGACTTAGAAAAGAAAAAGGTTGAACTTTCAAATCTTGAAGAAAAAACAATCAATCCTGATTTTTGGAAAAATAATTCAGAAGCACAAAATGTACTAAAAAAAATAAAATCTGTTAAAGACTGGATTAATGGTTACAATAATGCTGAATCTTTATGTGAAGAACTTGAAATCACATATGACTACTTTAAAAATGGAGAAGTTGAGGAAAAAGAATTAAAAATTTGTTACATTAAAGCAAATAAATCAATTGAAGATTTAGAATTCAAAAATATGCTTTCAAGTGAGGGTGATGAATTATCTGCTNTAATTCAAATTACTGCAGGNGCTGGTGGAACTGAAAGTTGTGACTGGGCTAGTATGCTAACAAGAATGTATCTNATGTGGTGTGATAAAAGAAATTTCAAAACAAGACAACTAAACATAGTTGATGGNGATGTAGCTGGAATTAAAACAATTACAATNGANATTGANGGAGAATATTGTTTTGGATGGCTTAAAGGTGAAAATGGAGTTCANAGACTTGTAAGAATCTCTCCTTTTGATAGTAATGCAAAAAGGCATACATCTTTTGCTTCTGTATATGTNTACCCTTTAGTAGATGAAAGCATTGAAATTGAAATAAATAATTCAGAAATTGAATGGGATACTATGCGTTCAAGTGGAGCTGGTGGACAAAGCGTAAATAAAATTGAAACCGCTGTAAGGTTAAAACATATTCCGACAGGTATCATTATTGAAAACTCTGAAACAAGGTCTCAATTAGATAATAAGCAAAAAGCTTTGCTTCTTTTAAAGTCGCAGCTTTATGAAATTGAATTAAATAAAAAACTTGAAGCGAGAAAAAAGATAGAAGACAGTAAGATGAAAATTGAATGGGGATCACAAATTAGAAATTATGTTTTACACCCTTACAAAATGGTAAAAGATGTAAGAACGGAAGTTGAAACTACAGATTCAAGCGCTGTATTGGATGGAAATATTGATCTCTTTTTGAGATCGTTTTTAATGAGTAATCAAAATGAATAATTTTAAAACAATAATTTTTGATTTAGGTGGAGTGTTAGTTGATTGGAATCCAAGATATGTATTTCATGAATATTTTGATAATAATGAGGATATGGAATGGTTTTTTGAAAATATATGCACTAATGAATGGAATTTAAATCAGGATAAAGGTTATTCAATGAAAATTGCAACTGAAGAAAAAATATCTGAATTTCCAAAATATAAAAATTTAATATCTCAATACTACGGAAGATGGGAAGAAATGCTGAGGGGTGAAATTACTGAGACAGTTTTAATTTTAAATCAAATAAAGAAATTAAATAAATATAAAATTCTAGCCTTAACAAATTGGAGTCATGAAACTTTCCCTGTGGCTCTTAGAAAATTCAAATTTCTAAATCATTTTGAGGATATAGTTGTTTCTGGAAAAATTAAAATGGTAAAACCTGACAAAGAAATTTATGATTACATTATTAATAAGCATAATTTAATACCTAGTGAAACAATATTTATTGATGACAATTTATCAAATATACATGGAGCAAAAGCAGTTGGTTTACATTCAATACAATATATAAACTCAGAGCTTTTAAGAGAAAAATTAGAGAAAATTGGAATTTTGTAAACTATTTCTTTTTTCTCTCTTTTAACCACTCAAAAAATGATCCTGTAACCCAGTAAGGAATAATGAAAGTTAAAAGAAGAATCATTAACCAAAATCCCATTGTGAGGATGGTTAAAAAAATTAAAAATCCAAGATATTGATCGAATTCAAACATAATACAAAGATATAAATTAAATTATTTTTTTGAAACAGAATAAAATACTTTATCAACATTATAATTGAGGATTTCTTACTTTTGTAATTCAATTCAATTATTATGAGCTACAGAACAGAATCAGATACAATTGGAGAGGTTAATATCCCAGAAAATGCACTTTGGGGGCCTCAAACACAAAGATCTATTGAAAATTTTAAAATTGGGAAATCTGCTTCTATGCCAATTGAAGTTATACATGCTTACGCTATTTTAAAAAAGTCATGTGCTTTAGCTAATCATAAATTGAATATTTTAGAAAAAGATAAATCAGATTTGATTGTATCTGTCTGTAATGAAATAGTTGATGGTCAACATGATAAAGAATTTCCTTTAGTTATTTGGCAAACAGGCTCCGGAACCCAAACAAACATGAATGTTAATGAAGTTATTTCAAACAGAGCTAATTTAATTTCTGGAAAGACTTTAACAGATGAAAAGATTTTGAAGGCAAATGATCATGTTAACATGTCACAATCTTCAAATGATAGTTTCCCAACAGCAATTAATATTGCTGTAACCAAAATACTAATAGAAAAAACTATCCCATCATTAGAAAAACTATTAAAAACATTAAATAAAAAAATTGAAGAGTTTAAGAATGATGTTAAAATTGGTAGAACTCACTTAATGGATGCGACTCCTCTAACATTATCTCAAGAGTTTTCTGGTTATGAATCTCAAATTAAACATGGACTCAAAGCTCTTCAAAATACATTAGATCATATCAAGGAATTAGCCATTGGTGGCACAGCAGTTGGTACAGGTTTAAATTCCCCTATTGGTTTTGATAAAGAAACAGTGAAAAACATCCAATCTCTAAGCGGTATTAATTTTAAAGTTGCTATAAATAAATTTGAATCAATTGCATCTAATGATTCACTTGTTGAAACACATGGAGCATTAAAGCAGATCGCTGTCTCTCTTTTTAAAATAGCAAATGATATTAGATTATTAGGAAGTGGTCCAAGATCTGGTTTTAGTGAACTAATTTTACCTGCTAATGAGCCAGGAAGTTCAATTATGCCTGGAAAGGTTAATCCTACTCAGTGTGAAGCTATGACTATGGTATGTTCTGAAGTCATTGGAAATGATACTACCGTTACTTTTGCTGGCAGTCAAGGACATCTAGAGCTAAATGTTTATAAACCAGTATTAGCTTTCAAGCTAATTGAGTCATCCAATCTTCTTGCAGATGCATGTGAAAGTTTTAATAAGAACTGCGTAGCTGGTTTAAAAGCGAATAAGAAAAGAATAAATGAGCATCTTAAAAATTCCTTAATGCTTATAACTGCCCTTAATAAGAAAATAGGATATTATAAAGCTGCAGAGATTGCAAACAATGCTCATAAAAATGGCACAACATTGAAAGTTGAAGCGTTAAAATTAGGATATGTTAGTGAAGAAGATTTTGATAAATGTGTTGATCCAAATCTTATGATCTAAATTCTTCCCTTAAGGGCATTAAAGGCCCAACCTATTGCAATAAAGCCAATACCTACAACAGAAAAACCAATTGCATATTCAGGATACTTTAATACACCTAAAAGTATTAGAGTAATACCCAATAAGGTGAGAATAAAAGAAGACCAAGCAAATATTGAATTTTTGTTAAGACTCATCCTCAATATTTATTTTTCCAAAAAGTTTTTCTGACCAATTTTCCCAATTATATTTTTTTGAAAAATAATAAATTAAGATTGGATAGTATACAAAAATAGGGATCATCATTTTAAGTACAGTAGGTTCTTCAATTGAGAGAAATACAGCGTCGGTTTGAATAGCATGCCAGTCAGCTGTTAAAAACAAAAAAACAACTAAATTATTTGCATAATGAGCTCCGATTACTAATTCATTTCCTTCATCCATTAAAGTAAAAATTCCCCATGTGATACCCATCAAAATATATGCAGCAAGAAAGCCATAACCCAATTTATCAATCTCAGGATTAAAAATATGCAATAAGCCAAAGATTAAAGATGGAAATATAAATGCAGATGCTTTACTTTTCAAAGCAATACCAAATCCTTGTAATAGATATCCTCTAACTAATAACTCTTCGAATGTTGTTTGAATAGGTAAAAGAAAAATACATATTGAGATTAAGATTAAGAAAGGTTCTAATTTAAAATTATACTCAAACGATTCAGGTGAAATGGCATAAGAAATAAATATCATTGAAGAATTTACAATAAATACGATTAAAAAGGAGTGTAATATTCTTCTGTAATCAACCGTTTCTCGAGATGTAATTATCGACTTAAAGTCTTGTTGGTGAAGATTTTTTACTACAAAATACAGACCAATAAAACCAAAAAGAAAACTTAACATTAAAAGAAAAAGAACCAAATTTTTACTTCCAATATTTGAAAGTAATTCGTTCGCATTTTCAATACTTTCNANATTACTAAAATCTAAATTNGCAANCATAGCNACAANTAGNGGAATAGCACCAATAAACTGCCAGAAGATAAAAATTATGAAGAAACCTAATAGGTATCTCCACCAATCNGTTTTAAAATTNAGNGCTTGAGTTATAAACATTATANAAAAAATAAATTNAGNGCTAGAANAATAAATAATCCATAGAATATCTGAAGATATATNGTCTTTAANTTTGAGTGAACTAACTCTCTCTTATCATAGTTTTTAAATAAATTAAAAAATGCGGATAAACCATAAACAAANAAAATAATATTACCNACAATAAAAAAGTANTCATTAAAAAATGAAAGATCACTTGAAATAGTTTGAATTAGTGCAAGAGAAGATGCAAATGCAGCTATTANAATTAANANATAACCCCATCTTGCATTTTTCTTTCCAAATGTTACTATCAGGTGATTTTTNCCNGTTTTNGCATCACTNTTTGTATCNGGAAATTGATTTATGTANAGAATATTTGTAGTNAAAAAACCAAAAGGNATTCCNATATAAATTGCTTTATAAAATTCAGGNGAGAATAACTCAACAGNATTCGATGAAATTGCGAATAGTGCACCCAATGTNAGAANTGGCCCAAATGTTAGAAAAATTGCTAACTCACCNAAGCCTCNTCTTGCAACTAATCTAATTGGTCTTGCAGTNTAAAAATATCCTAGCAAACCACCAATTATTNCTATCAATANCATATTTACTGAATTATCAAANCTACCTGTNACTAAGTAGCTATTGTAAACTAAACCNANGGTTGTNANTACTGTAAAAACTAACATTTTTCTNGCAAGTGATAATGTACCATCAAGAGAAATAAGNCCAAGTTCAATTGCTCTACTCCCACCTGAAAGCTGAGCACCNTCCAGAACTGTAGAATTCANTCCNGCATTAAAGTATTCTGTATTTGCGCCGTCAGTACCATCTTTTACATCATAGTAATCGTTAAAAAGATTTGATGATANATGTAAAAAAACNATACCTNNACAACATAGNATTAANGATGTAATACTAAACAAAGAGTCACCAGATCCAGCAAAGTAAGCTGCTAANGCAAAAATTGGAAAAAGTGAAGCGCTTGTAAAACCTCCTCTAGTAATGGCAAAAGCCCATTTTATGAAAATTGTTGAAAATTTAATTGGAATTTTAACCTCCTCCTCTATTGGAACAGTAATCCCNCAATATCCNGTTTGTGGNTTATTTTTTCCATTNGCAAATGTAGGNGTGATTTTAATTTCAGCATTAAACTTACTTCCATTCTTGTTTATAAAANAGGTTTTAGTNNTATATGANCCTTTTTTNTTNGCCTGAGCTAACCAATTNCCNACNTTTTGTATTACAATTTCACCTGCNGAAAATAACGAAACTCTCTTTTTTCCNACTAATTCTTNTTTNGAGTATCCAAAAAGTTTTTCNCCNTCAGGGTTNATTGTTTCAATTACACCCTCCATATCACANGTAACNACACTNTTCATAANANAAAATTTATGCAAATNTAACCTTTTTAGTAANAATANAANNTTAATTTATTTTTTTTCAATTATAATATTAGTNAGTTTACAATGNGAAANTAGGTTNTCAGATTCATCAGTAATTTTAATTTCCCATAAATGGGTNGTNCTNCCNATATGNANTGGGATTGCTCTNGCAAAAACATATCCACTTTTTACACCCTTTAGATGATTTGCTGAAATTTCAATTCCTCTAACAGCATGAGTTAATGTATTAATATACATGTGNGAAGCTGCACTACCTACAGACTCAGCCAGAGCAANAGAAGCNCCACCATGCAATAATTTTTCAGGCTGAANAACTTTTTTNGTTACAGGCATTTTTGCNAGTAAAAAATCATCACCNATNTCAANATATTCAATATCCATAAAATCCATTANAGTGTTTTTATTGACCTTATTAAAAACTTTCAACTTNTGATTCTTTGTCATAANGTATTTGTAAATAAAAAAAAACGTGCCATGAAGGCACGTTTTTAAAAGTTTTTTNAAACTATTTGACTTCTTCAAAATCTACATCTTGAACATCNTCATCTTTTTTATCATCTGACTTTGGTTCAGTCTGATTTGAATCAGGACCAGNGTTCTGAGATTGAGCTTTATACAACTCCTCAGATGCATTTTTCCANNCTTCATTNATCTTTTCAAGATCATTTTTTATTGNATCAAGATCCTTTGATTCAAAAGATTTTTTCAAATTTTCAAGTGCTTCTTCAATAGGCTTCTTTTTATCATCAGANAGCTTATCTCCAAATTCTTTTAACTGGCTCTCCGTTTGAAAAATCATAGTATCGGCACTATTAAGAGTATCAGCCTCTTCTTTTANTTTTTTATCTGATTCAGCATTAGCTTCAGCTTCTTTCTTCATTTTCTNAATTTCTTCCTCAGTTAAACCTGAAGANGCTTCAATTCTAATATCTTGAGATTTATTTGTTGCTTTATCAAGAGCAGTAACTTGAATAATTCCNTTTGCATCGATATCAAATGTTACTTCAATCTGCGGTACACCTCTTGGNGAAGGTGGAATTCCATCTAAATGAAATCTACCAATNGTTTTNTTGTCTTTAGCCATAGATCTCTCACCCTGCAATACATGAATTTCAACTGATGGTTGATTATCAGCTGCAGTAGAGAAAACTTGAGATTTTTTTGAAGGTATAGTGGTATTAGATTCAATTANNTTTGTCATAACACCTCCCATTGTTTCAATACCAAGNGAAAGTGGNGTNACATCTAAAAGTAAAACATCCTTNACATCNCCAGTTANAACACCTCCTTGGATAGCAGCACCAATTGCAACAACCTCGTCTGGATTAACACCTTTTGATGGTTTTTTACCAAAGAATTTNTCAACTTCACTNTGNATAACTGGNATTCTAGTTGAACCACCAACAAGAATNACCTCATCTATTTCTTTTTTATCNATTCCAGCATCNTTAATAGCTTTTTTTACAGGTTCCATTGACCTTTTTANTAAATCTGNACAAAGCTGTTCAAATTTTGATNTTGTTAAAGTTTTAACNAGGTGTTTAGGTCCTGAATCNGTTGCAGTTATATAAGGTAAATTTATTTCNGTTTGAGTTGATGANGAAAGTTCAATTTTAGCTTTNTCNGCACCTTCCTTTAANCTTTGTAGTGCCATAGGNTCNTTTCTTAAATCNACACCGTTTTCCTCNTCAAANTCAAAAGCTAACCATTGAATNATTGCNTCATCAAAATCATCNCCACCTAGTCTNGTATCACCATTNGTTGANAATACTTCAAAAACNCCATCACCTAATTCCAATATAGAAATATCAAAAGTTCCACCACCTAAATCATAAACAGCAANCTTTTGATCTTTTCCTGATTTATCTAAACCATAAGCTAATGCTGCAGCTGTNGGTTCATTAATAATTCTNTGAACTTTTAAACCTGAAATCTCACCTGCTTCTTTNGTNGCTTGTCTCTGTGCATCATTAAAATAAGCTGGAACAGTGATTACAGCCTCTGAAACAGAAGTTCCAAGATAATCCTCNGCTGTTTTTTTCATTTTTTGCAAAATCATAGCTGATAATTCTTGAGGNGTGTATAACCTNCCATCAATATCAACTCGAGATGTATCATTNTCTCCNTTAACTACTTTNTANGCAGATCTTTTCGCATCATTTTTAGATTCTGAAAATTTGCTACCCATAAATCTTTTNACTGAAGAAATAGTTTTTGTTGGGTTTGTAACAGCTTGTCTTTTTGCTGGATCACCAACTTTGATTTCACCACCTTCAACAAATGCAATTACNGAGGGNGTTGTTCTTTTACCTTCNGCGTTNGGTATTACAACNGGCTCGTTTCCTTCCATAACAGAAACACANGAATTTGTTGTTCCTAAATCAATTCCAATTATTTTGCTCATAATTATTTTTTTTGAATTAATTTCAATGATTATGCCATTNTATTATACTGTCACAATGTCAGTGTTTATTAAATTAATTTAAATAAATTAGCACCATGAAAAATGAAAACTTTTATCCAAAAGTTACAACTAATACACTNTTAGAAATGAAAAATAATGGTGAAAAAATCAGTATGTTAACAGCATANGATTTCACCTTTGCAAAAATCATTGACNATGCTAATATTGATGTTATTTTNGTAGGCGACTCTGCATCTAATGTTATTGCAGGAAATGAGACAACCCTNCCTATAACTCTTGATGAAATGATTTATCATGCAAAATCTGTAGTAAAGGGANTTNATAGAGCTCTCGTAGTNGTTGATTTACCNTTNGGATCNTATCAATCAGATCCNAAAAAAGCACTTAGGTCTGCAATTAGAATTATGAAAGAATCTGGTGCTCACGCTGTAAAATTNGAAGGAGGTCAAGAAGTTATTCAATCAATTGAAAGAATTATTAAAGCTGGTATTCCTGTAATGGGACATTTAGGACTNACACCTCAATCAATATANAAATTCGGAACTTATTCGGTTAGAGCTAAAGAAGAAAAAGAAGCAAAGCAACTTTTANGTGATGCNAAAGCTCTTGAAGATGCTGGTTGTTTCGCAACCGTTTTNGAAAAAATTCCATCGAAACTAGCAAAAAAAGTNACCAAANTAAGTTCTNTNCCTTTAATTGGAATTGGAGCTGGCAATCAAGTAGATGGTCAAGTTTTAGTATTACATGATTTATTAGGCCTNACTCACGAATTTAACCCACGATTTTTAAGAAGATATCTTNATCTTAACAAAACAGTAAAAAATGCCGTAAGTAATTANATTAATGATGTAAAGAATCTTGATTTTCCAAANGAAAATGAAATGTATTAATGGATATTCTTTTTGAAGATAACCATCTANTAATTATNAANAAAAGACCNGGTGAACTTTCNCAATTAGATAAAACNGGTGATAACTCNGTTCTAGAAAAATANAAACTCTACCTCAAAAAAAANNATAACAAAAANGGTAATGTTTTTCTNGGTTTAGTCAACCGNCTNGANAGACCTACNAGTGGTNTACTTATTTTAGCTAAAACTTCNAAAGCTCTTTCAAGAATGAATAAAATGTTGGTGGAAANAAAAATCTTAAAGAAATATCTTGCNATAGTNGAAAAGAAACCAATTAGAAAAAAAAATACATTAATTAATTTTTTAAANAAAAATCANAAACANAANAAATCATATATTGTTNATCAAACTNNTAAAGATTCAAAGAAAGCAATTCTTCATTACANAACNNTTAAAGAACTTGANAANTATTCTTTACTTGAAATAAGNTTAGAAACAGGAAGGCATCATCAAATAAGAGNACAACTTTCTAATATTGGATGTTTTATAAAAGGTGATTTAAAATATGGTTCAAAAAGNAGTAATTCNGACAAAAGTATTTGTTTNCATGCCAATGAAATNAGCTTCATTCANCCAGTTTCAAAAAATNAAATAAAAATAAAAGCTAATACACCACAGAATAATATCTGGAAGTNTTTGTAGATTTATATCAAGATTTTATATTTTAGCAAACTTNAGTCAANTGCAAAANAANAAANTCCAAATTTTTGATACAACATTNCGTGATGGAGAACAAGTTCCAGGNTGTAAACTTGAAACNAAAGAAAAGCTNATNATTGCTGAAAGNTTNGAGGNTCTTGGTGTTGACGTNATAGAAGCTGGGTTTCCAATTTCAAGTCCAGGTGATTTCAANTCTGTTGTTGAAGTTTGNAATNTNNTNAAANAAACTACAGTTTGTGCATTAGCTNGATCNGTTGAAAAAGATATTGAAGTNGCTGCTAGNGCACTNAAAAACGCTAAAAATTCANGNATTCATTTAGGNATTGGAACATCAGANTCCCATATCAAANANAAGTTCAAATCNAACAGANATGAAATTTTAAAAAGAGCATANAAAGCNGTCAANTTTGGAAAAAATCTNGTNAATGAAATTGAATTTTACGCAGAAGANGCCGGTAGAACTGATAANGAATTNTTAGCTNAAGTATGTGAGAAAGTTATCGATGCTGGAGCGACAATTTTAAATATTCCNGATACTACNGGNTACTGTCTTCCNAACCAATACGGTNAAAAGATNAATTATTTAATNAATAATGTCCCTAACATTGATAAAGCTATCATTTCTTGTCATTGTCANAATGATTTAGGTNTAGCAACTGCAAATTCTATNGAAGGTGTAATAAATGGAGCTANGCAAATNGANTGTACGNTNAATGGTATTGGAGAAAGAGCNGGTAANACTTCNNTAGAAGAAGTTGTNATGATNTTAAAACANCATAAAGAACTTAATCTNNATACAAATATTAANNCNAANTTACTTNATAGTACAAGTAAGCTTGTTTCTGAACTTATGGGAATGGTAGTTCANCCTAATAAAGCNATNNTTGGNTCAAATGCATTTGCTCACAGCTCTGGTATTCATCANGACGGTATTATAAAAAATAGAGAAACATATGAAATTATAGATCCTAGTGATGTTGGTGTTGANGAATCNTNAATTATTTTGACAGCNAGAAGTGGNAGAGCNGCAATTGCCTACAGAGCTAATAANATTGGATTGAATTTNNCNAAAAATCAATTAGANAAGGTTTATGATGAATTCTTAANAATAGCTGATCATAAAAAAGANATTTCGNATCATGATCTTTCATCAATAATAAATAATANNTGTCNATAAAAATGNGAAAAACATTATTTGACAAAGTTTGGGATANCCATNTTGTTGAAAGNNTNAAANATGGTCCAGANATNTTTTTTNTTGATAAACACTTAATTCACGAAGTNACAAGNCCTCAAGCATTTNATGANNTNAANGAAAANAATCTTGAAGTTTTCGATCCAGAAAGAGTTTTAGCTACAGTAGATCATAATGTTCCNACATTGAATCAACATNTACCAATNGAAGATNATCTTTCTAGAAATCAAGTTGAAAAACTAAAGTCTAATTGTTTTGAAAATAATATTGAACTTTTTGGGCTTGGAAATCCAAATCAAGGAATTGTTCATGTNATTGGNCCTGAGCTTGGAATTACACAACCAGGAATGACTATAGTTTGCGGAGATAGNCATACATCNACACATGGNGCTTTTGGTGCNATNGCATTTGGNATTGGAACAAGTCAAGTAGCTCAAGTTTTAGCAAGTCAATGNTTACTATTAAANAAACCAAAAAAAATGAGGGTTAATGTTAATGGTAAATTGAANAAAAATGTNACNNCAAAAGATNTTATTCTATANATAATNTCAAANCTTGGNACNGATGGTGGAACNGGATATTTTGTNGAATATTCTGGTANNATNTTTAGNGANATGTCNATGGANGGNAGAATGACTGTTTGNAATATGAGTATNGANATGGGAGCNAGAGGAGGAATGATAGCACCAGATAAAGTTACTTATGAATATNTAAAAGNTAAANCNTANGCTCCAAANGGAGATTTNTTCNNTANTAAANTNNNTGAATGGGANAATNTAAAATCTGATTCTGNTGCTAAATTTGACAAAGAATANTTCTTTGNNNCGNAAGAAATANACCCNATGCTTACATATGGNACNAATCCTGGNATGGGAATTAAATATTCAGACTTAATTCCNAAAAGTGATAANAAATCAGATATCAAATCGTTNGANTANATGGGNTTTAAATCTGGTGAAAGTTTAATTGGAAAAAAAATAAATTACGTATTTATTGGAAGTTGTACTAACTCAAGAATNGAAGATTTCAGAATNGTNGCAGANTACATAAAAGATAAGAAAAAAGCTAAAAATGTTAATGCCTTGATTGTTCCNGGATCACAAAATGTTTTGAANGAAATAAGAAAAGAAGGGTTAGATAAAATTTTTATGANTTCNGGTTTTGAAATAAGACAACCTGGNTGCTCAGCGTGTTTAGCTATGAACGANGATAAAATTCCGCCTGGTGAAATATGTGTTTCAACCTCNAATAGAAATTTTGAAGGAAGNCAAGGNCCAGGNTCNAGAACAATACTTTCAAGTCCATTGATGGCAGCAGCAACAGCTGTTAATGGGAAAATTATTGANATTAATGAANAATATAAATAAAATAAAAACTTTNATTTCATCTGCTNTTCCTTTACCANTTGAAAATATTGATACTGATCAAATTATACCTGCAAGATTTTTAAAAGCTACAAGCAAAAAAAACTTCGGAGAAAATCTTTTTCGGGATTGGAGGTTCAACAAAAAAAATGAACTTAATCCTGATTTTGTTTTAAATAACAAAAAGTATTCTGGAGAAATTTTAGTTGCTGGTTCAAATTTTGGTTCTGGGTCAAGTAGAGAACATGCGGCATGGGCTCTTAAAGATTATGGATTCAAAGTAATAATCTCAAGTTTTTTTGCAGATATTTTTAAAATGAATGCATTAAATAATAATATTTTACCAATACAAGTTAGCGATGAAACTTTAGAAATTATTTTTAATAAAATTTATAATAAACCAGATGTTAAATTTGAAGTTGATTTACCTGATCAAAGATTGAACTTTAACAATAATTCAATAAATTTTGATGTTGATCAGTATAAAAAAACATGTTTAATTAACGGTTATGATGATATTGACTTCTTAGTTTCAAAAAAAGAAAAAATTAACAACTTTATTAGTTTAAAATGCTAAATATTGCAGTTTTACCAGGTGATGGAATAGGACCTGAAATTATTAGTGAGGCAATCAAAGTTCTAAAAGCTATTTCTGAAAAGAGAAATATTGATTTTAATTTTAATTATTATGATGTTGGAGGAATAGCAATTGATAAACATTCAGAACCCCTGCCTCAATCTACATTAGATGCATGCAAAAATTCTGATGCTGTGCTTTTTGGAGCAATTGGAGATCCAAAATTCGACAATGACCCTGATTCAACTATGAGACCTGAACAAGGCTTGCTCAAACTTAGAAAGGAATTAGGTCTATATGCTAATTTAAGACCTGTAAAATCATATAGTCAGTTAGTTGAATTTTCTCCTCTAAAGATGGATAGGATTGAAAACGTTGACATGCTGATTGTAAGAGAACTAACGGGGGGATTATATTTTGGGAAAAAAAAATCATCAAAAACCTCAGCATCTGATTTGTGTGAATATAGTATTGATGAAATTGAGCGTATAACTAAAATAGCAGTTAATTATGCTAAAATAAGAAGAAAAAAAATAACGCTAATTGATAAAGCAAATGTTTTGGAAACATCAAGACTTTGGAGAAAAACAGTCCAAAACATTTCAAAAAAACACTCTGATATTAATTTTGAATATATGTTTGTAGATAATGCGGCCATGCAGATAATTACAAATCCAAAACAATTTGATGTTATATTAACTGAAAATTTATTTGGAGATATAATTTCAGACGAAGCAAGTGTCATCGCAGGATCAATTGGAATTTTATGTTCATCATCCATTGGTAAAAATAAAGGTCTTTTTGAACCAATTCATGGTTCATTTCCACAAGCGAAAAACAAAAATATAGCTAATCCAATTGCAACAATTCTATCTGCAGCAATGATGTTAGAGTTTTTAAATTTAAATGAAGAATCAAGGATTATAAAAAAAGCGGTAAATATTTCATTAGAAAACAAGATATCTACCGCTGATTTGAATAAGTATAATCCTTCAACAACTAGTGAGGTTGGAGATTATATTTCTAAGAAAATTAAAGAAGAAAATCTTTAAGATTTAGTTTCTTCATCTTCCATCTGCTTTTTAAGATCAACAAGAGCTTCAATATCACCAAGTGTAGACTTATCTAAATTATTCTTTTTCTTAGACTTTTTGGGTGAACTCGGCTTTGCTTTTTTAAACATAGAGCTATGAGATAAAACTATTCTTTTAAAGTCACCGTTACACTCAATAACCTTAAATTTAGTTTCCTCACCAACTGCTAATTCAGAACCATCTTCCTTAACCATATGTTTATTAGGAACTATTGCAACTAATTCTTCACTTAAATTAATTAGTCCTCCCCTATCAGTGATAGAATCGATTTTTAAATTATGTGTAGTATCAACAGCGTAAGTCTTTAAATACTTGTCCCATGGATTATTCTTAGTTTGTTTATGACCTAAACTTAACTTACGTTCATTTACATCTAATTCCAATACTACAACTTCAATTTCATCAGAAATAGAAAATAACTCAGATGGATGTTTAATTTTTTTGGTCCACGATATGTCGGAAATATAAACTAATCCGTCAATACCTTCTTCAAGTTCTACAAAAACCCCAAAGTTTGTGAAATTTCTAATTTTACCCTTATGTTTTGAATCTACAGGATATTTTTTAGTAATATCAGTCCAAGGATCGCTTGTAAGCTGCTTGATACCTAAAGACATTTTTCTATCTTCTCTATCTAGTGTTAGAATAACAGCCTCTACTTCGTCACCAACATTTACAAAATCCTGAGCAGATCTTAAGTGAGTTGACCAGGACATTTCTGAAACATGCACTAATCCCTCAACACCATCGACAATTTCAATAAATGCACCGTAATCAGCTAATACAGAAACTTTTCCTTTTACTTTATCACCTTCTTTGAGATTGGCATCTAAATTTTCCCACGGATGCTTACTTAATTGTTTAATACCAAGTTGAATTCTTGATTTATCATCATCAAAATCTAAAATAACTACATTTAACTTTTGATCTAACTCCAAAATTTCACTTGGATGATTAATTCTGTTCCAAGACAGATCTGTAATATGAATTAAACCATCAACACCCCCTAAATCAATAAAAACACCATAAGTAGTAATATTTTTTACAATACCCTCGAGAACTTGCCCTTTCTCTAACTGAGAAATGATTTCTTTTTTCTGTTCTTCAATATCAGCCTCGATTAGTGCTTTGTGAGATACAACAACATTTTTAAATTCATGGTTAATTTTTACAATTCTAAATTCCATGTTTTTATTAACATACTGATCGTAATCTCTTATAGGCTTAACATCAATTTGAGATCCCGGTAAGAATGCTTCTAGACCAAAAACATCTACAATCATTCCACCTTTAGTTCTACACTTAACAAAACCAGTTACAATAGTTTCTTTTTCATGAGCTTCATTAACTCTTTCCCAAGCTTTTATAGTTCTTGCTTTTCTGTGAGAAAGTACTAGTTGTCCAGTTTTATCCTCTTGTACATCAACAATAACTTCTACTTTATCACCAATTTTTAAATCAGGATTATATCTAAATTCATTTAGTGAAATAACCCCCTCAGACTTTGCATTTATATCTATAATTGCTTCTCTTTCTGTTATGTTAATGACTTCACCTTGGATAACATTGTCATTATATGTGTCGACAAAATTTTTATTTATTAAATTTTCAAATTCATCAATCTGATTTTGATCTAAAGATTGAATACCTTGTTCAAATTCATTCCAATCAAAATCATTAGATTCAACAGTTTTTTCCTTTGAGACTTCAGTTTTACTTACTGAATCAGTATTGCTTTCATCTTTTTCTTCAACAACAACTTCTTTTTCTTTCTTTGTTGATTTTTTTACTTTGGATCTAGCAGTAGCTTTCTTTGTTCTTTTTTCAGAAGCTTTAGTGCTTAATTTTTTTTGAGAGGATTTTTTTTCATCTAATTCATCCGTCTCTTTTGTTTTTTTTGCAGGCATATTATCTACAATTTGTATTCTAGTTTAATTTATAGACTCAGGAGACACTAGAAGAGTTAAACTTTTTTAAACCTTTTTTATCTATTTTACTCCAAAAAGGTACGCGAATCTAACTTCAATTTAAATCTTATGCAAGTTTTATCTCAAGAATTTGATTTTATAAAAACCACAATTTCATCAACAACATTTTTTATTGACTTATCATCAGAGTTTATAATAACTGCATTTTCTGGAATTTTTAGAGGAGAAATAGATCTGTTTGTGTCATTAAAATCTCTTTTCATTAAATCTTTTTCAACATTTTCAATAGTTATATTAGACTCATATTCCTTTAACTCAGTCCATCTCCTATGAGATCTTTCTTTAATTGATGCATCTATATAAAACTTATATTCAGCATTAGGGAACACTACAGAACCTATATCTCTACCGTCCATAACAACTGAATTTCGAGAAGCTATTTGGTGCTGGATAATTAAAACATAATCTCTAATAGATTTTTCAGCTGCGATGACGCTAACAAGCTTAGAAATCCTAGAGTTTCTAATTTTTGACTCAACAACTACACCATCTATAGCTATAGAATAACTACTATTGTTTTTTTCAAAAGTGATTTTTTTACTTTGAATGATGTCAGTTAATAGTTTATAATTAATATTACTTTCATTCTCAATACAATTAAAATTAATAGCTAGAAATGTTATTGCTCGATAAATTGCACCAGAATCAACATGGACAATATCAAATATTTTAGAAATCTCTTTTGCTACAGAACTTTTTCCAGATGAGGATGGACCATCAATAGTTATGATCATATTAAAACAAATCTAATTAAAACTCGATGGAATTAGAAATTTTATTTTTCATGATTGCTATTCCTATAACTTCTTTCATTTCACTTACATAGTGAAACTTGAGACCTTTTAGATATTTTGAATCAATATGATTAACATGTTTTTGATTATCAGAGGAAAGAATAATTTCTTTTACATTAGCTCTTTTGGCAGCTAAAACTTTTTCTTTTATTCCACCTACAGGAAGTACTCTTCCCCTCAAAGTTATCTCGCCTGACATAGCAAAATTATTTTTAACCTTCCTTTGGGTAAGAAGAGAAATCAAAGATGTTAAAATTGTTATTCCAGCACTAGGACCATCTTTGGGGGTAGCTCCTTCAGGAACATGTAAATGAATGTTGTATTTATTAAATATTTTAGAATTAATACCAAAATTAGCACAATTTGACTTGATGAATTCAAGAGCTATTGTGGCAGACTCTTTCATTACTTTACCTAAATTTCCAGTGATAGTCAAACCACCTTTTCCTTTGGAAATTATAGATTCAATATATAGAATTTCACCACCATATTGCGTCCATGCTAAACCTGTAGAAATACCAGGAAGATTATTTTTTTCAGCATCTTGTTTTGTTACGGGAATGCCTAAAACTTTTTCAATATTAAGTTTTTCTGATTTTATTTCTTTTAAATTATTTTCAACAATTTGCTTAGCATATGATCTGCAAATTTTAGCAATACATTTCTCCAAGTTTCTTACTCCTGACTCCGTTGTATAACCTTGAATTATTTTTTTTAAAGTATTATAATCTAATTTAAAGGGAAAGTCTTCTAAACCGTTGGCTTTTAGTTGTTTGCTTATTAAATGTTTTTTAGCAATATTTATTTTTTCCTCTAAGCTATAACCGGAAATATTAATCAATTCCATTCTATCAAGAAGAGCAGGCTGAATAGTATTTAAATTATTTGCAGTAGCAATGAATAAAATCTTAGATAAATCATAACCTAACTCTAAGAAATTATCATAAAACTCATTGTTTTGCTCTGGATCCAAAATTTCGAGTAATGCAGATGATGGATCTCCTTGAGAACCAACAGAAAGCTTATCAATTTCATCAAGAATAAAAACAGGATTTGAAGTTTTTACTTTTTTAAGATTTTGTATTATTCTTCCAGGCATAGCTCCAATATATGTTTTTCTATGACCTCTCAATTCAGCTTCATCTCTCAATCCACCCAATGAAATCCTAACATATTCCCTACCTAGTGCCTCAGAGATAGACTTTCCTAAAGAAGTTTTACCTACACCAGGTGGACCATAAAAGCAAAGTATGGGAGACTTCATATTTTTTTTAAGCTTAAGAACTGCAATTTGTTCTAAAATCCTATCCTTTATACCCTTAAGTCCATAATGATCTCTATCTAGTATTTTATTAGCTCTCTTTATATTAAAATTATCATCAGAATATTTATTCCAAGGTAAATCAAGTATCAACTCAATATAATTTCTTTGAATTGAATATTCAGAAGCTTGTGAATTCATTCTCTTTAGCTTTGCTAACTCTTTATTAAAATGATCAGCAATTTTATTGTTCCAATTTTTAGTTTTGGACTTAACTATCATTTCTTCAATCTCTTGATCATTTGATGATGTGCCTAATTCTTCATGAATTGTTTTTAATTGTTGATTCAAAAAATACTCTCTTTGTTGTTGATCTAAATCTGTCCTCACTTTAGATTGAATATCATTTTTTAGACTAAGTTTTTGAAATTCAACATTCATAAACTTTAAACAACTTAAAGCTCTGTCCTGTAAACCATTAATTTTAAGAATATTATATTTTTCATTAACTGAAATATTCATATTAGATGAAACGAAATTGACTAAAAAAGCATTACTATGAATGTTCTTAATTGCAAAAGATGCCTCAGAAGGAATATTTGGGTTTTCATTAATAATTTTTAGAGCTAAATCTTTTATAGAATCAATAATTGCAATAAATTTTTTATCTGTGGAATCTGGTTTAGATTCAGGTATTTCATTTATTATAGCTGTGAAATACGGGTCATCTGAAATGATATCTTTTACTTCAAATCTTTTCTTTCCCTGAATGATAACAGTAATGTTTCCATCTGGCATTTGAAGTACTCTTAAAATTTTTGCAACAGTCCCAATTTTATTTATGTCAGAAATTTTGGGATCTGAAACTGAGGAGTCCTTTTGAGATACAACACCAATAAGTTTATCTCCTGAATTAGCATTCTTAATTAATTTAACTGATTTATCTCTAGATGCTGTGATTGGAATAACAACACCAGGAAATAAAACTGTATTTCTTAAAGGTAAAATCGGAAGAGATTCTGGTAATTTTTCTTTTGAAATAGCTTCTTCATCATCAGACGTCATCAAAGGAATTAATTCAGATTCTTCGTCAGTAGGATCAAAAGAAATGGAATTTATGTCAAAAATATTACTCATATAGTGTCATTATGTCATATTATAAGGTAAAACTTCTCATTAAACATAGAGTTTCAAGTTCCATGCCATTAAAAATGTAGTCAGTATTAATTAACTTTTATGTTTCTTAATAGAAATGAACCTAATAAGAATAATGAAGCAAACAGTAAAATAGAATATCTAATATTTCCAGTTATCTGATCAATAGCACCGGACATAAATGTTCCAAGAACTATACTTATAATCATACTCATCTGAAAAAAACTGAAATAAGAACAAGTATTTTCAGTTTCAGGTATCAGTTTAGAGTAAGTGGATCTTGACAAAGATTGAATTCCACCCATCACTAGACCAACTAATCCAGCAACAATGTAAAATTCAGTACTAGATTCAATAAAGTAAGCAATGATACAAATAGAAAACCAAGAAATATTAAAGATAATTAGTGTATTTACATTACCAATAATTTTTGAAACATATGCAGCTCCGACTGAACCAATTATTGCAATTAATTGAATCAAAAGCATACTAAGTATCAATCCTGAGGTTTTTTCTCCCTCTGCCCAATTAATTTCTTGTTCTCCAAAATAAGTTGCAATTAGAATAATTGTCTGAACAGCTGTAGAAAATGTAAAAAAAGCTATTAAAAATTTTTTAACACTTTTATCTTTTTTAAGCAGTTTCCATACAGCAAGTAACTCATCAAAACCGCCAAAAAAAATAGATTTTTTAAAAATTAACTTTCTTTCTACTTTTTCTTTACTTTTTGGTAGATAATAAAAAGTATATTGACTAAANATTAACCACCAAAAACCNACAGTTAAAAAAGAAACTCTCATGGCTTGAATTTTACCTNCNNTCGAGTTTTCAAAACCAAAAGTTTCAGGAAAATTTATCATAAAAATATTTAATAAAAGAAGNAGNACACTCCCNANATAGCCATATGAATANCCTAAAGCACTNGCNTTATCTTGATCNTNCGGTTTAACAATATCAGGTAAATATGANTTATAAAATACTANTGAAGCCCAAAAAGAAAAAAGTGCAAAAGCGTAAAAAAATATACCCAAATAAATNTTTTCTAAATCAAAAAAATATAATCCAATACAAGAAAAACTTCCTGTTANAACAAAAAATTTCATAAATGATTTTTTATTAGATAAAAAATCAGCTATNCCTGACATGATNGGAACTAGAATAGCTAAGAANAAGAAAACAAATGANGTTATAAATTGTATNAGAGCGGTGTTTTTAAAANTAAATCCCANTANNTCTATATAGTCAGATTCAACAAANAGAGCCATGTAAAAAATTGGAAAAATAGCAGTNGAAATNACTAGNGGATANACTGAATTAGCCCAATCATAAAATGCCCAGGCGTTAACAATTTTTTTTTGATTAGTTATGCTCAATTNNCAGTGANTTTTTAAAAAATATAAGTTACTTTTGTNGAGAAATATACAAAATGATACTTAGANTTTTCTTTATCANTATTTTATTTTTAATATCTACTCAGGTANTCTNCAGTCAAGNTAAATATGAAATAGAAAAAACTGATTTGGAATGGAGGGAGCAATTAGATGAAATGTCATACTTAGTATTAAGAAAAGCATANACAGAAAGACCATTTACTGGAAAATATGACAACTTTTANGANAAAGGNACATATCATTGCGCAGGTTGTGATGAGCCNCTATATAAATCTAGTAGAAAATATAATTCGTATTGNGGATGGCCNAGTTTTGACAAAGAAATAANTGATAAAATTGANTATGATGTAGATTATAAGCTTGGATATNCNAGAAAAGAAATAAAATGTAAAAAATGTGGAGGTCANNTAGGGCATGTTTTTAANGATGGACCCAAAAANACAACNGGAANNAGACATTGTGTTAATTCNGNAGCTTTAATTTTCAAGAAAGATGNAAAAGGNTAAAGAATACTGGAAAAAAAATCTTGATAAAATGAGCTATGANGTATTGAGAAATGCAGCCACAGAAATGCCATTTTCNGGANAATACAATATGTTTTTTGANGATGGATNGTANAANTGTAAAGGNTGTGGGAATNTACTTTTTGAGAGTAAATCAAAATTNGANAGTGGATGTGGTTGGCCAAGNTTNGATGAATGTATNAAGGGCTCAATTATNTATAAAGAAGATAATTCATTAAANAGGAAACGAACAGAAATTTTATGCTCAAATTGTGATGGACACTTGGGGCATGTTTTTAATGATGGGCCTACCGATACAGGTTTAAGATATTGTGTAAACTCAGCAAGTTTAAATTTTAAAAAAGATTAATTATGGATAAATATGATATCGTTGTAATTGGAAGTGGTCCAGGTGGTTATGTAACTGCTATAAGAGCATCTCAACTTGGATTTAACACTGCGATAATTGAAAAAGAAAGTTTAGGAGGAATATGCTTGAACTGGGGATGCATACCTACGAAGGCTCTATTAAAATCTGCTGAGGTCTATAATTATCTTAAAAAATCAGATGATTATGGTATTTCTGCGGAAAATATTAATAGTGACTTTGAAAAAGTTATTCAAAGAAGTAGAAATGTAGCTGGAACGATGAGTAAAGGAGTAAACTTTTTGATGAAAAAAAATAAAATTAAAGTATTTACTGGAAGTGCTTCTATTAATTCTGATAAATCAATCACTATTGAAAAAAATAATGAAGAAGTCAATAAAATTACAGCAAAACATGTAATAATTGCAACAGGTGCAAGATCAAGAGAGATTCCCTCACTAAAGCAAAATGGCATCAATATAATAGGCTATAGAAAAGCTATGACTTTAGAAAAACAACCTAAAGAGATTATAATTGTTGGTTCTGGTGCGATTGGGATTGAATTTGCATATTTCTACAATAGNCTGGGAAGTAAAGTTACTGTTGTTGAATATATGCCAAGAATAACTCCTGTTGAAGATGAAGATATTTCAAAAGAATTAGAAAAAATCCTTAAGAAACAGGGTGTCAATATTATGACTTCAGCTGAACTGATAGAATCTAAAGCCAATGATAAGAGTGTTTCAGTAAAAATAAAAAACTCAAAAGATGAAATTATTGAGTTTGAAGCCAATGTAGTTCTTAGTGCTGTTGGAATTAAATCAAATATTGAAAATATTGGACTTGAAAATATTGGAATTAAAGTCGAAAATGATAAAATATCTGTTGATGATTTCTACAAAACAAATGTAGAAGGTTTTTATGCTATTGGTGATGTAGTTTCAGGTCCAGCTTTAGCACACGTAGCTTCCGCTGAAGGTATTACATGTGTTGAAAATATAAAAGGTTTAAATACATCTCCGATAGATTACAACAATATTCCAGGATGTACTTACTGTAAACCTGAAATAGCATCAGTTGGTTTTACAGAAAAACAAGCAATTGATAATGGATACGAAATTAAGGTTGGTAAATTTCCTTTCTCAGCATCTGGAAAAGCTCAATCATCTGGAACACCTGAGGGTTTTGTAAAAGTTATTTTTGATGCAAAATATGGTGAATGGTTAGGATGTCATATGATAGGAAGCAATGTAACAGAAATGATATCGGAAGCAGTTGTTGGAAGGAAATTAGAAACTACCGGACACGAAATTCTTAAAGCGGTACACCCACACCCAACATTAAGTGAGGCTGTTATGGAAGCTGTAGCAGATGCATATGGTGAGGTAATTCATCTTTAATCATTTGAAATAAAACTTTCAACTGCTAGATCATAGCTTTTCAACCCAAAACCCATAATTATACCCTTAGCGTGCGGACCTATGTAAGAGACATGTCTATAGTCTTCTCGAGAAATTGTATTAGAAATATGAACTTCTATAACAGGTGTATTGATTGATCTGACTGAATCAGCTATACCTACTGAAGTATGAGTATATGCTGCCGCATTTAGAATTATTCCGTCATATTCAAAACCTACTTCATGTATTTTATTTATAATTTCTCCCTCTACATTAGATTGNAAAATATGAAGATCTAAATTTGAATATTTATTTTTAAGTATTTTGAAATATTCATCAAACGTCATATTCCCATAAACTTTTGTTTCTCTTGTTCCTAATAAGTTGAGGTTTGGGCCGTTAATTATTTGTAATTTCATAATATAAAATTATCATTATTTGAAATGAATTGGCAATCAATACTAGAAGATTTTAAAAATTTCTTGAAATTAGAAAAAAATCTTTCTGAAAATACAGCTAATGCATATTCTAGTGATTTAAAAAAACTTATTCANTTTTTTAAAGAAAATAATTTAGANGANTATANTNTTTTAAAAAAAAATGATTTATTAAATGAATTTATAAGAAANGAGTCAAAAAAAATAAATTCCTCNAGTCAGTCNCGTTTAATCTCTTCATTAAAGAGATTTTTTAANTTTATGATTCTTGAAAAATATATTGATGAAAATCCATTAGAAAATATAAGTCATCCAAGNTTAGGTTCAAAATTACCNNTAACATTAAATATCAATGAAATTGATAGTATGATTGAATATTATTCATTNAATAAAATCAATAATAAATTAAGAAATAAATCAATAATTGAATTATTATATAGTTGTGGATTGAGAGTTAGTGAACTTATAGAAATAAATATTTCTGATATTTTTAAAACTGAATCCNTGTTAAAAGTATTNGGNAANGGCAATAAAGAAAGGTTTGTNCCAATNAGTGANCAGGCTAAAAACTTTTTAAATGAATATATNAATTATGAAAGAAATCAAGTTAANNTAAAAAGAGGTTATGANGATNTTCTNTTTCTNAATAACAGAGGAAAAAAACTAACAAGAGTNATGATATATAACATAATTGAAGAAACNAGAAAAAAAGTTGGGATAAAGAAAAAAATAAGTCCACATACTCTAAGNCACTCATTTGCNACACACTTACTAGAAAATGGAGCTGANATTGTGAGTATACAAAAAATGCTAGGTCATNCAAGTATTACAACAACNGAAAGATACCTNCANGTNNCAAAGAAACATTTAANNAGAANAGTTAAAAAATATCACCCAAAAAANNATTAAACNTTTAATTTNAATCCTTTTCCATGTATATTNTCGATAGAAATAGTTGGATCCTTTTTTAAATATTTACGAATTTTAGTGACGTAAACATCCATACTTCTTGATGTAAAATAATTATCATCATTCCAAATTTTGAGGAGTGCCTCTTCTCTAGATGTCAAATCATTAGTGTTCTGCAGTAATAACTGTAATAATTTTGATTCTTTAGGAGATAAATTTACTTCTTCCTCTTCTTTAAACTTCAATGTCCTGAATTTGGAATTATAAACGAAAGATGAAAAATTGTACTGTTCTTTTGTTTCAGCTTTAGAATCTTCAATTAATTTTCTTTTAAAAACTGATTTGATTTTTAGCAAAAGTATTTCGGAATCAAATGGTTTAATTAAATAATCATCAGCACCGATTTTAAAACCTTTTATAATATCATCTTTAAGGGATTTTGCAGTTAAAAAAACGATTGGAACATATTCATCAATCGCCCTAATATCTTCAGCTAAAGTAAAACCATCTTTGAATGGCATCATTACATCTAAAATACATAAATCAAAAGAGTGTTTTTTAAACTTTTCTAGACCCTCAATTCCGTTTTTTGCTAGTGTGGAAGAATATGAATGTAGATTTAAATAATCATTTAAAATTGATCCAAAATTTGGATCATCTTCAACTAATAATATTTTTTTTCTTTTAGACATTGAATGACAGTGTAAAGGATGTACCTTTATTTGAGTCACTAAACACAGAAATCGTGCCACCATGTAAATCAACAATTTTCTTCACGTAGGATAAACCTAAACCATGGCCTTTTACATTGTGAATATTTCCTTTTGTTTCTCTATAAAAATTTTCAAAAATTTTGTTTTTGACTTTAGTACTCATACCAATCCCATTATCTGAAATTTTTACATTAATTACATTCAAGTTCATAAATGTTTCAATGTGTATTTCTGGTTGATCTTTAGAGTATTTGATAGAATTATCCAATATGTTGATAAAAACATTAATCATTTCATCAAAAGCGAATTCAAACTCAATGATGTTTTTATCAAGTTTTAAATCAATAATTCCATTTTTTTCATCTAATAAAAGCTTTACTGATGCAACAGATTTTAAAATAATATCATTAATGTTAGTTTCAGCCTTAGTCAATAATATATTTTTATTTTCAAGCTGAGAAATCTTTAGAACGTTTTCAACTTGTAAATTCATTCTTTTATTTTCTTCCTTTATGATTCCAAGGTATTTATCGACTAAGGTTTTGTCTTTTTTTACTTTTTCATTTTTCACTGCATTGAGCGCAAGATCAATTGTTGCTATGGGAGTTTTGAATTCATGAGTCATGTTATTAATGAAATCTGTTTTCATTTCAGAGATATTTTTTTGTCTAATTGAGCTTAAGATTGTTGAGACAAAGGATATAATTATCACCAGTGTGAATATAATAGAAAGAATAATTAAAAAAGAAATTGATGACTTTAGATATGAAACTCTATTTGGAAAACCTATAACTAAAGAGAAGTTTGTTTCACCTTTGTTATTTGCAAAAAGGGGCATAGAAAATTTTTCAACACCTTCTAAATTAGTATATCTATCTGATCCTACTTTGGTGGCTAATTGACCATCAAAAACCCTGTAATCATAATCTAAATCAAGATCTCTTTCTCTAAGTTCTCTTTGAAGAAGTAATTCAATTTCAACATTATTGACTCTTTTATGAATTGGTTTTAATTTTGCTAAATCACTGAAAACGGATTCGTATTTAGCTCTATCAATTAATGACATTTTTTCAACTCTTTGAAGTCTCTCAATTGAGCTCATATTTTGCATTTCCCTATCAAATGCATCGTCGATTATAGTAGTGGTTTTTAAACTTTTATAGTCTTTTATATTAGTTGTATCAGAGCTTTGAGATTCTAATAGACTGGATGTTATATTATAATCTTCTTCTAATATTCCATGAGAATAAACAAAAGTTTGGTTTGTATTCTGATTTCTATTTATATATTGAAAAACCGATGTAAGTTGTGATTCTTGTGGTTCACCAATACTATCAATAAGTTTTTGATAAACTGCGAGATAATCTCTCATTTCTCTATCCTTGATAGACTCTGTAACAGCTTTTAATGCCTGGTTTACATTTAATGAAAATTGTCTTTCACGGTTATCAAGAGTTGTTTTAATCCAAAAACCTTGAACAAAAATAATCCCAATTAGAGAAATTGACATTAGTAAAACCAATATTGAATATTTAATTTTATTCATCTAACATTTGAATAATTTTAAAAACCTCATTGTAAGTTTTTTCTTTATCTAAGTTAACAATATGAAAATCAAAATCTTTAATAATGGATTGATAGTCAACTTGGGATTCAATAATTTTATATACCGAATTTATATTTGTTTTGTCTCTTGAAACAACTCTCTCTAATCTTTTTTCAACAGGACATGTTATTATTATATTAAAATCATTTAATCCAAAACTTTCTGTTTGATGTAAAAGAGCACTTTCAATGATTGAATTATGATCTGAATTGATATTCAAAAAATCTAAATATTTTAGGTAAACCCTAGGATGTATTATTTTATTAATTTTTAATCTTTTTTCTTCGGAATTAAAAATCAGATCTGAAATATATTCTTTATTTAAACCATTCAGGTCATATGAATCATTACCAAAACTTGATATTATTTTGTTTCTTATACTTTTATCATTATTTAGTATATCCCTAGCAACTAAATCCGAATTGAATATTTTATAATTATTTTCCTTAAAAATATTAGAAATAAAAGTTTTACCCGAACCGATACCCCCTGAAATACCAACTCTTTTCATCAAACTATTTTGATATTATATCGATAATATCTTGACTTACACCAACATTACTAAAGCCTCCGTCGTGGTAAAGATTTTGCAAAGTAACTTTTCTTGTTAGATCTGAAAACAGAGTTACTGTATAATCTGCACACTCATCAGCAGTAGCATTTCCTAAAGGTGACATTTTCTCAGCATATGTGATGAATCCATCAAATCCAGTCACTCCTTTTCCAGCAGTTGTTGGTGTAGGAGATTGACTAATAGTGTTAACTCTAACCTTTTTCTCTTTTCCAAAAAAATACCCAAAGCTTCTTGCGATTGATTCCAAGTATGCTTTGTTTTCAGCCATATCGTTGTAATTGGGAAAAACTCTTTGAGCGGCCATGTAAGAAAGTGCAACTATACTTCCCCATTCATTCATCGCATCTAATTTATATAGTGTTTGTAACAATTTATGAAATGAAACAGCTGAAACATCCCAGCCCTTTGCAAGCCAATCATGATTTAAATCAGTGTATTTTCTACCTTTTCTAACATTAACAGACATTCCAATTGAGTGTAGTACAAAATCAATTTTTCCGTCAAAAATTTCAAGAGTTTTTAAAATTAAATTTTCGAGATCTTCAACTCTGGTAGCATCTGCAGAAATTATTTCTGAAGTTGTTTCTTTAGCTAATTCATTAATACTACCCATTCTTAATGCAACAGGTGCGTTGGTTAGTACAAAATCACCACCCTGTTCTTTGATTTTAAGAGCAGTTTTCCAGGCAATTGAATTTTCATCAAGCGCTCCAAAAATTATCCCTTTTTTACCTTTTAATAAATTATTACTCATTTTTATTTTAAATATAATTATTTCAGAAGTTCTTCTGCTTGTTTTACAGCAGAATCAGTTATTTCTTTTCCAGATATCATACCAGCTATTTCTTCAATTCTATTTTCAGTATCTAACTCATAAATATCTGTTTTAATATTATTTTTATCATTTTCAATCTTAATCACTTTGAAGTGATTGATTCCCTTAGCTGCAACCTGAGGTAAATGTGTGATCGCAACCACTTGAATAGTTTCACCCATTTTGTTCATTAAATCTCCAATTGAATTTGCAATTTCACCACTAGTTCCTGAGTCTATTTCATCAAAAATTATTGTTGGTAAACTATTTTTACGTGAAAAAATTGATTTTAATGCTAATAAAATTCTAGATTTTTCACCTCCAGATGCAACTTTTTTAAGTGGTTTTTTTTCTAAATTTTTCCCACCTGCGTACATAACAGAAAGATTATCAATTCCGAACTCATTAAGTTTATCATTTTTAACAAATGAAAAGTTAAGATTTGAATTTGTTAAAGATAATTTAGAGAAAACATTTTGTATCTCATTCGATAATTTTTTTGAAAAATGTAATCTATTTATATATATTTTATCAGCATCCTTCAATAAATCTAATTCAAGATCATCTATTAATTTATTTAATTGATCAATTTCTTTATCAAAAACTTTAGAGTCACTCAATTTACTTTTTAAATCATTTTCAATTTGTATTAACTCATTAAAAGAGGAAACATTATGTTTATTTTCTAAACCTTGAATCTTAAATAACCTTGATTGTATTTCATCTAGTTTACTGTTATCATATGAAATGGTACTTGATAAAATTTCAATATCATTGATAACATCTTTAATTTCAATTAAACAAGTCTCAAATCTTTGGTTAATATTTTTTAAATCTGCACTAAAATCACATATAATCTGCAAATTAGATTGAATATTGTGCAAACTTTCGATAAAATTTATATTACCTGAAATCGAATAATTTATTTCTTTAAAAGCTTTATTAACCTTGTCAAAATTTTTATAAGTATTATAGTAATTTTGTAACTCCTCTTTTTCATCTTTTTTAAGATTAAGTGAAGATAGCTCGTTAAGTAAAAACTGGTTATACTCTAAATTTGTATTAAATCTTTTCTTTTTTTCAATAATTAGTTCAAGCTGATTTAATTTATTCATATAGTTTTGATACTTCTTTTTGTAAGAATCTACAAAAGAAGATTGATTGGAATAAAAGTCTATAAAATTGTAAAAAAATGATTTATTTGATAAAATTTCATTTTGATTTTGGTTATGAATATCAATTAATTTTGAACCAATATTTTTTAAAGTTTCAAGATTTACAGGCGTGTCATTGATAAATGCCCTAGAACGACCATTAACCATTATTTCCCGTCTTATAATAGTTTGCTGAACATAATCTAGGTCCTTAGCTTTAAAAAAGTTAATTAGGTTTAAATCTTTAATATTAAATTGCGCCTCTATTACACATTTATCTTTTTTTGGACCTACTACCTTGTGGTCAACTCTTTTTCCAAGTAATAAATTAAGTGCTCCTAAAATAATTGACTTTCCAGACCCAGTTTCACCAGTTATAACTGAGAAACCATTTTTGAAATCAATTGATAAAAAATCAATTAAAATAAAATTCTTTATTTCTAGATGTACAATCATATTAATTTAATTTATTCCACTTATCTGAAAAAAATGGAGCAACATTGTTTAAATCACTAATTACTTTGTCAATTTCTTCAATTTTATTTGAATTTAAAATATTAAATATTTCTAAATTTTTAGATTGAAAAAACATCTGAATGAGTATTGAATTCGGTCTATATCTCTCGATTTCTTTAAAGTATTTTATAATATTTAAAATATTTGATAAACCTTGATCTTTATCAGAGATTAATTGATCTAAGCCATTAATATGATAATCGTAATTAATTTTTTTAAAAATGGAATAGTTTGATGACATAAGACTATCGATTAACCAATATTTGTTTATTCTTCCTCCATTACTTTGAGAATTCCAGGTTGAAGAACTTGAAAAACTTAATGCTCTATCCAGAATATCCTTTGCAGACTTGTAATACTCGTTTCCAGAATTTTCAATGAAAGTGTCCATATCATAACCGATAATTATAAAAGAATAAAAGGATAATAGTGAAACTAAATCACCAGAAAACCTATTATTCATCAAGGTCATTGGTTCATTTGGTTCAAAACGAAAACTCACATTGTTATCTTTAAATCTAAAATTTGAGGTTTGATAATCAGAATTAAAGACTGGTCTAAAAGACTGAAAATCAAAATCAGCTACAAAGTTGTAATCAGCATACTTGTTGATAGTTATAACTAGTGATAGCTTGATTTTCTGTTTTGAAGAATAAACATTTTGTGAAAATGAATTGTTAATTAAGAAATCAGTAATTGACTTTTTTAATTCATCAAACACTGCTCTTTCGGTTTGATTAATATTTTGAGAGTTGATAGTGATAAAAGGATCAAACTGCTGAGAGTTTAAGTTTAAACTTAAAAGAGCTATGCTACAGATTAGCGATTTCAGTAAGAATTTCATGTGCAACAACAGATTTACTATTGAGATTAATTTTTTTTGATATCAATTCTGTTATAAAAGTAACTTGATTTGTTTCAGAATCAAAACCAGACCCTGGATCATTTAAAGAATTCATAACAATAGCATTTAAATTTTTATTTTTTAATTTAAGCTTAGCATTATTCAATTCATCATCTGTCTCTAATGCAAAACCAACTATAATTTGGTTATCACTTTTAACATCGCTTAATTCCTTTATTATATCTTTATTTAAAACTAATTTAACTTCTTCTAACAAATCAGTTTTCTTTTTTAATTTTTTATCAAATTTTTTTGCAGGCTTATAATCTGAAACTGCAGCATTCATAATACAAATATCAATTTGACTGAAGAGCTTTAAACATTGATCTAACATCTCATCAGCAGATGTTACATTAAAAACTTTTATACTTATATCTTCAGTTTTAAGTTGAGTGGGTCCTGTCACTAAAAACACATCAGCACCAAGATTAGAAGCTGCCTCTGCAATTGCGAACCCCATTTTTCCACTAGAAAAATTGCCAATAAATCTAACAGAATCTATCATCTCATACGTTGGACCAGCAGTTACTAAAATCTTCTTTTTATTTAAAATCAAATTCTCTCTTATATGGTTTTTTAGAATTTCAAGAATATTTTCTGGCTCCTCTACCCTGCCTTTTCCTTGCATACCACTAGCTAAAAATCCTTCACTAGGCTCAATACAAATACAACCTCTTTCAATTAATGTTTTAATATTAGCACTTGTGGAAGGGCTTTTATACATTTCTAGATCCATTGAAGGAGCAAAAAAAACAGTTTTAGAAAAAGATAAAAATGTAGCTAATAAAATGTTATCAGAATTTCCATTAACTAATTTTGAAATGGTAGATGAAGTTGCAGGTGAGATAATAAAATAATCAGCCCATTCAGCTAATTCAACATGATTATTCCATTTTTTTTCAAACTTTTCATCTTCAACAAAATCAATATATACTTTGTTGTTAGAAAGTGTAGAAAAAGTTAGTGGAGTAATAAAATCAAGGGCACTTCTAGTCAATAAAACTTTTACATTGCAACCTTCTTTTTTTAATAATCTTAATAAAAAAACAGATTTATACGCAGCTATGCTCCCTGTAACACCCAAGAGGATATTCTTATCCTTTAGGACAGACATTTTTAATTAGATTCTGGTTTTCTGTGATAAATTTTTTCAGAAAGCCAGTTATCAATAGCAATAGCATGAGCCTTAGGTAATCTTTCATAAAACTTAGAAACTTCAATTTGTTCCTTGTTTTCAAAAATCTCATCTAGACTTTCACTTGGAGTTGCAAATTCTTCAAGCTTACTAGTAAGCTCCTTTTTAATGTCATCATTAATTTGAACGGTTCTTTTAGAAATAATAGAGATTGCCTTATATATGTTGTCAGTAGTATTATCTAATTTATCTCTGTCGTAAGTTACTGTAGTTGTTGGAGCTTTAATCTTCTTGAAATCCATTAGTATTAATTTGTGCCGGCAAATATAGTAATTTCTTTGTCTATTTCATTATTCTTTTTCTGAGCCTCATCAAGGTATGAAGTTTTAGGATAATCATTAATTAATTCAGAATATAATTTTTTTGCATCATTTAGCCTTTCAATTCGTTTTGAAGGTATACTATTAACAGCAAGCTTGTATGAGGAATCAAATAAGAAGTATATTGCATCTTCTCTGTATGGTGTTCCAGGATAATCAGATATAAAACTATTTAGTGCGATTATGGCTGATTTGTAATCTCTGATCTTATTATACTGCTTTGCAATTTCAAAAGCTTTCTTTTCTTTTTTAATTCTTAAATCTTGCACCAAATCGCTTGCTTCGGAAAGTTTTTCTGAGTAAGGATAATAATTAATAAATTGTTGTAATTTTTCTATTGCCTCATCTGTTTTTTCTTGAGTCAATGTGAAAGTAGGAGATTGATGATAGTGGCAATATGCCCCTAAAAATGCTGCCTCTTCAGCCTTCTGACTCATTGGATATGCTTTAACAAATTCTTCAAATTTAAAAGCGGCCAAAACATAGTTTTTTGTATTTAATAAACTATTTGCATAAAAGAATGTAACTCTCTCAGCCTGGGGTCTTCCTCTGTATTTTGGAGTTATCTGCTCAAATAAGTTTGCTGCTTTTCTCCATTCTTCATTTTCGTAATATTCTTCGGCAGCTTTGTATTTTTCAGCAACATCTTCACTTCTTAACAATTTTTGATAATCATTACATGAAACTATAAGAAAAAAAACTAAGAAAAAAAACGAGTATTTGAGTGTTTTACTTTTCATTTATATATTTTTTGGCGCTCTATTGCTAATAAATTTATCAATTCTTTTTTTCAAACTATCAGATATTAAATCCAAAGGTAATCTAACAGTTTCAGAACACAAATTTAAACTATTTAAAGCATACTTAATACCTGAAGGGTTACATTCATCAAAAATTAGTTTGATAAATTCTTTCAAAAAGAAGTTTGAATCATCAACATTAAAAGTATCAGAATTAATTTCTTTGATAATATCATAATACTCAGTTGGATATGCATTTGCTGCAACTGAAATAATTCCATCTGCACCATTCTTAAAAGCATCTATCATAGTAAAATCATCACCAGAAAGAATTACAAAATCAGAGTGTGTGTTGGTTCTTATATAATTGATTCTCGATGTAATACCAGAAGCTTCTTTAACTCCAATAATGTTTTTACAAGATTTACTCAAATGAACGATTGTTTCATCCGTCATGTCGATTCCAGTTCTACTTGGAACATTATACAATATTATTGGTTTACTTGAATGTTCAGAAACTTTTTCAAAATGTTTAATTATACCAGACTGTGAAGGTTTAATGTAATATGGACAAACAGACATTATTGCATCAAAATGGGATAAATCAAAGGATTTAAGCTTCGAAATAATTTCATTGGTATTGTTTGAACCAATCCCAAGAATAAGAGGTATTTTTGAATATAGGTTCTTAATAAAAAAATCATTAACAAACAATTTCTCATTTTCACTAAGAGTAGCAGATTCTCCTGTAGTACCTTGAACAACAACAAATGAAACTTTAGATTTTATGAAATAATTACAAATATTTTTAATGGCTAACTCGTTCACAGAAAAGTCACTTTTAAAAGGAGTAACTGAGGCTACACCTAAACCTGAAAACAATGTTCTATATTTTGGATTTTTAACAACTTTCATTTTAAAAACTTCAAATATTTAATTAGTTCATTGCTAAATTTTTCAAAATTATTGAAAAAATTAGAAAATATAATGTCATTAATATTGTTGTTAGATTCACTGTATCCAACTCTAAAATTTGAATTGACTTTTGAAGAAATTAATGTTAGAATTTCATTATCACCAAAATAGTTAATTAATAAGTCATAATCATATGAGATGAATTCATTTGCATCTGCAGATACAATTTTCCCATAAAAATTTATAGAGTCTTTAGAAATCCTCATTTTAGAAAAAGGATCGTTAAATGCAGTATCGGAATAACTAATTATTTTGACATCTTTTTGTTTCAAACCAATCTTTTCCATCAACTCCAAAATTTGAAAATAATCAACATCTAAACTAGTATCAATAATACAGCCAACTTTTAAAATTGGTAATTTAAAGTCTTTACGATTATCATTTAATTTAGCAATAGATCTTTTAATGTTACTATTTAAATATCCCTTGCTAATATTTTTTAAAAACTTTTTAATCATTTAAATCAATTTTGAAATAATTAATAAATTCAGAGAAGGAGATTATTTTAACTCCAAATTGTTGAGCTTTTTTTAGCTTGGATGGGCCAACATTTTCACCTTTAATTAGGAAATCTGTTTTGGAAGAAATTGAGGATGACAACTTTCCTCCATTTATTTCTATTAAATTTTTTAAACTATTTCTATCAATTTCATCAAAAATACCTGAAATAACAAACTTATAAGTGTTCAAATTAGAAGAAATAGCTTCATCATTAGATTCAAAATTTAAACCCACAAGTTTAAGCTCATTAATTAATTTAATATTGTCCTTATCACTAAAATAATTAATTAAGCTGTGAGTGATTTTTTCGCCAATTTCATCTATTAAAATTATTTGATCGTATTTCATATTAATTAATTCNTCAATACTTNNAACTTCTTTGCATATTTTTTTTGACACTGTCTCTCCAACATACCTAATACCCAAAGAGTACAGTACTTTGTGAAAAGGTTGATTCTTTGAATTTGTTATGGAATCTATAAGGTTTTTTGCAGATTTTTCTCCCATTCTTTCTAATGAGCAGATTTGTTCTTTAGTTAAATAATATATGTCTGAAAAATTTTTAATCATATTATTTTCCAACAACCGGTCTACGGTTTCAGTTCCAAAACCATCAATATTCATAGCTTTTCTTGAGATAAAATGCTTAATTCTACCTAAAATTTGAGGATGACAATTTTTATAATCTACACAATAATGTTGAGCCTCTCCAGGGATTTTAACTAAGGTTGATTTGATATTACAAGGACAATTTTCTTCAAAAATAACTGGCTTAGCATTTGAAGTTCTTTTTTCAATGACTACACCAACAATTTTCGGGATGATCTCACCGCCTTTTTCTACTATTACAGTATCATTTTCATGTAAATCAATTTTTTTAATTTGATCAGAGTTGTGTAAAGAAGCTCTCTTGACAATTGTTCCATTTAATANAANNGGTTGTAAATTNGCAACAGGTGTTATNGCACCAGTTCGACCAACTTGATANTCAATNCTTAAAAGTTTAGAAATAGCTTGTTCAGTTTTAAACTTATAAGCTATAGCCCATCTTGGNAATTTAGANGTATAACCNAGTTGATTTTGAAATTCTAANTTATTNACCTTAACAACAACTCCATCAATTTCAAAATTTAAAGAATTTTTTTTGTGTTCCCAATAATCTAAAAATTCAAAAACTTCATCTAAATTTTTACAAAACTTGTATGAATCTAAAATATTAAANCCCNGTNCTTCTGCGAACTTTAAACTTTCAATTTGAGANCTAAAACTTAGGTCATTACCTANAATTTGAAAAGAATAGCATTTAAGTGGTCTTTGACTTACTTCTCTACTATTAATTAACTTNATACTTCCAGAAGCAGTATTCCTTGGATTCATGTATTTNCTTTCTCCTTTCAAAACTCTATTTTCATTGAGTTTNTCAAAATCACTTTTTTCAATAATAANCTCTCCCCTNATATCNAAATCTATTTTACTATCAATTTTNAGNGGAATTGTTTTTANCGTTTTCAGNTTTTCNGTNACATCATCACCATTAACACCATCACCTCTNGTTAATCCTTGAANTAAATCACCATTTTNGTAGCTCAAACTNACAGANACACCATCTAATTTGAGTTCACAACAATAACTTATTTGNCTTGAATCTATTTTTTTTCTTANNCGATTTTCCCAATCAATAAGATCAGNCCTNGAGTAAGAGTTTTCTAAAGAATACATTTGAAAATTNTGCNCTCTAGCCTTGAAATCNTTTGACAAGGANCTTCCAACTCTTNTTGTTGGTGANTTGGGATCATCAAANTCNGGATNTTCTAACTCTAACTTCTCTAANTNATTAAGCATTANATCAAATTCATAATCAGAAATTTTAGGNTCATTTTTTACATAATACAAATGATTATNTTCATGTAAAATTTTTCTTAANTCAAGTATTTTTTTTTGATTATCCATTCNGAGCTTTAATCATCCTTTTATTATTTCTAAAATCNGATCTTATTTCAATATTAGAAAAACTATTTTTTAATAAAATATCNTTTACNCCGNTGANATAATCNGAATTACATTCAAAAAAAATGAANCCTTTTTTATTTAAAGATTCCTTAGCTTTTTGTGCAATTTGATNNTAAAAAATTAANGGATCATTATTATTTACAAAAATAGCATTATTAGGCTCAAACTCTACTACTCTTCTGTGCATTTTATCTTTNTCACNNAAAGAAACGTATGGNGGNTTAGAAACTATAATATCATATCTATTTNTAGNAANGCTNTCNTTTAAAATATNAAGNGAGAAAAAATNNATNTTCANATTATTAATTGANGCATTNTTTTTTGCAATNTNCAAAGACTTTAAANAAATATCACAAGCATNAACAATCGATTTACTTAGTTTTTTCTTTAANAATATGGCTATTAGNCCNGATCCTGTNCCTATATCNAAAATTCTTACGTCTTGGAAATTAAAACTTTCAATCCATTCACAAAGCTCNATTGTCTCTGGTCTNGGAATNAATACATTTTCATTTACNATGAATGTTANATCTGATACCAATATTTTTCCAATAACATATTGNATTGGCCTATCGNTNTTNAGTTCGTTTAATTTTTTNTTAAACAATGACAAATTTTCNTGATNAATCTTGNATTCAGTNTNTGTAAGNAAATCAATTNTACTAATATTTAAAAAATGATNNATAAATAAATAAAATATAGTNNTTAGCTCCCNNGCATCATAATTANTNGATAATANNTCAAAGAAATGTTTTTTAAATTCTATTANTTTCATAAGGTCTTNATCATCCANACAGGACATGAAGAATGTCCNGTGTTNCCNAAAGGTTTNTCTATATATTCAAAACCAATTGANNTATANAATTTTTGAGCAGAAAGCATGTTTGGCATTGTTTCAATATAACATANTTCAAAATNATTNTTCTTTGCATAATCTATGCATANTTGAATCATCTTTTTNCCTAAACCTTTACCCCTAGCTTNTTTGTGAAAGTACATTTTTTGAAGTTCACANATATTTTTTTTTGANTTTTTTAGTGGTGCAATTCCTGCACCTCCCATTATCACATTATTAATTTCCAAAACATAGTATATGTGTCTTTTTTTATTATAACTTTCAAACATATAGTTTAATTCATCGTCTTCAAGAGCAGTCCCTTCTTCTGGAACTTCAAATTCATTAAGAACTTCAATCAAGATATCTTTCAACTTTTTATTATCTTCTTTATTAATCTTTCTAAGATTGATTTTCATTGCTAAATTTGTATTCTAAAATAAATATTATTAGTAATATGAATAAGGAAAAATTAATGCAAAGATGTATTGAACTTGGAAAAAAAACTTTAGGGCTTACATATCCGAATCCAAATGTTGGGGCATTAATTTTTTATGATGGAAAAATCATAGGTGAAGGTTATACCAGTAAAATTGGAGGAAATCATGCTGAAATCAATGCCATAAACTCTGTTAGAGAAAAAACACTTTTAAAAAATTCTTATTTATTTGTTACTATGGAACCCTGTGTTCATCATGGAAAGACCCCACCATGTACCGATAAAATTATTGAAAATCAATTCAAAGGAGTATATATAGGTTGTACAGACCCAAACAAATTAGTATGTGGAAAAGGAATTAGAAAATTAAATGAGAATAAAATTATTGTTGAAAAAAATATTTTAAAAAAAGAATGTGAAAATCACCATAGAAGATTCATTACATTTCATACAAAAAAAAGACCATACATCATATTAAAGTGGGCTGAGAGTCAAGATGGCTATATATCTACGGAACAAAAAGATAATAAAAGACCATTTTGGATTTCCAATAAATACTCTAGACAGCTGGTGCATAAATGGAGGTGTGAAGAACATGGAATAATAATTGGATCCAAAACCTATACTTCAGATACTCCAAAACTTGACGGTAGATATTGGAACAAAAATTCAAATAAGAAATTTATTATTTCAAATAATCAAATTATAAGCGAACCTTTTATTCAAATTAATTATGAAAAAAAATCAATTATTAAGTCAGTTATTGATTTCTTATTTAAAAAAAATATTCAAAGTGTAATTGTTGAGGGTGGATTAAAAACTTTAGACACTTTTATTGATTCAGGTTTTTGGGACGAAGCAAGAATTTTTAAATCAATAACTGAATTGAAAAAAGGCACAAAAGCTCCCTCAATTATCGGAAGTTTACTTTTGCAAAAACAAATTGATAATGATCAATTGTCAATTATTAAAAACATCCAGTAGATTTTTTGGACATCTGATGGGTTTTTGAGAATTTATATTTAAAAAAACTAACTTAGTGTATCCTTCATTTATAACTTGATTATTTTTATAAACAACATATTCAAACTCAATAAATTTATTTGGTTTTGAAACAAGAGTTGTTTGAATTTTTAATTCATCTTCAAAAAATGATGGCTTTCTATATTTTATTTTAGCATCAACTACTGGCATAATTATACCATTTTTCTCCAATTTTCTATATGAAAATCCTATTTTCTTAAACCATGACAATCTTCCTATTTCGTAAAATTTTAGATAATTACTATGATGAGTGTAAGACATAGAATCTGTTTCTGAATATCTAACTTCAATAATAGTAGAATGGGTAATTTTAGAGTTCAATATTGTCAAAATTTGAAGATTTATAATATCAAAAAAACTTTTTTAAAAATCAATAGATAAATGATTTTTTTTTAAAAAAAAAATGTACATATTTGTTTGACTGATTAACCAAATAAATACTTTCTAGTTTATTATTGTTAATTCATAATTTTTAAAAAAAATATTAAATGACTGCAAAATCGGTATGGAATAACTGTCTTCTTTTTATCAAGGACAACATACAATTGCAGGCATATAAAACTTGGTTTGAACCAATTATTCCGGTCAAACTTGAAGATAATATTCTAAGTGTTCAAGTTCCAAGTAAATTTTTCTACGAATGGCTTGAAGAACATTACATTAATTTACTAAAGCTTTCATTAAGTAAAGAGCTTGGAGAGGATGCAAAATTAGTGTATATCATTAAAATGGAAAATTCGTTTGGCTCAACAAAATCATTTACAGAAAAAATACCAAGTCAGTATAAACCAGAGATTCAATCTCAATCGATTGAAACTTCTTCAAACTACCTTAAATCTGAGTTAACCAATCCATTTGTTATCCCTGGTATAAGAAATTTAAAAATTGACTCTCAATTAAATCCTAATTATAATTTTAATAATTTTCTTGAAGGGGATTCAAATAGATTAGCTAGATCTGCAGGTTATGCTGTGTCAAATAGACCTGGTGGAACCTCATTCAATCCATTATTAATTTTTGGTGGGGTCGGACTTGGTAAAACACACCTTGCAAATGCAATAGGTGTAAATATTAAACAAAAGTTTCCTGAAAAAACTGTTCTATACATTTCAGCTGAAAAATTTACACAACAATACATTGATTCAGTAAAAAAGAATAACAGAAACGATTTTATTCATTTCTATCAACTAATTGATGTTTTGATAATTGACGATGTTCAGTTTTTCTCTGGAAAATCTGGAACTCAGGATGTTTTCTTTCATATTTTCAACCATCTACATCAAAATGGCAAACAAGTAATTCTAACATCTGACAAAGCTCCCGTTGACATGCAAGAAATTGAGCAAAGATTATTGTCTAGATTCAAGTGGGGGTTATCAGCAGAACTTCAAACACCAGATTTTGAAACAAGAATTTCTATTATAAAAAATAAATTAGCGGTAGATGGAGTTGAAATTGATGATGAAATAATTTTTTACATAGCTAAACACATTAAAACAAATATTCGTGAACTTGAAGGTGCAATAATTTCATTACTTGCTCAGTCATCATTTAATAAAAAGAAAATTACAATTGAATTGTCTAAAATTATAGTTGAAAATTTTGTTAAAAACACAAAAAAAGAAATTTCTATCGACCACATTCAGAAAGTTGTTTCAGATTATTTCCAAATGGATATTACAACACTACAGTCAAAAACTAGAAAAAGATACATAGTGCAAGCAAGACAACTTGCTATGTTTTTTTCGAAAAAATTTACTAAAGCATCGCTTGCGAGCATAGGTACAAAAATAGGTCATAGAGATCATGCCACTGTTTTACATGCATGCAAAACGGTAGACAATTTAGCATTTACCGATAAGCAATTTAGAAAATACGTAGACGATCTTACAAAGAAATTCTCTGAATAATTTAAAAAACTAAATTATAGGTTTTCTAACAGCATTAATTTTTGATAGATTATATCCTTTAAAAGTTTTCATATAGTCAGATATTTTTGTTCCATTAATATCTCTTAAATCAAATTTTTCATCTCCATAATTTCTTAAATATTTTTTTACATTTCCAGGACCGGATAAATGTGCTGCAGCAATTATTCCTGATTCAGTAATTAAAATATTATTGAGTTTTTTTCCATTAAATCTTTTAATTTCTCTTCTTAGAATCCATTTATTTCTCATGACATTCATAAGAAATGCTTTCTCCTGTAGTTCAGGAATATCGATAAACTCATTAATTTTTTTTATCCTTAACACTTTTAAGGTTGAACGTCCAAATTGATATTTACCTAAATAACCTAACCTATTGATTTTTTTATAATGTGAACCAGATTCGAAGAAACCTAAAAATTCTTTAAAACCAACAAAATCCTTTACAGTAAATGGTATTTTATAAGAAGTTATATTAAAATCGTATCCGGATGAAGGAGATATAACAAACACTGCAGTGTACTCATCAAAATCGTTAGAATTAGAGGGGGATAGGGTTATTCCTATTGTAAATAATAAGAGAGTGAATGAAATCAATTTGAATTTAAAAGTCATCACTTTTGTTTGCAACTAATGTTTAGCTTTAACGCTGCAAACATAGTAATTTTTTTAATTATCTGNAAATCAGTTAATTATCTTCTAATTCGATTTTTNTTAAGCCAATTNGTGTACTGTCTCTTTTTTCTGTTNTGCTCAGCATTNGTTCTAGAAAACAAGTGATATCCNGGATTAGAGANATCTGCAACAAAATAAATAAANGAATGTTTTTGAGGATTNAAAACAGCTTCAATAGNAGAAATATCNGGTGTTACNATTGGAGCAGGTGGTANTCCTCNNTAAACATAAGTATTNTATGGGGATTTTATTCTTAANTCCTTATATAAAACCCTTCTAATTNTTGTATCAAATCCATCTCGNTTTTTNATTGTATANACAACAGTTGGATCTGCTTGAAGTTTCATNTTTCTTTCNAGTCNATTNAGATANACNCCAGCTATTGTGGGTCTTTCATCNACTTTNGGNGTTTCTTTTTGAACAATTGAAGCTANAGTCATTACTTCAATNGGATTTAAATTTACTTTTTTTGACTTTTCAATTCTTGANTCATTCCAAAATCTATCAAATTCTTTNANNATNCTTTCTCTAAANTGAATTGCACTTGTATTCCANAAAAACTCNTATGTATTGGGAATNAATAAAGAAAAAACAGATTCACTATCTAAACCTAANTCATTTAAAAACTTTTNTTCATNNAATACATTTGATAGTGATAAACTATCAGCTTCNATTCTTTCTGAAATTCTTTTAATTAATTGGTCAAAAGTTTCNATNTTATTGTATGTGATTTTNATNGGTACATTNTTANATCTTAAGGAATTAATTATTTGGTTATTATTAAAACCATTTTCTAANNTNNANNTACCNGGTTTNATATTTNAAANATAATCTTTGTAGTTNGCNGCTTNTGAAAATTTAGATAAATCTTTGACATGCTTTNCTANAGAGTCTAAAAGTTGATTTTCAGTTGAATTTGTAGGTATTTTAANAAANANATATTCNTCANNAAANANTGTATTAGANTCNTAGAANATNTNATANAAANAGATTCCNCCAANNCCTCCNATAGANATTANTGNNAANANAATGATGTAAATTANTTTTTTCATANTTCTATTCTNCCATCAAAAACTCTTGTAACATTNCCTGAAAGAAAAATATTAGTAAAAATATTTTCNGATCTTTNAAGATNAACAGTCAATTCNCCNCCNTTNGTTTTTAAATTAANACAATCNGAGTTAACTAAAGATAATATATTTAGTGTTATTNCTGCNGCAACGGCACCAGTNCCACATGAAAGAGTCTCATTCTCNACCCCTCTCTCNTATGTTCTTATTNTGTAAAGATNATCTTTTTCTTTACTNAAAAAATTAACATTNACTCCATCTATTAAATCTANTATCTTTCTGAATTTCTTTNGAAATTTNAATNATATCNATTTGATNAACATCATCAACACATTTGACCAAATGAGGAGATCCNGTATCNACANAAATAAAATNATTNAATTCATCATAAGNNAGTACATCAGACATAGANACCTTNACNAAATTATCNNTTAATGNNCCNNTNTGTAANCCATCAAAAGCNAAAAAACTTGTTGTATNTTCAATTATTTTATTNAGCATAGAAAAATGTATCGAACATCNAGCACCATTACCNCACATTGAACCTAANTTTCCATCNGCATTAAAATATATCATCTCATAGTCAGAAGATTTTGATTTCTCAATTAATATTAACCCATCAGATCCCACACCTATTTTTCTATCACATAAAAAATTAATCAATTTAGAATCAGTTTTTGGAAAGAAATTTGTTGTATTATCGATGATTATAAAATCATTTCCAGTTCCTTGATATTTTGAAAATTCAATTAACACAAGTACAATATATGAATAAAGTTATATCTGTTAAAAAGAAGTTAAATATCAAACGAAAAAAATGAAATAAACTAATTTTATAAAAAAATTATCATGAAAAAGCTAAAAAATATAATTGGAATTATTTTAATAGTTATTATAACTAATGTTATTTTTTTTAATTATGTGAAGAATGACAATAAAAATTTGGATGAAAAAGCGAAAACATTAAATACATCGAATGTTTTCCAAAATTTAAAAAATAACTCAATTCAATATTTTCAAAATCCAGATTTTACAATAGCTGCTGAAAAAACTATAAACTCAGTAGTTCATGTAAAAAATACATCAACAGCTAGATCTCGAAATAGCATTTGGGATCTATTTTATGATAACTCTCCGAACAAAAGAACAGTTGGAACAGGATCTGGAGTAATTGTTTCAAGTGATGGATACATCTTAACTAATTATCATGTTATTGAAAATGCAAGTGAAATTGAAATAACAACAAATAACAATAATAGCTATATAGCAGAACTAATTGGAACTGATGAAAATTCTGATATAGCAGTATTAAAAATTTCAGGAGACAAGAAATTCCCATATATCAGGTTTGCAAATTCTGATGAAACTAAAATTGGAGAATGGGTTTTAGCAGTTGGAAATCCTTTTAATCTGACTTCCACAGTTACTGCTGGAATTATTAGTGCAAAATCAAGAGATTTAAATGATTACGATTCAAAAAATCAATCATTTATACAAACCGATGCTGCTGTAAATAGTGGAAACAGCGGAGGAGCGTTAGTCAACATAAGTGGTGATTTGATTGGAATAAACACAGCAATTCAAAGTAATAATGCTGGATTTATTGGATACTCTTTTGCAGTTCCCAGTAATATTGCAAGAAAAATTTATGAAGATATTTTAGAGTTTGGAAATGTACAAAGAGGGCTTTTAGGCGTAACTGGGCAAAGCCTAAATGCCGAAATTTCAAGAGAATTAGATTTGAAAGTTACAGAAGGGTTTTATGTTAGTACAACAGATGAAGATATGGGAGCTCATCTGGCTGGAATCAGATCTGGAGACATTATTACTAAAATTGATGATGTTGAAATTAAAAAGTTTTCTGACTTATCTGGTTATCTGAATTCTAAAAGACCAGGAGATCAACTGTCTGTTGATATTTTTAGAGATAATAAAAAAATAAATATGAATGTAGCACTAAAAAGAAGTAGCTATGTTCAATTTTATGGTATGCAATTGAAAGATGCTTCAAAAAGGTTACTTGATGAAAAAAACTTAAGTCATGGAGTTGAAGTAGTTGTTAACAGAAATGGGACTCTCTTCAGGATGGGAGTTAGACCTGGTCACATACTTTCTGAGATAAATGACACAAAAATCTTATCAACTAGTGAACTAAGTAATTTTGAAAACGAAAATATTTATCAAATCACATTCATCGATGAAAATGGAGAAAAAGAAAGATTAATCTTTGAATAAGGATGAAAAAAATTGAGATCATAAGCGCGACACCAGAATTACTAAAAAGTCCTTTTTCAGGATCAATAATGAAAAGGGCAATTGAAAAAGGTATAGTTGAAATAAAATTTCATGATCTTAAAGATTACTCAGTTAATAATAAGAAACAGATTGATGATTATCAATTTGGAGGAGGATCAGGAATGGTTCTCATGATAGAACCAATTAAAAAATGTGTTGATGAGTTAAAAAAACAACATGATTATGATGAAGTTATTTTTATGACGCCTGATGCTCCAATTTTAAGTCAAAAAATATCTAACGAATTATCAATTAAAGGTAATTTGATAATACTCTGTGGACATTATAAAGGTATTGATCAAAGAGTGAGAGATGCAATTGTAACTCGTGAAATTTCTATTGGAGATTATGTTTTATCTGGTGGAGAACTTCCAGCGGCTGTTTTGTGTGATTCAATTGTTAGATTAATTCCTGGTGTTTTAAATGATGAAACATCTGCATTGACTGATTCATTTCAAGATAACTTATTAGCTCCTCCAGTGTATACTAGGCCTGCAAATTATAATGGCATGAAAGTTCCAGAAATTTTACTTTCAGGAAATAAAAAAAAAATAGAAGAATGGAGAGAGGAAAAATCACTAATTAAGACAAAAACCATCAGACCTGATTTGATTGATTAATATTTTCTTTTTTTAAAAAAAAATGTATTTTTGCCATCCGTTGATTAACCTCTGGTATTTACGAATGTCAATCAATATTAAATTATTAAAATGGAATCATTAGTAAAATACGTTCAAGATGAGTTTATCTCACAAAACGAATACCCATCATTTAAATCTGGAGATACAATAACAGTTTATTACGAAATTAAAGAAGGTGAGAAATCAAGAACTCAGTTTTTTAAAGGAGTGGTAATACAAATAAAAGGAACTGGAAAGACAAAAACTTTTACAATTAGAAAGATGTCAGGTACAGTTGGTATTGAAAGAATTTTCCCAATCAACCTTCCTACGATCAAAAAAATTGAAGTAAACAAAAAAGGAAAAGTAAGAAGATCAAGAATCTACTATTTTAAAGAGTTGAGAGGGAAAAAAGCCAGAATTAAGGAAATCAAAAAGTAAAATACATGTCAAAAATTAAAGTTACAAATCCTGTCGTTGAGCTCGATGGTGATGAAATGACTAGAATCATTTGGGATTTCATTAAACAAAAATTAATCCTTCCTTACATAGATCTTGATATTGTTTATTTTGACTTAGGATTAAAAAACAGAGATTTCACTGATGATCAAGTTACAATTGATGCTGCTGAAGCAATAAAAAAACATAACGTAGGTATAAAATGTGCCACAATTACACCCGATGAACAAAGGGTTAAGGAATACACTCTAAAAAAAATGTGGAAATCACCAAATGGTACAATTAGAAATATTATTGGAGGTACAGTTTTTAGAGAGCCAATAATAATGAAAAATATTCCAAGATATGTGCAAGGATGGGTTAAGCCAATTTGCATAGGAAGACATGCGTTTGGTGATCAATACAGGGCAACTGATTTTGTAACTCACGGTAAAGGAAAACTTACAATGACTTTTACTCCAGAAAATGGAGATGAACCAAAAACTTGGGAAATATATAATTTTCAAGAGGATGGAATAGCAATGGGTATGTACAATATTGAATCATCTATTTATGGTTTTGCTAGATCTTGTATGAATAGAGCCGTTTCTAAGCAATGGCCACTTTACCTTTCTACAAAGAATACCATTTTAAAAGCATATGACGGTAGATTTAAAGATATTTTTCATGAAGTTTATGAAAATGAATTTAAAGAAAAGTTTGAGGAATTAGGTATAACATATGAACATAGGTTAATCGATGATATGGTAGCTGCTGCGATGAAATGGGATGGAGGATTTGTATGGGCATGTAAAAACTATGACGGAGATGTTCAATCTGATACTGTAGCTCAAGGTTTTGGATCACTAGGACTGATGACATCTACATTATTAACCCCTGATGGTAAAACTATGGAAGCTGAAGCNGCTCATGGTACAGTAACTCGTCATTACAGATTACACCAACAAGGTAAAGAAACCTCTACTAATCCGATTGCTTCCATATTTGCATGGACAAGAGGACTTATTCATAGAGCTGAATTAGATTCTAATAATGAATTNTTGTTGTTTTGTAATCTTTTAGAAAAAGTTTGTGTAGAGACTGTTGAATCTGGCAAAATGACAAAGGATCTTGCTCTATTGATTCATGGAAGTAATCTTAAAAGACAACACTACTTAAATACTCAAGAATTCCTTGATGCAATTAAAGAAAATCTTGACACCAAGATGTCTTAACAGTATTTAGCTGGCACCATTTTTGGACCTGTAGGGATGTGAAAAAGCTTATATTTTTTTTCATCTTATTTACAACTAANACTTTCAATTTATTCTCACAGCAGAATTATACAATAAGTGGATATATTTTAGACAAGTCTAGTGACGAAGCTATAATTGGTGCTAATATTATTATTTCAGAGTTATCTTCAGGCACTATTTCTAATACCTATGGATTTTACTCCATAACTGTACCTGCNGGTGAATATATTTTTAATTACAGTATTCTAGGGTACNCAGAACAAAATAAAAAAATCAATATACAACAGAACCAAACAATCAACATTTTCCTCGAGCAAAGTTTTGAAGAGTTAGACGAAGTTACAGTTACTATTGATAGTGAAAAAATAGATATTGATAAGCCAGTCATTAGTTTAAACAAATTATCTGGACAAACAATAAGACAAACGCCTGTTGTTTTTGGAGAATCGGACTTACTGAAANCAATTCAACTTCTTCCTGGTGTTAGTAGTGCAGGTGATGGATCTTCAGGATTCAATGTTAGAGGTGGTGCTGCCGATCAAAATTTAATATTATTTGATGAAGCTATTATATATAATTCGTCTCATTTGTTCGGATTATTTTCTGTTTTTAATTCTGATGCAATTAAGGAAGTTCAACTTTACAAGGGGGGCATTCCAGCAAGTTATGGCGGAAGGATTTCATCTGTACTAGATGTATTTCAAAAAGACGGCAACAAAAATAAATTAAGTTACAACGGAGGAATTGGAGCAATTTCCAGTAGGTTTTTAATTGAAGGTCCAATACAAAAAAACAAAAGCTCATTTTTAGTTGCATCCCGTGGAACATATGCTCATTTATTTCTAAAATTCACTGACATAAATAACATCGCTTACTTTTATGATTTTAATACCAAATCTAATTTTGTTATTGATGAGAAAAATAAAATATTTTTTTCAGGATATTTCGGTAGAGATTTATTTAAACTAAGTGAAACTTTTTCTAATTCTTATGGAAATACAACTCTTAATTTAAGATGGAATCACCTTTTAAATGAAAAGACATTTACAAATACATCAATTATTTTTAGCGATTATTATTATGGCTTACAATTAAATTTTGTTGGATTTGATTGGACATCTGGAATAAAAAATTTAAATGTAAAATTTGATCTAAAAAATTACTATTCTAATAGTCTACAATTTAATACTGGAATCAGCTTGATCTACTATGACTTTAGTCCTGGTAAAATTCAGCCTATCAACTCCTCTTCTGGCATAAATGAGTCTACTTTAAATAAAAAATATGCATTAGAAAATGCAATATATTTTGATTTTGTAAATACTATAAGTAAAAGGCTATCGCTNAGGTATGGCTTTAGAGTCAACCAATTTATAAGGTTAAAACAAAAAGGATTAAAAAAATACTTAAATAATCAACCAGTTGTTTATGATTCTACACTTGAAATATATTCTAGTGCAAAGCCATTAAATGAAGAATTTTCTCGTGACAAAAATGTAATAAAGTCATTTACAAACATTGAGCCTAGAATTAACTTATCAATAAACTACCCAACTCATAGTTATAAATTAAGTTATAACAGATTGAATCAATATATACACTTAATTTCAAATACCAACTCACCAACTCCTTTGGATATATGGACTCCTTCAGGCCCATACCTTAAACCACAAAAATTAGATCAATTTGCAATAGGTTATTATAAAAATTTTAAATCAATAACATTTGAATCTGAGCTATTTTATAAAAAAATAAAAAATAGAATTGATTATATAGATGATGCTGATCTTGTGGCTAACAATGATATAGAAACCGTNCTTTTAAATGGACAGTCAAGGGCTTTTGGAGCTGAGTTTCTTNTAAAAAAATCTTCCAATAAACATAAATTTTGGATTGCATACACAATATCTAAATCAGAGCAACAAACAGGTGGCTTAGGTAATAATGATTTTGGAATTAACAATGGGGAGTGGTATTTAACGCCTTATGACAAAACACATGATTTTAGTTTTAATTCAAACTATAAAATCAATGATAAACTTACCTTAAATACAAACTTTATTTTTCAAACAGGACAACCAACTACATATCCTAATGCACAGTATAATTATATGAATTTAAGTATTCCAAATTATGGCAATAGAAATACGTACAGATTACCAAATTATCACAGATTAGATTTTAGTTTGAGTTTAATACCCAAAAAGAATGATATTAAAAAAGCTAAAAGAGAATGGGTATTTGGAATTTATAATATTTATAACAGGGATAATGCTACATCTATTTTATTTAGAGAAAACACTGAAACATTAAAAAACGAAGCAGTACAAATATCAATTTTTGGAATTGTACCATCAATAACATATAATTTTAAATTCTAATGAAAAGACTTATAACTTTATTATTTGTTTTTGGATTTATTAGCTGTGAAAAGGTAATNGATTTAGATCTTGAATTTGAAGATCAAAGAATAGTTATAGAGGCTAAGATTAATAAAAAAGTTAATTCAAATGATGGATTTGCAGAGGTTTTAATTAGTGAGACTTCAAGTTATTTTGATAATGAAATTAAGTTTATTGAGGATGCAGAGGTTTCAATAACTGAAGTTGAAACTGGACAAAGTTTTGATTTAAAATTTGATAATAATAAATACTTTCTGAAAATTGATAAAATTTCTTTATCATCTGAATATGAATTAAATATTTTCCATAACAACAATCATTACCAGAGTATTGAAAAAATAAACCCTTCAACTAATATCAAAAGTATTGAGAGAGGAACAAGAGATTCATTGGATGAGGATGAGATAGAAATTGTGACGACTATAGATGATCAATTTGGTTATGAAAATTATTATTTGTTTGAATATGCAAAGGGAAATCTACAACCTGTTAGCGATGAATACTTTGATGGTAATACTTTTTCCTTTTCCTATTTCATAAACAAAAATAAAATAGAAAATAACTCACTTGATATAGTACTTGAAGGGATTGACGAAGANTATTTCAAATATATCATTCAAATTGTTGTACAAACAAATACTCAGAATGGACCTTTCTCAGCTGCACCATCATCAATAAAGGGAAATATCTATTGTGTAAACAACTCTGAATTAAAACCATTTGGATACTTTAAAGTCTCTGAATATGATTCNTTTAGATTAGAAAATATTGTGATAGACTAAAATATTGTAAAGAATTAACTATTTTGGTTTTTAATGAGCTTCGATAAAATAACTGAAAAATCTTCTAATTATAACCATTTAGAAAACAAGACTGTTAAGGATCTTGTNAGCATCATTAATAAAGAAGATCAGAGTGTTGCTAAGTCAGTTAGTAAGAATCTTGACAAAATCGAAAAATTAATCAACAACATAGAGCCTAGAATGCATAAAGGTGGAAGGTTATTTTACATAGGTGCGGGGACAAGTGGAAGGTTAGGAATTTTAGATGCTTCTGAATGTCCTCCAACTTTTGGTGTTAGTGATCAAATAGTTATTGGTTTAATTGCTGGCGGAGATAAAGCAATTAGAAAATCACAAGAATTTGCTGAGGATAGTTTAGAACGGGGCTGGGAAGATTTAAAAAAATATGAAATAAATAGTAACGACTCTGTGATAGGAATAGCTGCTTCTGGTACCACACCTTATGTTGTTTCAACTATAAAAAAATGTAATGAAAAAGAAATTCTTACTGGCTGCATAACTTGTAATTCAAATTCACCTCTTTCAAAAGAAGCTAAATTTCCAATTGACGTTGTTGTTGGGCCAGAAGTCGTAACAGGAAGTACTAGAATGAAGTCAGGTACTGCTCAGAAAATGATTTTAAACATAATTTCAACAACCTTAATGATAAGACTAGGTAGAGTTAAAGGAAATAAAATGGTTGATATGCAGTTAGCTAATAATAAACTTGTTGATAGAGCAGAGAAAATGTTAATGAATGAACTAAAAATAAGTTTAGATGAGGCAAAAAAATTGCTTCAAAAACACAAAAGTGTCAGAAAATCGATAGAAAATTTTAAGACCTAAACTTTTCTTTTAAAGTATCAAACATAATCGGAGTTGCAACAAAAACAGATGAATATGTACCAACAAGAACACCAACAATCAAAGCAAACATAAATCCTCTAATTGATTCTCCACCAAAAAGGAATATTGATACTAAAACAACAAGAGTTGTAAATGATGTGTTTAAAGTTCTACTTAATGTACTATTTAAAGCATTATCAACAGTTTTAGTTACTTCCCACGATTTGTTGATGTTTCTATACTCTCTAATTCTATCAAAAACAACAACAGTATCATTCAGAGAATATCCGATCACCGTCAAGATTGCTGCAATAAAGGCTTGATTGATTTCCATATCAAATGGCATGAAAGTGTATGTTATAGAGAAGATTCCTAAAACAACCATTACATCATGAAAAACTGCTGAAACAGCTCCCAATGAAAATTGCCAATTTTTAAAACGTATTAGAATGTAAAGAAAAACAATTATCAAAGACCCGAAAACAGCTAAAAAAGAATTTTTCTTAATATCATCTGCTATTGTAGGACCAACACCAAATGATGACATTATTCCCACTTGTTTATCTTCATCACCATTAACAAAATCATCAATTGATATTTCGCCAATATAATCTGATAAACCTGAGTATAAAATTTGTTGAATTTCACCATCCACAGATGTTGAGGTATCATCTACTTTGTAATTTGAAGTAATCTTAAGTTGGTTTTCAGAACCAAAAGTTTTTACCTCAGCATTACCCAAGGATTCAACTAATTTTGATTGAATTTCTTGTTGTGGTACTGGTTCAGCAAATCTTACAACATATGACCTACCTCCAACAAAATCAACACCTTGATTTAATCCATTAGTAAATAATGAGAAAAATGCAATAAGAATTAAAGTTCCAGAAATCACATAAGAAACTTTTCTTTTAACTAGAAATTTGATAGATAAATTTCTAAATAAATTCTTAGTGAGTTTGGATGAAAAATCTAAATTTTTATTTTTAGAAATATGGTTTTCAACAAACATTCTTGTTATAAAAATCGCAGTAAATAGCGATGTAATAATACCTATCAATAATGTTGTAGCAAAACCTTTAATTGGACCTGATCCAAAAATAAATAATATTAATGCTGTTAATCCAGTTGTTACATTGGCATCAAGAATCGAAGATAATGCATTACTAAAACCATCTGAAACTGATTGTTTTAATCCTTTTTCCCTATATAATTCCTCTCTTACTCTTTCAAAAATAAGAACATTAGCATCAACAGACATACCGATTGTAAGAACAATACCTGCAATACCTGGAAGAGTTAAAACAGCTCCAAGACCAGATAAAAACCCAAATATTAACACGATATTTAGCACTAAAGCTATATCAGCATACAATCCAGCTCTTCCATAATAAAATATCATCCAGATTAAAACTAAAATCAATGCAATTAAAAAGGAGTTGATACCTTTTTCAATTGATTCTTGACCCAATGAAGGCCCTACTACTTCTGATTGAATAATATCAGCTGAAGCAGGTAGTTTACCTGCTCTTAAAACATTGGCTAAGTCAATCGCTTCATTTAATGAAAAATCTCCAGTTATTTCTGATCTTCCACCGGAAATTGCACCACTTGTTACGCCAGGTGCGGAATATACAACTTCGTCAAGAACAATAGCTATATTGCTTGAGTTTTTATATGCATCACCAGTTAAATCTTCCCATATCTTAGANCCTTTTCCATTCATTTGCATAGTCACAGCAGCATTACCAAACTGATCGTAAGATTGAGCAGCATCAATTACAACACTACCACTTAATGGTGGAATNTCATTTCTATTGGATTTAAGTACATATAAATCAACAAGGTTNGTTTCAGGATCTGGAAGTCCCCATAAGAATTTTGTATATCTTTTTGAAGAAGGCAATAATTGTCTTACCTCAGGAAGNTTTATATAAGAATCGACCTTATCTTTATCTCTAAAGTTAAATTGAGCTAGGACAGGACCACCTTGAAAACCAGTTCCNACAATTAAATCTAGTAATGGATTTTTNTCAATACTTAATGAATCGGATTTAACTTCAACATCAGCCAAAAGATCATCAATCTGAGATGATTCAGATGAAACTGATTCCTCAGTAATTTCTTCATCAAGATNAGCTTTAATTACTTGGTTGGCTTGAGATAAAAATGTAAAATACTCTTGATTTTTTTCAGATGTCCAAAATTCCAGTTGAGCGGTACTTTGGAGTAACTTCTTNACACGATCAACATCCTTCGCTCCAGGCAGTTCTACTAAAATTCTTCCTGANTTTCCTAATCTTTGAATATTCGGTTGAGTAACACCAAACTTATCAATTCTTTTTCTTAGAACTTCAAATGCTGAAGTTATTGATTCATCAATTTTTCTTCTTATGATTGGTTTAACCTCATCATTTGACATTTCAAAATTAATCTCATCACTCAATGTTCTATTTGCAAATACATCAGGTGAAGCTAATTGACTACCTTCAATTTCTTCAAAGGCGTTTAAAAATATTTCTAAATACGTATCATTTGAACTTTTTTGAAGCTCATCGGCATTATCTAAGGCTTTGTTAAAATTAGGGTCATTAGTATTCTCTGCAAGACCTTTAAGTATATCTTTNACAGAAATTTGAAGAATAACATTTATTCCACCCTTAAGATCTAAACCTTTATTTAATTCTTTTTCTTTAGCATCCTTGTAGTTTGTAAATCCAAAAACACTAATTGTTGAAACAGAATCAAGATATGATCTCTGTAATTGTTCTCTTTTAATAACATAATCCTCNTCATCAANNTCAACNTTAGTAATTGAATAATTTTCAGCATCTTTTTCAATTTTATTTACAACATATGTGTAAGAAATTTGAAGAAGACTTATTAGCGNAAATAAAATCGCAATAAATTTTACAAGACCATTCTTATGCATAATTCTAATTTTATGGGAAGCAAATATATGATTTACATTATCAGAAACAAAATAATGAAATTTAAATACTTTTAGATGTGCTCACCTAAAGATTCATTCATTTTTCTAACTGCATCAACACTATTTGAAAAAAGTGATTTTTCTTCCTGATTTAAATCCAACTCAACAATTTCAACAACACCCTGTTTTCCAATAATACATGGCACACCAATACAAATGTCATTTACACCGTATTCTCCTTCAAGGTATACTGAACTTGGAATAATTCTATTTTGATTATTTAGAATAGAATCAACAACATATGCAATTGAAGCACCTGGTGCGTACCACGCTGAAGTTCCCAATAATTTTGTTAGAGTAGCTCCACCAACCATCGTTGATTTTACAATCTCATCAATTTCAGTATTTTTAAGAAATTGACTTAAACTTAATCCGTTATATTTTGCAAACCTGTGAAGAGGAATCATTGTGGTATCCCCATGACCACCAATAACCATAGCATGAATATCATTTTGAGGCTTNTTAAGCTTCATCGAGATATATGTTTTAAATCTTGAACTGTCTAGAGCACCGCCCATTCCTATAATTTTATTCTTTTCTATCCCAGTAGATTTTAAGGCTAAGTATGTCATTGTGTCCATTGGATTGGATACAACAACTATTACAGTATCAGGGGAGTGCTCAAGAATATTTGATGTGACTTCTTTAACAATACTTGCATTAATCCCAATCAGTTCTTCCCTAGTCATTCCAGGTTTTCTTGGTATTCCTGAGGTTATTACAACTACATCTGAATTTTTAGTTTTTGTGTAATCTGATGTTGTCCCAAATACCCTAGTATTAAATCCTCTGGTTGTTGAAGTTTGCATTATATCCAAAGCTTTACCCTCTGCAAATCCTTCCTTGATGTCTAGAAGAACTACTTCGCTTGAAATTGATCTTGATGCAATGACATCAGCAGCAGTAGCCCCAACATTCCCTGCACCTACAATAGTGACTTTCATATTTTTATTTTTAAGCGTCTATATTAGCGTAAGTTGCATTTTTTTCAATAAATTCTCTTCTAGGTGGAACATCCTCACCCATTAACATTGAAAAAACTCTATCAGCTTCACCAGCGTTTTCAATTGATACTTGTCTGAAAGTTCTTGATTCTGGATTCATAGTTGTATCCCACAGCTGAATTGCATTCATTTCACCCAAACCTTTGTATCTCTGAACAGAAGCCCCAGTTCCGAAATCATTAACTAATTTATCTCGATCCTCATCATTCCATGCATAAACCTTTTTACTTCCTCTTTTAACCAAGTATAAAGGTGGAGTTGCAATGTAAACATGGCCATTCTCTACAAGCTCCCTCATATATCGGAAGAAAAATGTTAATATTAAAGTAGAAATATGACTACCATCAACATCTGCATCACACATAATAACAATCTTATGATATCTCAATTTTTCTAAGTTTAAAGCTTTACTATCTTCTTCTGTTCCAACAGTAACACCTAAAGCAGTATAAATATTAATAATTTCTTGGTTTTCAAAAACTTTATGCTGCATTGCCTTTTCAACATTAAGTATTTTACCTCTTAGAGGAAGAATTGCTTGAAAATTTCTATCTCTACCTTGCTTGGCAGTACCTCCAGCTGAGTCACCCTCAACAAGGTAAATTTCACACAATGCTGGATCCTGCTCAGAACAGTCACTTAACTTTCCAGGCAAACCACCACCACCCATAACTGTTTTACGTTGAACCATTTCTCTTGCCTTTCTGGCTGCATGTCTAGCTTGAGCAGCTAAAACTACCTTATCAACTATAATTTTTGCTTCAGCTGGATGCTCCTCTAAATAATTCTCAAGCATCTCTGATACAGCTTGAGATACAGCAGAAGTTACTTCCTTATTTCCTAATTTGGTTTTGGTTTGACCTTCAAATTGAGGTTCAGCAACCTTGACAGAAATAATAGCTGTCAAGCCTTCCCTAAAATCGTCACCAGAAATTTCAACTTTTACTTTGTCTAAAAGCCCAGAAGATTCTGCATATTTTTTTAATGTTGATGTTAGACCTCTTCTAAAACCTGAAAGGTGAGTACCACCCTCATGTGTATTTATATTATTTACGTAAGAGTGAATGTTTTCATTGAAGGAAGAGTTATAAATCATTGCAACTTCAACAGGAATATTATTTTTTTCTCCCTCAATAGCGATAACTTCAGGTATAAGTGGTTCTCTGTTTTCATCTAAAAACTTAATAAATTCTTTAAGTCCCTCCTCAGAATAAAATTCTTCATTTAAAAAATCACCTTCAACCTTTTTTCTTTTATCAGTCAAAGAAATTTTGATTCCTTTGTTCAGATATGATAATTCTCTCATCCTGTTAGCAAGAGTTTCATAACTGTACTTTTCAACATCCTTAAAAATAGATAGGTCAGGTTTGAANGTTACAATTGTACCCGTCTTATCCGTTTTACCAACTTCTTTTACTGGATATAAAGTTTTTCCTTTTTCATATTCTTGTTGCCAAACTTTACCATCTCTATGAACTACTGCAGTAAGATGATCTGATAAAGCATTTACAACAGAAACTCCAACACCATGAAGTCCTCCAGAAACTTTATATGAATCTTTATCAAACTTACCCCCTGCTCCAATTTTAGTCATTACTACTTCAAGAGCTGAAACACCTTCTTTTTTATGCATTCCTACAGGTATCCCCCTTCCATTATCTTCTACAGAAATTGAATCATTTTCATTTATAATAACAGAAATCTGGTCACAATGNCCAGCCATGGCTTCATCNATAGAGTTATCAACAACTTCATAAACAAGGTGATGAAGACCTCTTAGACCTACATCTCCAATGTACATTGAGGGTCTTTTTCTAACATGTTCCATGCCCTCAAGGGCCTGAATACTATCTGCTGAATACTGCTGATTTTGATCTTTACTCATTGAATAAATTATAATTAGTTGTACGAATAACAAATATACCCAAAATGGGGTACATTTCTTTAAGTTTTACAGAGATGATAGCGTTAAGTTATTAACAATTTTTTCTTATAAATTAATAAGAATCATTATGGACATTAGAAATCGCTCGACCTGAGGGATCATTCATGTTTTGAAAGGATTTATCCCACTCTAAAGCAATTGGAGTACTACATGCAACTGAAGGGACAGATGGAACTGTTGAAGAAGCGGTTTTAGATGGAAAATGCTCTNCAAAAATAGATCTATAATAATACTCTTCTTTATTCATAGGGGTTTGAAACGGAAATCTCTTTGAAGCATTACTAAACTCTTCATCAGAAATTTGATCATCAACTAATTTTTTTAAACTATCAATCCAACTGTATCCAACACCATCACTAAATTGTTCTTTTTGTCTCCAAGCGACCTCTGAAGGCAGGTAATCTTCAAATGCTTTTCTAACAACCCACTTCTCCATTCTTTCCGAATTAATCATTTTATCTGCTGGATTTATTCTCATTGCAATGTCCATAAATTCCTTGTCTAAAAATGGAACTCTTCCTTCAATTCCCCAAGCTGCTAATGACTTATTAGCTCTTAAACAATCGTATTGATATAATTTATCTAATTTTCTAACAGTTTCTTTGTGAAATTCTTCAGCACTTGGAGCTTTGTGAAAATATAAATATCCGCCAAATATTTCATCAGCACCTTCACCAGATAAAACCATTTTAATACCCATGGACTTAATTACCCTAGCCATCAAATACATTGGAGTTGAAGCTCTTACGGTTGTTACATCATAAGTCTCAATATGATATATNACATCTTTTATGGCATCAAGCCCTTCTTGTATNGTAAAGGTAATTTCATGATGAATAGATCCAATATGTTCAGACACAAGCTTAGCTGCTTTAAGATCTGGTGATCCTTCCAAACCAACCGAGAAGGAATGTAACTGAGGGTACCAAGCCTCAGATTTATCATCTGTTTCAATTCTATTTTTTGAAAACTTTTTTGCTAGAGCAGAAGTTATGGATGAATCAAGTCCTCCTGAAAGTAGAACACCATAGGGTACATCACTCATCAATTGTCTGTGTACAGCATCTTCAAGTCCTTTTTTTAAATCTTCAATTGAGGTATTATTTGATTTTACATTTTCAAAATTCATCCAGTCTCTTTTGTACCAAGACACATACTTTTTTGTTTTACTTGAATAGTAATTGCCAGGTGGAAATATTTCAATTTTATTACAAATACCCTCNAATGATTTTAATTCAGAGGANACATAAAAAACTTCATCAGATGACCATCCTACATATAGGGGAATAATTCCCATGTGATCCCTAGAAACAAAGTATTCGTTTTCTAAACTATCATAGATAACAAATCCAAAAATACCGTTCATTTTATCAACGAATTCTANCCCAAACTTGTCATAAAGTGCAATTATTACTTCACAATCAGATTCAGTTAAAAAATTATAATCAGGAACNAATTTTCTTAATTCTTTGTGGTTATAGATTTCACCATTTGCAGCTAACACATATCTTCCATCAACACCATATAAAGGTTGTTTACCNGATTTAGGGTCAACAATAGCCAATCTTTCATGAGCTAAAATTGCATTATCATCAGAGAAGATTCCATTCCAATCAGGCCCTCTATGTCTTAATTTTTTTGACATATCTAATATTTGGGGCCTTAGATCTTGAGAATCTTTTTTAATATCTAATGCACATACAATTCCACACATATTACAAATTTTGGCAAATATGATTAAATATTTTAAAAAAACTCTCATTTAGGTATAGATATCACATTTTTTTATGTAATAGTTAAAAAGCAGTCTGTTTAATAAATGAATTAATAACTTTACNAATAAATTAAGAATAATGAAAAGTGTTCTTGAATANAAAAAAGCAACCATAAATATTACTGAAGAAAAAAGCATAAAAAACATAAATTTTTCTATTGCTGAAAATGAATTCATATATCTTATAGGTAAAACAGGAAGTGGAAAAAGTAGTATTCTAAGAACAATGTATGCTGATAAAAATTTCTCTGAGGGAGATTTAAAGATTTTTGATTTCGATTTAAAAAATATTAAGAAAAAGGAAATACCATTTCTAAGAAGAAAAATTGGTATTGTATTTCAAGATTTTAAATTACTTCCAGACAGGTCAGTATTTAAAAACCTAGAGTTTGTTTTAAGAGCAACAAACTGGAAATCAAATATTAAAATACAAGAAAGAATTATNGATGTTCTTAGAAAAGTTGATTTAGAAAATTTAAAGGATAAATATCCAAATGCTTTGTCTGGTGGTGAGAAACAAAGAATATCAATTGCTAGAGCTATTCTTAATGAACCAAAACTTATTTTAGCAGACGAACCTACAGGAAATCTTGATCCTGCAACAAGTGAAAGTATAATGAACTTACTACTTGAAATAAATAAATCTGGATCAGCAATTATAATGGCAACGCATGATTATAACTTAATATCAAAAAATCCAAAAAGAACTATTAGAGTTGAAGATGAAAGATTATATGAATTATCAAAAAAAACTTAATATTTGCATTATATGATTAATAANAAAGATTTAATTGATAATAATAAGTTCTTTTTNATAGCTGGACCTTGTGCNATTGAAGGTGAAGANATGGCTGAAGAAATCTGTGGAAAAATTAAAGAGATTACTGACGAGTTTGAATTGAAGTTTGTTTTCAAGGGAAGTTTTAAAAAGGCAAATAGAAGTAGAATCGATAGTTTTACAGGNATNGGGGATCATAAAGCTCTTGAAATTTTAAAAGCTGTCGGAAAAAAATATAATTTACCAACNACAACTGATATTCATGAAGTTGAACATTCTANAATTGCATCTCAATATGTTGATATTTTACAAATACCAGCTTTTTTAGCTAGACAAACTGACCTTGTTGTTTCTGCTGCAAAAACAGGNAAGATTGTTAATATNAAAAAAGGGCAATTTATGAGTCCAGAATCTATGAGTCATGCTGTAGACAAAGTAACTGATTCAGGAAATAAGAATGTAATGATTACAGAAAGAGGTAATATGTTCGGATATCAAGATTTAATTGTTGATTTTAGAGGTATTCCAGTAATGAAAAACTATGCTCCAGTTATATTAGATGTAACTCATTCTCTTCAACAACCCAATCAAAAAGCTGGAATTACTGGTGGAAGACCTGAAATGATTGAAACAATCGCAAAAGCTGGAATTGTCTCAGGTGCAGACGGTATTTTTATAGAAACTCATCCTAATCCAGAAAATGCAAAAAGTGATGGCAAAAACATGCTTCCTTTGAACAAGCTNAGAATTTTAATAGAAAAGCTTGTCAAAGTAAAATTTTCAATATCATAGAATTATTTACATTTGCATCCAATTTTGTTCTTTGAAATTTTGGGGTCGACTGGATTTGACAGCGATTTAGTAATGTTAATAAGCAAGTCGAGCGATTAGTTACAGCTCGTTAATATCAACTAAAACTTTTAAATGGCGAAAATAAATACGCTCTTGCTGCATAAAACTGAATTATAGTANGTTTTTGCCTCGTCCTACAAGGTAGGAAGGTGAGATATCTCAAAATTATTTTTGTTGACAATAATTTTATATGAGATACCANACNGTTAACATAGAGTAATTAATTCTTCGATGATTACTTGAATTTTAGAAGATAAGTAGTNTTTGTGTAGTTTTCAGCAANAATANTATCGAAAATTAAATGAAAACTAAGCTTGTAGAAAGTTNNTATTTCAGTCGTTTGGACGAGGGTTCGATTCCCTCCGACTCCACTTTTTTTTGTCAAAAAATAGTTTTTAAGAAATCTTCTATTTGATTGAACTCCATAAAGAAAGCATCGTGTCCATGATCTGATTTTATTTGATGATAATAAACATTATTCTTTATTGAATTAATTTTTTTAAAAGTTTCATTTAATTCATAATCAGTAAACAATAAATCAGTATCAATTGAAATTATATGAATGTTAGCATTTATTTCTTTTATTAAATCTTCTATTTTTTTATTNGAGTATGTTTCAATATCAATGGAAGATAAAAACTTATTCATTGTTTTGTAAGNCTNCAATTCAAATCTCTGTTTTAAAGATTTACCATGAAAATCTAACCAATTTGTAACTTTTTTTGAATTANCCTCAGTTTGATTTTGAAATCTTTTNTTTAATGAAATAGGATTCCTGTAAGTTAACATNGCATGAATTCTAGCATCAACTATAGGATCTGAAGAGTTTTCTAAAAGTTTTGACTGTAAATATGTATTGGCTAATAGCCAATCTGATGTTTTATAATCAGCAGCAACAGGAATTAAATTTTCAAATAACTCCGGATTTAAAGCTCCCATCTCCCACACCAAACCTCCACCAACAGAACCTCCTATTAGAGAATGAACGCTAGAAATACCTAGCTCATAAATTGCTTTATTAAATGCTTTAGCTACATCTCCTAAGACCAAATCGTCTAAAAAATCATTAACCTCCTCTCCAAATGAGTTTCCTGGTATATTAAATGATATAATGGCATATTTATTTGTATCAATTAACTTGTCAACTCCAACTAAATCATTCCACCAACCATTATCACCTGAAACATTAGAATTTCCAGTTAGCGAATGATTTATAACAACTACAGGGAAATTTTTATAATCTTGACCAAAAGTTTGATAGGAAAGCTGAAAATCAACTTTCCTGCCAGANAGAATTTCTACATCATTGATTTTAATATAATCAAGTTTAACAGTCATTATTAACTAAAAAGAACTTTAGAATCAATTTGAGAAAAAGCAAATTCTAAATCAGCCTTAAGATCTTCAATATCCTCTAGACCAACAGAAAGTCTGATTAAATCTTTAGTTACACCGGTTGTTATTTGCTGATCTTCATTCAATTGTTGATGAGTTGTACTTGCAGGATGTATTATCAAAGATTTTGAATCTCCAATGTTGGCTAAAAGAGAGAAAATTTGTGTTTTATCAGCAACAGTTTTAGCACTATCATAACCACCTTTTACACCAAATGTAACAATTCCACTTTGACCATCAGGAAGATACTTGTCAGTTAAGGATTTGTAGTTACTACTTTCTAAACCTGGATAATTTACCCAATTAACTTCTTCTCTTGATTCCAACCATTCAGCTAATTTCAAAGCATTATCGCTATGCTTTTTCATCCTAATTTCAAGCGTTTCTAAACCTTGTAAAATTTGAAAAGCATTAAACGGGCTCAATGCCGCACCTAAATCTCTTAATCCCTCAATTCTTACTTTTGCAATAAATGATGCTTCAGCAAGAACATCATGATAAATTAAACCATGATATCCTGGGGATGGCTCNGTAAATTCAGGAAATTTTCCATTAGACCAATCAAATTTTCCAGCATCAATGATTACACCACCTAAGGCAGTACCATTACCATTAATGAATTTAGTTAAAGAGTGAATAACAATGTCTGCTCCATGCTCTATAGGTCTTAATAACGCTGGAGTGGCTACGGTATTATCAACAATAAAAGGAATCTTAGAGGCTTTTGCTCTCTTTGAAATTTCAGATAAATCTAAAACATCAAGTTTTGGATTTCCCAAAGACTCAGCAAAAAATGCTCTTGTATTCTCTTGTACAGCTTTAGCAAAATTTTCAGGATTTGAAGGATCTACAAATGTAGTAGTAATTCCAAGTCTTGGTAATGTTACATTGAGTAAGTTGTAAGTTCCTCCATATAGACTATTTGAAGCTACTATGTGGTCACCGGATCTTAATAAGGTTAATAAAGTTGTTGAAATTGCAGCCGTACCACCAGCAGTAACAACAGCACCTATACCACCCTCTAAAGATGCCAATCTTTGTTCTAGTACATCATTTGTAGGATTATTCAATCTTGTGTATATGTAGCCGGGTTCAGCTAATGCAAATAAATTTGCTGCATGATCAGCATTATTAAAAACGTATGATGTTGATTGATAAAGTGGAACAGCTCTCGTTCCCTGAGTTAATGTTGTATCATGACCTGCATGAAGAGCTTTTGTACTTAATTTTGTTTTATCCATAAAAATTTATTTTTATGAGAAAAGATTTGACTAANAANATTGAGTGAAAGCTACTGCTTTAGCACTTTTTTAAAGAGGTTGCAATCAGTCAAATCGTTCCTCTGAGTNGTAAAATTAAAANTTGTTTTTTAATTAANAAAGATATTTTTAATAAAAATNGTTCATTTTATTTTGAATCTTATNTAAACATAGGTTATGAATAGAGCCTATCAAGGTTTGTTTATTGGTTTTGATATTATCGAATTTACCTTCCTTNATTGANTTTGATATTTTGAGGTANGCATCTCTAAAAGACATNTTTTCNTTCTGAATCAGATTNTTAATCATATCTACNGAATTAATAAATTTATATTTTTCGTCNNCAAGNATATTNTTTCTGACTTTNANTTTNTCTAATGAGAGTGATAATATTTCNANACAATCTTTTATNGATNNAATCGAATTAATNATAACACCTTTATATAGTTGCATGTCTCTNTGATATCCACTTGTTANGTTTGATGANATNANATCAAATTGATTACTAACAGATTTAATTTGATTACACTTAGCTCTTATTAATTCAAAAANATCAGGNTTTTTTTTGTGAGGCATTATACTTGATCCTGTNGTAAANTTTTCAGGGAAAGAAACAAAGTTTAATTCATTTGNCATGTAAAAACATATATCAGATGAAAATTTTNCTANTGTNGTAGCNAAAGANCTTAATGCAACAGCAACNGATTTTTCAACTCTACCTCTTNCCATTTGNGCCGCAAATACATTAAANTTTAAGGTTTNAAAACCTAGTTTTTNAGTTGTANAAGTTCTATCAATTTTGATTGAACTTCCATATCCNGCAGCACTTCCCAAAGGNTTTTGATCATTNATTTTTAAAGCAGTATTTAAGAATATTATGTCATCAATTAAAGATTCTGCATATGCTGAAAACCATAATCCAAAAGTNGAGGGCATNGCTACTTGTAAGTGAGTATAACCNGGCAAATATTTNTCCTTNTANNTATTAGCTTTTTCAATCANAATATCGAAAAGTGACTTAACTAATTTTTTAATAATATTNATTTCCTCNTTAAGAAAAAGNTGGGTTGCAACTAACACTTGATCATTTCTAGATCTACCTGTGTGGATTTTCTTTCCAACNTCCCCAAGNTTTTTNNTAAGTAAATATTCAATTTTAGAATGAANATCTTCAAAAGAATCTTCNATAGTAAAATTACCTTTTTCTATTTCTNTAAGTATATTTTTTAATTCATCAACAAGCTTATTCTCATCATCTTTTGTGATAATACTACATTTTGATAACATTTCTGCATGAGCAATAGATGCAATANCATCATATTTAGCAAGATGAAGATCATCTNATCTATCTGAGCCAACAGTAAATTTTTCTACTTTTTTATCTAAATTATCTTCTTTACTCCAAAGTTTCATATTCTAAATTTTTAATTGAGTGCTTTTTTCTTCTGAATTTAATATATCGATGCTCCCTACAAATACTTTATCAACTCCATTGTTTAACGCATGAAAGCAATTTTCTAATTTTGGTATCATTCCATCTGAAATAATATTTTTTTGTTTTAGTTTCTTGTAAGATGTCGAGTCAATNGTTTTAATTAATGAATCATAATTACCNAGCTTTTCAAGAACACCAGGCGTTTCTGAGCAATACTTTAGANTAANATNATACAAANCAGTTAATGCAACNGANAGTTCTGCAGCAATTGTATCTGCATTTGTGTTTAAAATTTGTCCATTTCCATCGTGAGTTAAAGAGCAAATTACAGGACATAGATCAGAACTAATCATCTTTTGTAATATGTTTTTCTCAACGNGAGTAATATCTCCAACATATCCATAATTAANATTTTCAATANTTCTTTTTTTTGCCTGAATTAAGTTAGCATCAGCACCTGATAATCCAATAGCATTACAACTTAATTTTTGAAGTTTTGAAACTAATTTTTTNTTTAGTAAACCAGCATAAGTCATAACCACTACATCCAATGTTTCTTTATCTGTAACCCTTCTACCTTCAAGCACAAGAGGTACAATTCCTAATTTTTTAGAAAAATTACTAGCTATCTTACCTCCGCCATGAACTAATATTTTGTTCCCACTAATTTTAGAAAAATTTGACAGAAAGCTATCGAGTTTGTATTCATCCTCAAAGATGAATCCACCAACTTTAACAATGGTTAATTTATTTTTCATTTTCTAAAATTCTTTTTAAAACAACAAGAGATGAGTATATTCTGTTTTGTGCTTGTTTAATAACTATAGATTTCCCAGAATCTAAGACATCGTCAGCGACAACAAAATTTCTTCGCACTGGTAGACAATGCATAAAATATGCATCGTTAGTCTTAGACATTAAGTCATTATCAATCATCCAATTTTTATCTTTTGTAATCACTTGTCCATATTTATCATAACTCGACCAATTTTTAGCATAAATAAAGTCAGCATTTTTGAATGCTTGATTTTGATCATGAGTTACAGTAACTCCATCAGTGATTTTTGAATTTAAATTATAGCCAACAGGATTGGTTATTACAAACTCTGCATCAATTCTTTTAACCATTTTAACAAATGAGTTTGCAACTGCATGAGGAAGAGGATTAGGGTGTGGAGCCCAACTAAGAACAATTTTGGGTTTCACATTTTTTTTATGCTCTCTAATAGTAATAGCATCAGCTAATGCTTGAAGAGGATGAGCTATTGAGCTTTCTAAATTAATGATTGGAACTTCTGCATATTTAATGAATGAATTCAATATTTTTTCTGACTCATCTTCATCTTTATTTTGTAAATCTGGAAATTTTCTAATGGCAATTATATCACAATACTGAGACAAAACCATTGCAGCTTCTTTAATGTGTTCAGCTTTGTCTGTGGACATAATAGCATTATTTTCAAATTCTAAATTCCATCCTTCATTATTAAAATTCATTACAAAACATTTTAATCCTATCATTTCTGCAGCTTTTTGCATACTTAACCTAGTTCTTAAACTTTTATTAAAAAATATAAGACCGATTGCTTTTTTTTCACCTAGATGTGAATATTTAAATGGATTTTTCTTGATAGAGATTGATTCATCAATCAGGCTATTAAAATCACTTATATCATCAATTGAAATAAAATTTTTCATAAAAATTAAAAAATAGAACTTTTTAGTTTAAGACCTGTTGTTTCATCTAATCCAAACATTAAATTCATATTTTGAATTGCTTGTCCAGATGCTCCTTTAATAAGATTATCAATAATTGATGTTATCAATAATTTTCCTTCAACTTTTTTCAAATGAATTANACATTTATTTGTATTAATAACTTGTTTTAAATGTATTTCTTCATTTGATANTANAGNGAAAGGATGATCCTTATAATAATCAAAATAAATTTTATAAATANAATCTATATCTAANTCAGTTTTGATATATGATGTACAAAATATTCCTCTTGAAAAATTACCTCTAATNGGGATGAAATTAATATTATATTTTTTTTCAATGGTCTTGTAAACTTCATTTAAGTGTTGGTGTGTGAACGGTTTGTACCAAGAAACATTATTATTCCTCCAACTAAAGTGAGAAGTCTGAGNTAATTTTAANCCTGCTCCAGTNCTTCCTGTAATAGCGTGAGTATGNATTTCTTTGCTATTNNTATTAACCGAAATCAANGGTAAAACNCNTAATTGAATTGCAGTAGCAAAACAACCAGGATTAGCAATATTATTGGAGTTAAGGATATTGCTTTTATTAATTTCAGGTAATCCATATTCAAACACTCTGTCTTCAAAAAGATTATCGACTCTGAAGTCTTGACTTAAATCAATGATTCTAACTTCTTTATCAATTTTTGTACTTTTTAGAAAAGNTGANGATTTACCATGACCAGAACATAAATAAATGACATCAACNTTNTTATCTATTTCNTTACTAAAAATAAGATCAGAATCTCCAACTAAATCATTGTGAATATCAGAGATTTTTTTACCAGAATTAAAATTACTTGATACCGAAACAATTTCGCAAAGCGGATGATTTAAAAGTAATCTTATCAACTCTCCTCCAGTATAACCAGAAGCTCCCTGAATGCTAATTTTAATTTTTTTNTTCATTGTTGACANATTGATAAATTTTATTCTGATTTGAGGATATTTTTATAAATCCTTTAGCGTCCTGAGCAGACCATTTGTTGTTTTGCTCACCATAGGATCCAAAATCTAAATTCATCAGATCGTTTTTGGATTCAATACCATTTAATTGAAATCTGTAAGGTGAAAGGGTTACAAATACATCTCCTGTTACTTTTGACTGACTACTATTAAAAAATGATTCAATATCTCTTATTACAGGATCTAAATAATTTCCTTCATGAATTTGCATTCCATAAAAGTTAGATAATTGATTTTTTTGAAATTGTTGCCACTTAGTTAATACGTGTTTTTCAAGTAGATGGTGAGATTTCAATATTACAATTGGACCACCAGCTTCAAAACCAACCCTGCCTTTTATACCTATTATTGTATCACCTACATGAATATCCCTTCCAATGCAAAATTTTTCACATAAACTGTTAATAATTTTAATACACTCAACAGGGCTATTTTTTTTATAATTTACTGCAACCAATTCGCCTAGTGAAAAAGATAATACAACTTTTTCTTTTTCTTTTTTAGAAAGTTCTGAGGGATACGCTTCTGAGGGTAAACTATTTTTAGAAGTTAGAGTTTCATCACCACCAACACTAGTTCCCCAAAGACCTTTGTTAATAGAATATTTAGCTTTGGTCCACTCAAGATTAATACCGTTCTCATTTAAATAATTAATTTCCTCTTCTCTAGAAAGTGAGTTGTCTCGAATTGGAGTTAATATTTCAATTTCTGGAGCCATGATTTGAAAAATTGAATCAAATCTAACTTGATCATTACCTGCTCCAGTGCTTCCGTGAGCAATATGTGTTGCATTATTTTTTTCAGCATATTTTACTATTTCAACTGCTTGAATAACTCTTTCTGAACTGACTGATAATGGATAGGTATTGTTTCTTAAAACATTTCCAAAAATCAAGTATTTGATAATTTTATTGTAATAAATATCAACAACATCTATTGATTTAAAAATAAAAGCCCCCATCATATAAGCCTTATCCTCCATAGTCTTTAATTCATTTTTAGAGAACCCTCCAGTATTTATATTTATTGCGTGTACTTCGTGACCTTCACTAGAAAGTTTTTTTAAACAGTAAGATGTATCTAAACCACCACTATATGCAAGTATTATTTTTTTCATATTGTTTTATTTTCATGTAACATCCCTGTACATAGACACATCGACCTATTTGTTCTAGTAAGAATGTCGTAATTTTTACAAGTTTTACATCCAATCCAAAATTCATCATCGTCAGTTAATTCTGAAAAAGTCACAGGCCTATAACCTAAATCACTATTAATTTTCATAACAGCAAGTGAAGTAGTTATTCCAAAAATTTTTGCTTTTGGATATTTTGATAAAGAATATTCAAAAGTTAATTTTTTAATTTTTTTTGCAAGACCCAATCCTCTGAAATCAGGATGCACAATTAGCCCGGAATGTGCTACATATTTTCCATGTCCCCATATTTCTATATAACAAAAACCTGCAAATTTTTCATTAACCGTGGCTATTACTGCATTATTATTTTCAATTTTTGATTGAATATATTCAGGTGTTCTCAATGCAATGCCTGTCCCCCTTACCTTTGCGGAAGATTTTATCGTTTCAGATATTACATTACAATATTTTATATGATTCTTTACAGCAATTTCAATTTTCACAGTGAATTTATTTTAGTTATTTAAGATCGAATATGTGATTGGTACTAATACCAAAAATAAGAGAACAGCCTACTGGCGTAAGCGTAAAAAAGAAAAATATGTACTAGATTTTTTCATTTTTTAATCTTTCAAAGGTCAATATTAGAGAATTAATTATTAATAATCAAAAAAATCAGAAAAATTATTCAATTGTGATTTCAAAACTTTTTGTATTTACAATTATTTTTTTCAAAAGTTTTACGGGTATTGACATTTCATTTAATTTAATAATTAAGTCTATTTCTAAATACATATTATAATCTCTGCTTAGTAATCCTGTAAGAATTGAGGGGCCCAAGCTTATTAAGTTAACATCTAGTTTTAAAGGAACTATCAAATTAGAATTTTCTTTAACTTTTACAGATGATTTACTCTTGGAAATAGCAATTATTTTTTTAAGTTCTGAATCTTTGTAAATCTTTGCATTTAATTGTATTAACTCAAAATTGATCGGAAAGTTGTTATTTAAATTCAAATCTAAATTAAAAGATGCAATAGGTCCAGTAACAGATTTTAAGCTAAATGATGATATTTGTATAAGTTGATTTACGAACTTTTGATCAATTAAATTAGAAAAATATCTCTCATTATTTAAGTCAATAGAACTTTGAATTTTTATCTTAAATAATCCTCGTTTAATATAACCATTAACATTAATAATCAAGTTATCATCTGAGAATATTTGTTCATCTAAATTCTTAAGATTAACTGAAAGAAGTATCGGAATATTATCAATCGAATTCTTTTTTATGACGTTCTTTTCATTACTTTCAATCTTTGCAACTGATTTATTATTGTAAGAAACATCAAGTTTAATTTCACTGTATTTAAAATCAAAATTATTCTGATTAAAAATTTCTAAATCAAAAGATAAATTAGCTAAATCATTATTTTGATCTACAAGAATTACATTTTTGACGGATTTTATTTCAGGTGACACATATTCTCTTCCACAAGAGCTAATAAGTATCAGAATTATTAGTAATGAAAAAGATCTTATATAAATCACAAATTAAGCTTGATTATTTTTCACTAAAGTATAATCAATAAAAGTTAAATGCAATATATTTACTTATGATTCAAAATTATTACTTCAATGTCGTCTGAAAAATGGTTATTTATCCTAATATTTTTGCTAATATTTAATTACATCTTCTCAACTGTACTTGAATTTATTAATAACAAAAACTGGAAAGATTTAATCCCTAAAGAATTAAAAAATTACTACAGTAAAGAAAAATATCTTAAAGCAAGAAATTATAAGAAAGAACACGGTAAAGTTTCATTCATATCATCAACCTTAAGTACAATAATAACTTTGTCTTTATTGTACCTAGGAATCTATGGTTGGGTAAGTGACTTTTTTATAATGAACTATGAAAATTACTTTATTCAATCTGGATTGTTTTTCCTTTCATTCTTTTTATTAAACACAATTGTTTCAATACCATTTCAATACTATTCAACATTTTATATTGAAGAAAAATATGGTTTTAATAAAACTACTTTGAAAGTTTTTATAACCGACAGAATTAAAGGGATTTTATTATCCATCTTAATTGGGGGTTTAATTTTATTTATTGCATTATTTATTTATCAAAAAATTGAAAATAATTTTTGGGTTTATTTATGGATATTCATTTCCGCTTTTATAATATTCATACAAATGTTTTATACAAGTCTGATTGTTCCTCTTTTTAATAAATTAACTCCTTTGAAAGAAGGGAGTCTAAAAAATAAAATAAATGAATATTCTCAAAAAATTGGCTACTCAATAGACAATATATTTATCATTGATGGCTCAAAAAGATCTACAAAGGCCAATGCATATTTTTCAGGTTTTGGTCCTAAAAAATCTATTGCTCTTTTTGACACTCTAGTTGAAAAACACACAGAAGATGAGCTTTTGGCTGTTCTTGCTCACGAAGTTGGTCACTATAAAAAGAAACACATCTTTCAAGGTCTTATAATATCAATTTTTCAAATTGGATTAATGACATTTTTATTAGAATTATGTTTAAATAATGAAATACTTATTAAGTCACTGGGAGGAACAACTCCAGCTTTCCACTTAGGTATTATTATATTTTCTTTTTTATTTAGCCCAATAGGCTTAATTATGGGTACAATTATGAATATGATTTCAAGAAAAAATGAATTCGAAGCAGATAATTATGCTAAAGAAACATATAATGGAGATAGTCTAGTGCTAGCATTAAAAAAACTTTATGTCGATAGTCTTTCAAATATTTATCCTCATCCTTTATATGTATTTTTTCATTATTCCCACCCTCCCCTACTAGAAAGAATCAAGAATATTGAAGGAAATTAAAGGCTAGTTGATATTTCCCATCCCTTTTGATATTCGCGAGACCATACTTTCTTCGCTTTCTTATCTTTTATTGATCCATCATTAGGATTGATTTCAAAACTTTTATCTGCTCTGTAAGCCATATTTACGTAATGAACCATACTTTGACTTATAGCTGCATCATCAATAGGAGAATTTAATTTTTCTCCATTTCTGATTGAATTAAAGAAATTTTCAAAATGATATTCAGTCATATATCTATCAACATCATTAAACTTGTCATCATTATCACTATCATAAATTTTATCTCCATCCAAATTGAAAATTTTATAACCATTTCTGTTTACCCAAACAGTTCCTTTAGAACCCCATATTTTGGTTCCTCTTCCAAGCTCCATGTCTTTTTCAAAAGCATTTCTACTTTGACCGTCCCAAGTAATCAATTTTCCATTATTAAAAATGAATTTTGCTTCCATAGTATCATACATTGTCCATCCATCATTTTTGAAATGATATTTTCCTGCATATACATCTACTTTTTCTGGATAATCAACATTTAAAGCCCATCTGGCAATATCTAGTTCATGAGTTGCATTGTTTCCTGCTTCACCAGTTCCATATAACCAACCATACCATCTCCAATTGTAATCCCAAGTATCATAAGTATATGTCCTTCTGACTGCAGGACCTTGAAACTCTTCCCAATCTAGTCCTACAGGGATTGGTGCGGCTTTTTGGTTGGGCACTTCTGGTCTATTATTGTGATAGAAAGCTAATGCCTTATAAGTCTCTCCTATTACTCCATGTCTTAATTTATTAATTAAATCAATAGTTTGTTTTGAAGATCTTTGTTGATTACCCATTTGTACTTTTAAATTGAAATATTTTTGATATTTCACAAGCATTTCATTTTCAAACATATTATGACTACACGGTTTTTCTAAATACACATGCTTTCCATATTCCATAGCCTTACAAGCACTATAAGCATGCCAATGGTCTGGTGTAGCTACAACTAATACATCTAAATCTTTATCTTCAATAATCTTGAAAAATTTCTTTTCTACTTTTACTTTTTTTCCAGTTCTTTCATAATATCCTTTTGAAACTCTATCAATTTGTTTATCCATTACATCTGAAATGCATATCAGTTCGATATTATCACAACTAAGAGCATTATACAATAAGCCTGGTCCCCTACGTCCCAAACCTTGTACTGCTATATTAATTCTGTCATTAGAACCGATAATTTTTCTGTATGAACTTGCGGGCATTGAAAAAGCATGTGAAACTGCTGATAATCCGACTAATGCAAGTGGAGCTTTTTTTATAAATGATCTTCTATTTTTCATTATTTAAGCGTCTAATTTTAATGTTTTTAAATTTAACAAGATCTCCATGATCCTGTAATAATATATTTCCTGATTTTAATTTTCCAAAATCTTCGTATATGGAATACTTAGAATATTGAACAAGTGCATCAAAAACTTGGGAATACCTGTTGTATTCCAATACTTTAATATTATCGAGCCAATGTTCAACATTCCCATTATTTGAGATTATTCTAGCTCTATGCCATGTGTCATGTTTAACAGGTCTCTTAGATCTTGGCTCGTTAAGATTTTTAGCTTCAATTAAATCATATAATGATCCAACAGTTCTGTTTGATTTTACATAGTCTTTAACCAAATATTCTTTTTCTGAATTTAATTCATAAACCTTGACTCTTTTTTTTGCATCGGGATGATTAAAATCATCAAGAATTTGAAATTCTAATCCAATCGAAGATCCTTGCACTTTATATTTCTCAGTGTCAACATAATATTTTATTCCTGAATTTCCACCTTTGGAAACCACAAAATCTATCTCCAATTCAAAATCATCAAATTGTTCTATCGTAACAATATCACCTCCATTTGTTGATTCAGATCCATCAGATGATTCAACAACTAAATGTCCATTCTGTATAACCCATCCCTTTTCAGGAAAACTATCACCTTTTGCAGATCTCCATCCTTTAAATGATTTTCCATCAAATAGAAATTCCCATCCCCTTTCAACTTCATAATCACTTAAAAAATTATCAATATTATTTACAATTCTAGCATGTTCTTGATTATCGAAAACAAGTTCCTCTAATTTTTCAGTTGCAATCCTGATATTTTTCCAAAATACTTTTTTTCCAACTTCATTTTTGTTTTGAATACTATGTAGTTGTAAGCCAATAAAGCCTTGATTAGACTTATCATCAAGAAGATTTGTACATTGTATTCCATTAACAAAAGTTTTAATTGAGTTACCTATAGCTTCAATTCTAAATTTGTTCCATTGATTATTGTTAAATGAATATCTACTATTTCTACTGTAAGTAATGGGATATAAAAACAAATTACTTCTTGACTCATCATATATTCCTCCGGTCCATCTTCTAAATTCATTTGTGTCAATTTCACATTGATATCCAAATACATATGGAAATGGAACTGGCAAATGGTCTTCTTTAATTTGACTTCTAAATTGTACTCCTGAATTTAAACCTGCTTCAACAAAAACCTCAAATTCTAAAATAAAATCAATGTAGATGTCCTTGGTAATTAAAAAGGTATTCGGTGAATTTAGTACTGAAGTTGAACTTATGATACCATCATTTAATTCAAACATCGCTTTTCCTTGGACTGTTTCCCAATTTGATAAATCATTACCAATCAAACTAGTCCATTGCGCATTTAACTGAACTGATATTATTATAAAAATTATATAAAAAAATTTCATGATGTATGATCGCTTATGATATACCATTTTCCTTTAACTTTCTTAAATACAAGAGTAAAAAACCCAGAGGCATCACCAATTTCTCTCTTTAAATAAAACTTACCAAGGAGAATTGCAACACCACGCTTAACAAGAAAAATATTGTCAATATCAAATTTCAAAATACCCATTAATTCTTTACTATTGTATTTAGTCAAGTATCTTTTTTTTGTGCTTTTCCACCCATAAACTGGACCTGATTGTCCAGAAAAAACAAGCTTACTAGAATTCAAATATCCATTCATAAACTCATTAATATTATTATTATTCCAAGCAATTTTTTGAGATTCTAAAACATTAATGATTTTTAATGAGTCCAATCTAGAAAGATTTTGAGAGTAAATAATTAATGGGGATAAAACAAAAAAAATTATTAAATTTTTAATCATACCATAATTTAAAAAAACTCTTTTATATTAGGACATGATTTTTGATAAATCAAGAATTAGGCATATAAATTGATGATTTAAATAATGGTGAAAGCACTTGAAAATATTGAGTTAAGTTCAAAAAATAAGTATGAAATTGACAAAGAACTAATACTTTATAAGTTTTCAAACTTAGATAGTTCAAATAGGAAAATTAGCTACGATACCTCAAAAAAATTTATTCAATTTCATTTTCTAATTAAAGGTGTTTCAAAGTTTATTTACCATGAAGGAAGGTATACTCTTCCACTGAAAAATGAATTCTCATTATTATTATATAATCCTTTGATTGACTTGCCAGTAGAAATTGAATTGAACAGCGGGTCAAAACTAATAAGCATTTTAATAAGTATCGATAAATTACACCGCCTTTTCTCAAATGATTACCAAACGTTACCATTTTTAAGTGAAAAAAATATTAATAATAAATTTTACCAAGAAAATCCCCTAAACCCATCAATTTTAGCGGTTCTTAATCAATTATACAACTCAAACATTGGAGATAATGTAAAATCTTTATACATGAAGGGCAAAATATTTGAACTTTTGAGTATTTATTTTAACAAGTCAGATAATCCAAATTTAGATTTGTGTCCATTCCTTTCTGATGATAACAACCTAAAAAAAATAAAAAAAGCAAAAGAAATACTTATTGAAAGAATGTCTGAACCTCCAACACTTGAAAAGCTCTCTAATGAAGTTGAAATCTCTTTAAAAAATCTCAAGGAAGGTTTTAAAAAAGTTTATGGAAATACAGTTTTTGGATATTTATATGAACATAAAATGAATGTTGCAAGTCAATTATTGACCTCTAAAAATTATAATGTAAATGAAGTTGCATTACATTTAGGCTACAGTACATCAAGTCATTTTATTAATGCATTTAAGAATAAATTTGGAACTACTCCAAAAAGATATCTAAATTCTAATTGATACATAAAACTAATATTCATATAACTTACTGTTAATTGCCATCAATTTTAATATTGTAATTTTAAAAAGTGAAAAAAAGATTCTTTTCTTTCTTACAAATCACGGTAACCATTTTTTTTGTTTGGTATACATTCTCTAAAATTAATTTAATTCAATTAAAAAACATCATTAATGATTTGAATATCAATTTTTTATTTTTTTCTGTAATTACTTATTTTTTTTCACAATATATTTCTTCACTGAGACTTCATTTCATATTAAATAATAATAACCTCAAAATTACTAAAGCATTAAACTTCCAATTTTATTTGATTGGTATGTTTTATAATTTTTTTATTCCAGGCGGAATTGGAGGAGATGCGTATAAAGGCTATCTAATGAATAAAAGATTTAAATGGAGTATAAAAAACATCATTAAATTATTATTTATTGATAGATTTATTGGTTTAGTAATGTTAATTTCAATTTTAATTTTTGTTGAAAATGGATTACTATTAAATCTAAATATTTTAATTAGATTTATTTTTTTCACATTATTAATTTTTGTTGGTTATATAATCACAAAGAAATTAACTTCAAATAATTCTTTGTTTTTTAAAGCATACACTTATTCAGCACTTATTCAATTAACTCAATTTTTAAGTTTAATTTTTATACTTCTTTCTTTAGGAATAAGTAAAAACTTCATAGAAATAATATTTATTT
>PAEO01000018.1 GCA_002703065.1 Flavobacteriaceae bacterium | reverse complement strand
TTTTAAGGGTCGTAGAAGACGACTACGTTGATAGGTCACAGGTGTAAAGGCAGTAATGTCATAGCCGAGTGATACTAATTACCCGTAGGTCTATCGTAAGCCTTTTCTTAATTGTATTACTTATTGTTTTCAATATGTTAACATATTTGGATTTTAAAATCCCTTCCATAGTTGAAGTAAAATTTGGGTGGTTATAGCATTGGTGCACACCTCTTACCATTTCGAACAGAGAAGTTAAGACCAATAGCGCAGATGGTACTGCCATCTTGGTGGAAGAGTATGTCACTGCCCTCCTCGAATCCCAGTCGTTTACGGCTGGGATTTTTTTATTACCATAATTAATCTTTCTGAATCTAGATGGAATTTTTCTAAGTTATAATTCCCAAAAATCTCTATAATTTCTAGAGGTAATTCCTTTAAATAATCTTTAAAGTTTTTTAGTTCTAAACACATAACACTTTCCTTAAATGAATATTCATTTTTGTGGTACGTAAAATCAATTTTTTTATACAAAATTTGATTTTTAATAAATCTTTTAATATTGAAAGTGATGTTATCTACTTTTTTTATTTCTTCTTTAACTATATTCTTTTTTACATGTAATATGTTAAGAAAATCTAGTACTAATAATCCGTTAATGTTTAATGATTCTGAAATACGCTGAAAAACTTTTGTGTTGTAGTTGTGATCTATATATCCAAAACTTGTAAATAAATTAAAAACAACATCAAAAGAGTCGTTGTATGACTTATCCATTTCCTTCTTAAAGAACTTTAAATTTTTTGTATTATTTTTTTTAGCTTCTAGTATATTGTTTTCTGAACTATCGAAACCAGATACAATCATTCCTTTTTTGTTGAGAAATATTGAATGTCTTCCTCTTCCACAAGCTAAATCTAGAACTTTAGAGTTTTTTTTAATTTTTAATTTATCAATTAAATTTTCAATAAATAATTCAGCTTCTTTATGATCCCTGTTTTTATATAGTATATGATAAAATTTAGTATCAAACCAATTCATTACTTCTTAATAATTGGTATTTGATATATTATTGAGTATGTTATTCCTGTTCCAAAATTATTGTTCTCAGTTACTTTATTAAATCCAGGAATGAAAAGATTTGTAAAATTTTCTGGTATATCCTGCTTCAACATTCTATTTAGTCTTAAGCTTAATCCCATAAATAAATTATTCTTTATTTCTGAATTAAAGCCTACAACGAATTCTATCCAACTTGATTTTAGATTGTCAAACTCTTTGTATTCTAATATTCTCTGATCATTCCAGAATCTATCCTTGTTGTAAATAGAATAATCAATTAACTCATTTTTAAATAAACTTTGTGAATATCTTAATCCAACATAAATCTCGTTATTTAANCCAGGTAAGTTATTGTATAAGTTATAGTTAAATCCTGTTTTTATGTATGAACCTGATAATTTTGAATTTATATTTTCTGTTTCAATTGTTTTTTGATCATTTCCTAATTCAGCTACAATAAATAGCCTCTCTTTGATTTTAATATCACCATATAGTGACAAGCCACTATATTCCTCTGTTAACATTCTTATTTGTTTAGATAAATCAATTCCAGCTCTAATACCATATTTATTTTTTACATAAATCGTATCACTCTCAGATTGTGATGACATACTAAATAAAAAAAGTAAGGATAATATGTTAATGATGAATTTCAATATGTTTAGCTGTTTCAGAATTAATATTTTGATTATTTATTTTGAATGATTTTATCCAATTGTTTTGATCACTTTCAATAATTAAATCATTTAAATCAAAATTCATTATAAAACCACAACCAACAGAGANATATATGGGATTTCTATTGTAGTTTATAAAAATATTGTCTGAGTTAGAATCTGAATTTGATGAATTTATTGTAAAAATAAATTTTGAAGTATCTGTTGTGTGATCTAGAGGAATTGAAATAGAGTCTGTTTCACTAAAAAAGAGAGTTTCCTCAGAATTATCTGAAGAAATCTGAAGGTTCTTTACGTTTTTTGGTTGCTTATTGTCTTGATCATAAAATCTAATTATCATTTTAGGTGTATCCTCATAAGAATCTAAACAAATATCATCAGGTTCACACGCAAATGAAATTAAAATAAATAGAATAAATAATCTATTAAGATTCACTTTGTTAAAAATACAATTTCATTTTAAGATTTAATATTTTTTAATTTACTTTAGTTGAGTTAAACAATTACTATTATCAAATGAAAAAGATCCTTTTACTAATAATCTCTATTTTTTTCTTTTTTCCAATTTATTCACAAAAGAAAAAAATAAATACATATGATTTGAATTCCTCTCAATTATCAGGTTTAAAATTTAGATCTATTGGACCTGCATTTATGTCTGGAAGAATTGCAGATATTGCAATTAATCCTGAAAATGAGAATGAATGGTATGTTGCTGTAGGCTCTGGAGGTGTTTGGAAAACAACCAATTCGGGTACAACATGGACTCCTATTGCTGATAATCAGTCCTTNTATTCTACTGGTTGTATNACTATTGACCCACATAACACCTCTAGAATTTGGTTAGGNACNGGTGAAAATGTTGGNGGTAGACATGTTGGTATAGGTGATGGAGTTTATTTNAGTCAAAATGGAGGTCAAACTTGGAAAAACATGGGACTTAGAAANTCTGAACANATTTCAAAAATTATTGTGAGTCCNGATGATCNAAANACTGTATTTGTTGCATCACAAGGCCCTTTATGGTCCCCTGGTGGAGATAGAGGATTGTTNAAGACAACTGATGGAGGTNAAACATGGAAAAATGTNTTAGAAATCAATGAGTGGACTGGAGTTACTGATTTGGTAATTGATCATGANAATTCAAANATTTTATATGCTGCTACATGGCAAAAACANAGAAATGTTGCAGCTCACATGGGAGGTGGGCCAGGAACATCATTATATAAATCNATTNACAANGGTGAAACTTGGTTTAAAATTAACACTGGTNTACCAAATTCAAATCTTGGTAAAATAGGCCTAGCTATATCACCNTTTGATAGCTCAATACTATATGCNGCTGTAGAAACTGANCGAAGAAAAGGTGGTGTATATAAAACAACGAATTCAGGAGGTAGTTGGAAAAAAATGTCTGATACAGTTTCTGGTGCTACAGGTCCTCATTATTATCAGGAGCTTGTTGCATCACCACACTATTTTGATAAAATCTATTTAATGGATGTAAGAGTTCAGGTTTCTGATAATGGAGGAAAGGATTTTTATAGAATGACTGAGACTGAAAAGCACTCAGATAATCATTCTTTAACTTTTAAGGAAAGTGATCCAAATTACCTCTTAATTGGTACTGATGGAGGTATATATGAATCTTTTGATAACACAAAATCTTGGAAGTATGTATCCAATCTCCCACTAACTCAATTTTATAAAGTTGCAGTTGATGATGCCTTGCCTTTTTATAATGTTTTTGGTGGTACTCAAGATAATAATACTCAAGGGGGTCCAAGTAGAACACTAAAGCGTTCTGGTATTATGAATTCAGATTGGTTTGTTTTACTAGGTGGAGATGGACACCAGCCAGCAACTGAACCCGGAAACCCAAATGTAGTCTATGCTCAATCTCAGCAAGGGGAAATTCATAGAATTGATAGAACAAATGGTGAGGCTACTTATATTAAACCTCAAAATGATGTTGGAGATGATTATGAGAGATTTAATTGGGATTCACCAATATTAGTCAGCCCTCATGATCCAAAAACTATTTTCTTTGCATCTCAAAGAGTTTGGAAATCTGACAACAGAGGAGATGATTGGACTCCAATATCAAATGATTTAACTCTAAATCAAGAAAGACTCTCGTTGCCAATCATGGGTAAAGTTCAAAGTTGGGATAATCCTTGGGATGTTTACGCAATGTCAACTTATAATACAATTACTTCTCTTTCTCAATCTCCTGCTAATGAAAATATTATTTATGCTGGTACTGACGATGGAATTATTCAATATACCAGAGATGGTGGATTAAATTGGAGTAGAGTTAATGTGGAAAAACTTCCAGGTGTTCCAAAGGGTTCTTTTGTTAATGATATTAAAGCAGATCATTTTAATGAGGATGTTGCTTATGCTGTTTTAGATAACCACAAATTTGGTGATTTTAAACCTTATGTTTATAAGACTATTGATGGTGGTAAGAGTTGGTCTAAAATTACTAATGGCATTCCTGATAATCATATTGTATGGAGATTAGTACAGGATCATGTTGACAAGAATTTACTATTCCTTGGAACCGAGTATGGTGTATTTGTTTCAATAAATGGTGGTTCAAACTGGGTCAAGTTTTCAAACGGTATTCCTACAATTTCAATTAGAGATCTTGCAATTCAAAAAAGAGAAAATGATCTAGTAGCTGCAACTTTTGGAAGAGGATTTTATATTATGGATGATTATTCTTCACTTAGATTTTTGTCTCCTCAATCTCTAAAAAGTAATCTAGTTTTTTCACCAAGAAAGGCATTACAGTATACGCCACAAAGATCTGGATCTTCCTCTCAAGGTGGTAATACCTTTTATGCTAAAAATCCTGATTATGGTGCCTTATTGACTTTTTATATTTCTGATGATCTTCAAACCAAGAAACAAAAGAGAAGAAAGAAAGAAAAAGCATTAGAGAAATCAGATTCTGACATTCCATTTCCAGGTTGGGAAAATCTTGATGAAGAACTAAAGGAAGAGAAACCAAAAGTATTGATTGATATTTATAATTCTGAAAATGTATTTATGGATAGATTAGTTGCNCCNTATAAAAAAGGATTTAATAGAATAGCTTGGAATTTAACNAAAAGATTAAANAATCACCTTAGTTCAGGATCTTCACGAGGAGGTTATNCACCNAGTCTTNGNGTAAGCCCAGGAAAATACTCATTTAATGTTTTTATTGATTTTAANGGAGANGTNAGTAAAATTGGNAGNAAATATTTTAATGTTGAGAGAATTAGGTCAGGTGATTTGNTTAACCCTAATTCAAANAANATAGATGNGTTTTTGGTTGANCTTGANAACACATTNAAAGAATTAACNNTNNTNAATCATAAATTTTCAAAAGCAAAGAATAANATGAATGCNATTAATTCAATGATTCTTAAATCTTCGAATTATGAATCTTTTAGANCTATTTCAAAAGANATTGTAGATGCAATTTTCGATCTTGATGTATATGTTTCAGGAAATAAATCTAAAAAAGACGTTATGGAAAAAGATTNTCAAACAATTANTGCAAGACTACAGGTNGCTTCNAGAGGAATTGGTAATTCTTATGGTCCTACAACTATGCATATGAAAAGTTTAGAAAAAGCAAAGTTAATGCTTCAAAATTTCACAAATAAATTAGATAAAATTGAAAAAAATATATCTAAACTTAGAAATCAATTAGAATCTAATTTGGAAGTTTTAATTTTAGACTGATAATAATCGTCAATTAACAAAATAACAACCATGTTGTACGATCTTATTCCGTACACTTGGTTGTTTTTTTTTTAAAAAAATATCATATAATTTTTTAATGTATGGTTCAATAGGATTTTTATATTTTAAATTAAATTTCCTTTTTTCTTCAATGTTTTTTAGAACACCTTTATTGATTTCACTTAGTTTGAGTTTTAAATAATCACTATCCGAATATTGAATTTCTGAAATTATATACTGNAAAGCCAAAAGGCTACCTGAGTATTTNATAAAATTATTCNTGTTAGATATTGTTGATTTTATTGCATAGTAGTTNGCTTCACTTTCACTTGAATAACCNATTTGATGTGCAATTTCGTGAGAAATTGTTGTNGGTAATGAAATTACAGGAATNTTGTAGTTTATATTNGATTCTAATGTAATTGGATTAATATANCCAGTAAATCCNAGATATGAAATAATTTCAGAGAAATATGATTTATTTACTTTAAAATCTTTGAATTGNGTATTNCGAGTAAAATAATTNGTACACATTTCACTTATTTCATTAAANGTTAAATCAGTCTTTACAGTTTTNTTTTTTGNCTTTGTTATTTGTAAATGATATTGNTTCGTTTTTTTAAGGTAGTAATCTAAAGTTTCCTTTAAATCAGAGNTATTGTAATCAAGTGTTGTTTGTTTGCTGTTGATTGGGTACTGATAATTGAAACCCCAACTCCAATAAAATGAATTATATATAACCATAACAAAAAGAGTTAATCTTAATATATAATCCCTTCTTCTAAGTTTGTTTCTTTTTAGTAAAAAANAAAAAAATATGAATAACAATATTAGATATAACAAATCACCAAAATTGAGAGATGATATTTTGGTTAATTTAGATAATAAGTTATACCATAACCCATATAATGTTCTATATGTCGGATTAAATTCACCTACATAGCTATTNACTAAAAAAAAAGTAAGTATGAATAAAAAGATTACTTTAATTACAAATAATCTTCTTAAAACTTTATGCATTATTGTTGACTTACTATTTCAACCTCAAAAATTAAATTTGATTTTGCAGGTATTCCTCTTGATTCTGTCTCTCCATAAGCAAGGTAGTAAGGCAGAAAAAGTGTTGCTTTATCGCCAACGCTNAAAAGTTTTAATCCTTCTTTAAATCCACTAATCATCATATCCTTAGGTCCAACTCTTGCTTCAATTGGATTATACCCTCCAGAGCTCTTTCTTTGAGCNTTAACTTTNTTATATGCTTCAGCAACTTTTAAAATTGATGTGTCAAGAAGAGTTCCATCTTCAAAATAGACTGCATAGTGTGTTAAAATTGTTTTTTNCTCNTCAACTTTTTCTCCATTTCCTTTTTCATTTATGAAATATTTTAAGCCTGTTTCGGTCTCTTTTGAATCCTTTTTTAGTTTAGCATGAGTTTTGGAAACGTCATCTTTGAGTTTTTTGAATTTTTTTTCNTCATCCTTTTTTCTTTGCTCTTCCTCTTTAAAGTGATTTGAAAATATTTTGGATGCATTAAATTTTTCAGCTCCTTTGCCATTTCTTTCAATAGAAATATTTAGTATTGAGTCGCCTTGTTCAATGGTATCAACTATATCTTGGCCTGTAACAACTTTTCCAAAAACAGTGTGAAGTCCATCTAGCCAAGGTGTTTCCTTATGAGTGATGAAAAATTGACTTCCATTTGTTCCTGGCCCCGCATTAGCCATTGATAATATTCCAGCAGAATCATGTTTTAATTCTTCCACAATTTCATCTTTGAACGAATATCCTGGCGAACCTGATCCAGTTCCTGTTGGATCGCCTCCTTGAATCATGAAATCAGAAATAACTCTGTGGAAGGTAATTCCATTATAGTATTTCTTGTTTTTGTATTCATCTGAAACTTCTTTATTTGATCCTTCACTTAGTGATACAAAATTTGCAACAGTAACTGGTGTTTGTTGAAAATACAGTTCAGTTTTTATTGTTCCCTTGTTTGTATCTATCAATGCAAACATTGTTGAGTTATCTTTTTTTTGTGACATATTACATGAAATGTTAAGTGTTAATATTGTTAATAGTAAAAATTTAATTCTCATAATTTTAAACTTGAAATTCTTTAATTTTTTCTTTGAATAATTCTATTGCTTCTTTAATAGAACCAATAAATTTTCCACCAGCTGCATTTATGTGACCTCCTCCCTCGAAATATTGTTCTGCGAATTTATTACATGGGAAATCTATTTTTGATCTGAAAGATATTTTTATTAAATCCTCTTGATCAATATCTTCAATAAACATTGCAGTAAAATTAATGTTAGATAAAGTTAATCCGTAATTAACTATTCCCTCGGAATCACCCTTCTGATAATTCGATTCTAGTAAATCTTTTTTAGNAAGATGCATGAAGGAGGTGTTATGATTATTNAGCACTTTTAAACTCCCTAAAGCTTTACCTAGAACTATGAGCTTGCTTTCAGTTGAGTTATTATAGACGTTGTTATAAATCTCAGATTGATCAATTTTCTTTTTTAATAGATAAGAAATAATTTCATATGTCTTACTAGTGACTCCGTTATATTGGAAGCATCCNGTGTCAGTCATCATTCCAAGATAAAGACATGATGCAATTTTTTTATCAATAATTGATTTATCTCCAAGACCATCAATTAAATTATATACTAATTCACAAGTGGAACTTATACTGGGTTCAGAAAATTGAATTTTAGCATAGCTTTCAGGATTTTGATGATGGTCAATCATTATAAAATTTTTATCTAAGTCTAGATGATTAAAAATTTCACCACATCTANTAAGCGAATTAAAGTCTAAAGTAAATATTAAGTCAGATTCTTTGATTTTTTTGATTGCACTTTCAGNATTATCTTCAAAAATTAACAATTCATCAATTCCNGGTGCCCAATTTAAAAATGATGGNTGGTTATTGGGTGTGATTATAGTTGATTTAATATTTATTTTATTTAAATAGTGAAATAGAGCTANAGAGCTACCTATTGCATCACCATCTGGATTGTTGTGGGTAACAATAATGATNTTTTTAGCTTCTTTNAATAGCTTTCTTAATTCATTTATTTTTTNCTGCATACTGATGGGCTAAGATAATCATTACTTTAAGAAGATTTTACTCATTAATGATTTCATTTTACTAAATTTATAATCAAATTTTAAGTCATTGAAGTTTAATTTATTTAAGATTAGAAAAAACAAAAAATTCAACTATTCTCCTCGTTACTCTAAATCTGAGAATCAGTCNAATACATATGATCTTGATTCAATGTATGTTAAGGGTAGAACCAGAAGTGTTTACGATAAGTCTAATAATTGGAAAGAAGCTCGAATTCATGCTCGTAACAGGTCTAATTCCTCTTTCTCTAAAACCGTAATTTTTATTGTTCTTATTTTAACTTTAATTTTTCTGTATATTATAGATTTTGATCTTTCAATTTTTTTAAATGCCTAGCATAAAACATTTAGATAGCGATGTTGTAAATAAAATTGCAGCAGGTGAGGTTGTACAAAGACCAGCCTCTGCTCTAAAAGAATTGGTTGAAAACTCCATTGATGCAGGATCAACAAAAATTGATATTAATATTCTTGNTTCAGGAAAAACNCTGATAGAGGTAAGTGATAACGGAAAAGGAATGTCAAAAGATGATTTAGAATTATGTTATTTAAAGCATACCACATCTAAAATATCTAACCAAGAAGATCTATTTAAGTTAACTACTAAAGGTTTTAGGGGTGAAGCTATTTCAAGTATTTGNTCAGTNTCAAAGTTTAAGATATCATCTTCTGATTTTGATAATTTACGAAATGTACTTTCAATTGAAAATGGAAAAATTATTAATTCGTATGAAGAATCGGGCCTTAAAGGAACAACTATTTCAGTAAGTAATCTTTTCTATAATGTTCCTGCNAGAAGAAAGTTTTTAAAAAGTGACAATGTTGAATTAAGACACTTAGTCAATGAGTTTATCAGAATTTCAATTCCTCATCATGATGTATCCTTTTCTTTTAAACACAATGGAAATTTACTTTATCTTCTAAATCCATCAAATTTAAAGGAAAGAATTGTAAGAATATTTGGTAATAATATAAATAATAAGCTCGTTGAAATAAGTGAATCTACTGAGATTGGTAAAATTTCTGGTTTTATTTTTAAATCNGAATTTTTAAATAAATCAAGAAAAAANCAATTTTTATTNGTCAATAACAGATATATAAAGAGTTCTTATCTAAATCATTCNATTTCAAAAGCTTATGAAGGGTTGATTAAGNCAGAATATAANCCGGGATACTTTATTTTTTTTGAAATACCTGAAGATTCTATTGATATNAATGTGCATCCAACNAAGACTGAAGTTAAGTTTGAAAATGANAGTTCTCTNTATGCTATTCTTAATTCATCTGTAAGACATAGTCTTGGAAAGTTTAATGTCATTCCTAATATAGATTTTTCNNACNATATCAATTTNTCTAATTTGAGTTCTGAATCTAATATCAAACNNCCAAATATTTCATTNTCATCTGANTTTAATCCNTTTAGNGATATAGAGNTNAATATTGATGATGNAAATGANAAAAATGANGATANANTNTTTAATTCNAATCTTNANAATATTTCTGAGAACAGTAATTTTAATAANGNACATGATTATTTTTCTATTTCNGATANATACATTGTTACNAAAACAAAATCAAATCTTATTTTAATTAATATAAAGAGAGCNAGATATAGAGTNCTNTATGAGCGTTTTTTAACTGAAATTTCTTCTGAANATAATAATTCTCAAAAGTTNATGTTTCCTATTGTTTTNAATTTNGACAGAGAAGAATTAGCAATATTAAATGAAATTAAAATACAGCTTTCTCATATTGGATTCNNTTTNCTAACATTTGGAGAAGAAAAGATTGAGATANACGGNATAAATCCTTTGTTNGAAACTGAAAAGATAAATTTACTTTTTAATGAGTTTATTGAAAATAAAATATTAGAGGTTCCNTCATCTTCNTCAAGNATTAATGATCATCTANCNNTANTAATGNCTAAATCAAAATCCTTNAAAAGNAAAGNNATATTAAATTACTCTGAACAGGAAGANNTAGTTAATCAATTGTTTGCGTGTAAGAANCCNGAACTATGTCCTGANGGAAAANTAACTTTTTATACATTAACTAATGATGTAATAGAAAAATTTTTTAAATGAGATCAACACCTAAAATTTTAATTCACTTGATTGCTATAAATTTCATTTTTTTTGTGGGAACACAGTTTTCATATGGCTTAAGTAATGATTTACTTGCCTTGCATTATTTTCAGAACGATAAATTTATTGCTCATCAGATTTTTTCACACATGTTTATGCACGGTAGTATTGGTCATTTATTTTTTAACATGTTTGCTTTGTGGATGTTTGGTTCACCTCTAGTTCAGATGTGGGGCAATAATAAATTTTTATTTTTTTATTTTTCTTCCGGTATTGGAGCTGCAATAATTCAATCATTAGCTTATTATTTTAATGTAAATTCCGTAACTAATGATTTATTAGCAAATGGAGTAACTGCTGATGATATACAAAATTTATTAATATCAGGTTCTTATAACACCGGAATAATTGAGTTTGTTTCTGAAAAAAGATTAAGTTCAATGTATTATGATTTTAATTCAGTTATGGTTGGTGCATCTGGAGCAATTTACGGTATAGTGGTTGCATTTGCATTTTTGTTTCCAAATTCTAAGTTGATGCTATTAATACCGCCAGTTCCGATCAAAGCAAAATATCTTGTTCCATTACTAATATTGGGTGATGTGTTTTTTGGTTTTACCTCTGCTTCAATTGGAAATATTGCTCATTTTGCTCACATTGGAGGTGCAATCACTGGTTTTTTAATGATGTGGTATTGGAAAAGAAATCAATTCAATAGAAATAGATGGAATTAAAAGATAAATTAAAATATAGTTTATCATTTATGGGGCAATTGCAAAAGCTTATTTTGATAAATATTATATTTTTTATATTTCCATTACTTTTAAATACTTTTTTGTGGCTACTTGAGCTAAAAGATCTAACTATACTAGATTACTTTGTGGTCGAAGCAGATTTGATGTCTCTGATATTTAAGCCCTGGTCTTTGATTACTTATGGTTTTTTACATGGAAGTTTCAGTCATTTATTTTGGAACATGATAATGTTATTCTATTTTGGAAATATTCTTGTTAATTATTTTGGTGATAAACGACTTTTGAATGTTTTTTTTAATGGAATATTGTTTGGAGGAGTTATTTATATAACTAGTTATAATTTATTTCCTGTTTTTGAAGGGGTTTCTTCAAAAATGATAGGTTCATCAGCTGGAGTAATGGCTATTCTTTTTTACATTACATCATATAATCCAAATCATACAATAAGATTTTTCTTTGTTAATATAAAGTTGCTTTATATTGCTGTTTTTCTATTAATTATGGATATTATTCGAATACCCTTAGAGAATTCCGGAGGTCATATTGCGCATCTAGGTGGGGCCTTAATTGGCTTTTTAATGTTCAAGTCATTTAATGGGATAGATTTTGTCGATATCTACACAAAACTTATTCTCAAAAAAAATAATAAGAAAATTAAAAGAAATAAAACCAATTCAGGACCAGATTTAGATCAAAAAAAAATAGATTTTATACTTGATAAAATTTCTGAATCTGGATATGAATCTTTAACAAAAGAGGAGAAAAGCTATCTATTTAAGGCTAGTAATAAAAAGAAATAATACTTAAATACTTGATTTAAATAATTATAAAGAAAATATTGGAAATCAGTTATTTATATTTTTAAAAAAACTAAAAAAACACCCACCATATTTTCTCATTTCATAAAAATTATCATGACTCAGAAAATCATTTTGACTTGAATGCTCAAGTAGAAATAATCCATTACTTTTCAAAAGGTTTTTATTAAATATAATATTGATGATATTGAGATATTCTGACTTTGAAAAATTATACGGTGGGTCAGCAAAAATAATGTCGAAGCTTTGATTTACTTTTTTTGTATAACTTAATACGTCTGATTTTACTGCGTAAATATCAAGTTTTAAATCATCCGATTCTTTCTTTAAAAATTTAATAGTATTGATATTATTATCAACAGAAGTAACATTTGCGCCTCTCGATTCAAATTCATAACTAATATTTCCAGTTCCAGAGAACAAATCCAGAACCTTTAAATTTTCAAAGTCAAAACTATTATTTAAAATATTAAAGATTCCTTCTTTTGACTTTCCAGTTGTTGGTCTAACTTTTATCCTTTTTGGAACTTTTATAAACTGACCTCCTCTATATCCTGAAATAATTTTCATTTATTAAAAAATATAATCACAACTTTTATCATCAGAGTAAAACAATACATTAACTTCTTTAATGAATTCCTTTGTAAAATCTTGTAGTCCCAACAATTTATGATTTAATATGTAATTTAATTTTGATTTTTCGGGTTTAATTTTTTGTGATTTTAGTGACTGTAATAAAAAATATAATATATCTTCTTTAGTTTCATAGTTATAATTATTGACCATTTTTAATGAAGAATTCTGGAATATTACAACTTTAAAGCATTTATTGTTAACAATACAAAATATCTTATTTTTTTCTTCGATACTTGTGTTTGAAAGTTTTTTTAAGAGTATAGAATTATAATGGAAATAATTAATTTGATTAAAAGAATCAATCAATATATTATTTACGTTGATGTAAGGAACATATAAGTTTCTGATTTCTAATTCACTTATTATATCGCTTTCAACAAAGTCATTGGTTTGAATTTCAAAAATATTCTCTAAATATTTTTTATTAAAATTATCATCATATAATGAGTTTGGAACTAGCGAAAATAAATTATGATCATAATAAACATTAATTTCATTAATTGATAAATTATTTAACCCATTAGTTCTTAAATTTTCTACAATAAGGTCACTTATAAGTTCAGTTTTCAGTTCTATGTCATAAGTGAGTTTTTTGAAAAACGACTTTGGTGAATTTGAATGGTCTATAAAATGAAAGGTGGAGTAGTTATCACCTACAATAATGTTAAGTCTTGAAAGATTATTATTTTCTATCGACATCAAACGTAGTTGGCCAATTCCCATTGGTGCTAACATCCTCTAAAGATCCTAAAACTAACGCAGGACCATTGACTCCATCAACAGATACAGTTTCTTTTTCTTGCATTAATAAGTCTTTGTTCTGATCAAATAGGATTACATCCTTTGATACTTTGACTTCAAATACAGGAACATTATATCCGTTTTTATCAATAATATCTGCATTAATAGAAAATTTTTCATCTACTCCATCAATAGGTACTAAGGCTAAATCTTTATATCTGTTGTCATTTTTAAATAATGAATCCTGTACTGAAACAAATCCCAAAGTATCTACTACTACAACTTCTCTCAACATATCTATCCTGTAAACTCTATCGTATTGTATGTAGCTTGAATCTCTCTTTTCAATAATAGTAAACTGACCAGTTTCAATGAAATTTACTAGAGAATCAAAATTATCAGAGTAGATTCCGTTAACACTCTTGAATGCAACTTGAGCATTTCTTATATCTTTTAATCTTTCAATTACCTTTTGATATCTTTCATTTTTTACCTTATTAAATTCAATAGGCGCATCAATTGAATTGTAAATTTGATAAACTAGCACGATTGATAAGAAGTATAAAGCGTATGTAATTATTTTTCTGTTCTTTTCTGTAAGTTTCATTTAAGGTTTATTTACTGGTGAGACAAATCTACAATTTTTTTTAAATTATGAAAATACTTAAAACCTCTATAAATTATTCTTTTATTTTTTAGCTAATTTTATCACGTGAGATCAATTGCTTTAATTCCAGCTAGATTAGAATCAACAAGATTAAGTAGAAAACTTTTAAGAGAGCTTAATGGTATTCCTTTAATAGTTAGGACAGTACAAAATATAATTGATTTCAAATTATTTGATGAGGTACATGTAATAACAGACTCAATTGATATCAAATATATTTTAGATAAATATTCAATTAGTAATTTTTTGAGTGAAGAAGATCATGAAACTGGAACAGATCGAGTAGCGGAGTATGCGGACAATTTTGATTGTGATATAATAATAAATATTCAGGGAGATGAACCATTTATTCAAAAAAAGAATCTTCAAATCATTCTAAGTGAATTTAAGAATGATCATGATAAGATAATTGACGTTATATCACTGAAAAAAAGAATTGATAATCAAATTGATATTAACAATGATAACAATGTAAAAGTTGTTACTGATGCTAATGATTTTGCTAACTTTTTCTCTAGATCACCCATTCCTTATAACAGATCTAATTCTTTTAATCAGTATTACAAACACATTGGAATTTATGCGTTCAGAAAAAAAGCCTTAATGGAATTTCCTAAAATGTTTGTCTCTGAAATTGAGAAAGCTGAAAAAATAGAAGCATTAAGATTTATTTACAACGATAAAAAAATTAAATTATTAGAAATTCATAATAATATTATTTCAATTGATACTGAAGAAGATTTTATAGAGGCTGAAAAGTTTATTCATGATTAAATTTATTTTTTGTAATGTTTTGGGTTGGAAAATTATTGGTGAAACTAATCCAGTAAAAAAATGTGTAATGATTGTCGCTCCACATACACATTGGCTCGATTTTTTTGTAGCTATTTCAGTAAGAAGAATACTTAATCTTGAAATTAACTTTATAGGAAAAAAAGAGCTTTTCTTTCCCCCATTGAATTATATTCTAAAATATCTTGGAGGCATACCAGTAAATCGAAATAGTAAATCAAAAACTGTTGATATAATAGCTGAAAAATTTACTAAAAAAGATTTATATAGGTTAGCGCTATCTCCTAAGGGAACTAGAAAAAAAGTTAATGAATGGAAAACAGGATTTTATTATATCGCAAAAAAAGCAAATGTTCCGATAGTATCAGTATCCATGGATGCAAAAAAGAAAGAAGTAGTTTTCTCAAAACCTTTTTATCCAACATATGACATTAATAAAGATTTTGAATTTTTGAAAAAATTTTATATTGGAGTATTGGGTATAGTTGCTGAAAATTCTTAGCTACAATTATGGTGAATTTTTTGTACATCATTATCCTCATCACACATTTCCAGAAAGCTTTCAAATTCCTCTTTTTTTTCTTGATCTAAATCAATTGTCTTTTTTGGCAATTTCTCGATTTCAGAGCTTTTAATTTCAATATTTTTTTTCTCAAGAATAGTTTGAATTTCACCAAATGATTCAAATTTTGCATAAATGATAATTTCATTTTCTTCATCATCAATTACCATTTCTTCAAGACCATAATCTATGAGTTCAAGTTCTAATTCTTCGTGTTCCGGACACATAACTATTTTAAATACACAAAATTTATCAAATAAGTATTCAACGGATCCATTTATTCCTAGGTTCCCTTTAGTTTTGTTAAAATAACTTCTAATATTAGCTACAGTTCTATTGTTATTGTCAGTTGTACAATCTACTATAACTGCGATACCGTGCGGTCCATAACCTTCAAGAACAATTTCCTTATAGTTTTCATTATTTTTTTCAGATGCATTTTTAATAGCTCTTTGAATATTATCCTTTGGCATATTTGCAGTCTTTGCATTTTGAATTACAACCCTTAGCTTTGCGTTGGTTTCAGGACTCGGACCTCCTTCTTTAACTGCAATAACAATATCTTTTCCTATTCTTGTGAAAGTTTTGGCCATGCTTGCCCATCTCTTCATCTTTCTAGCTTTTCTAAATTCAAAGGCTCTTCCCATTTATATTGGTAATTTTTGAATTAACCCTTTTATACGCTTATTTCTGAGCTCAATAAAAATCTTATTTGATTTAAAATTTTTAAAGTCAATTAAAGCCATTCCAACTCCAAGCTTGTTAGATGGTGAAAATGTTCCAGATGTAACCTTTCCTATTAAGTTATTTTCACTATCAAATACATGATAGTCTTTTCTTGGAATTCCTCTTTCTATTATCTTAAATCCAACTAGCTTCTTTTTTGAATTATTAATGGATTTTTCAAGACTCTTTTTTCCAATAAAATCCTTATTCATATCTGTTATCCACATAAGGTTAGCTTCGTAAGGTGTTATATCGTCATTAATTTCGTTTCCATATAAACAATAACCCATTTCTATTCTTAAGGTGTCTCGAGCTCCAAGTCCAACGGGACATAAGTCATACTTTTTACCATGATTTAGAAGTAAATCCCAAATTTCTAAAATTATGTTATTATTTAAATATATCTCGTATCCAGGAGATCCAGTGTAGCCAGTGTTTGATATTACAACTTTATGTTTTCTATATTCAATAGTTTTAAAGTTGAATTTATTAATTGATGTAAAATCTTTATTAAAAACATCGTTTAAAAGTTGTAGGGATTTTGGTCCTTGAACAGATATCAAACCTATATTATCAGATTCATTGATTATTGAGCAATCGTATTTAGTAATATAACTATTGAGCCAATTCCAATCTTTATCAATGTTAGAGGCATTTACAACAAGCATATACTCATTTTCATCACATCTATAGACTATTAAATCATCAATGATTCCACCATTTTCATTTGTTAAGCAATTGTATTGAGCCTTATTAATTTCAATTTCCTGAATATTATTAGAGCAAACATGATTTAAGAATTGTAATGCTTCTTTTCCAGAAACAAAAAATTCACCCATGTGAGAAACATCAAATATTCCAACATTAGTCCTAACATTGATATGTTCATTACTAATCCCAGAGTATTGAATTGGCATATTAAAACCCCCAAAGTCAGCCATTTTAGCATTCAATTCTATATGCTTATCAAATAGGGCTGTTTTTTTCATAAAAATTTATGCAAATTAAAATCAATTTTTTTACTTTACAACATGATGCTTGTAAACAGATTTTTTTTAATCATTATTATAATGATTACAAATTTAAATTATTCTCAGCACACTTCAATTGAACAGTATCTTTATGGAAGAGTCTCAGGTCTCAGAGTTAGCTCATTGTCAGGTACACCGGGAACTATGAGTCAAATGAGAATTAGGGGAGAAGGTTCATATTCTCTTAGTAATGAACCTTTGATTGTTATCGATGGTTTACCGTTTTTTAATACTGAAGTTAAAGAGGACCCTAGATCAAGTGGTTTAAACTTACTTTCAATGATTAATCCCTCGGATATTGAATCTGTTACTGTTTTAAAAGACGCTGCATCTACAGCTCAGTATGGTATGAGAGGAACTAATGGAGTTATTGTTATTACAACTAAAAATGGCTCTAGAAGTAAAACATTAAAAGACATACTAATAGAATTAATTGATGAAGATTATGAAAAATAAATTTTTTTTTGGAATACTTATTTTATTGATGTTGTTAAATAACAAATCAATATCTCAGGAATATAAATTTACAAAGCAAGACACCTTGAGAGGTAGTATAACTCCAGAAAGGGCATGGTGGGATTTAACATTTTATCACCTTGATATCGCAGTTGATCTTGATAAAAAATTTATTAAAGGTTCAAACACAATTGAATATATAGTGCTTGAGCCTAATAAAAAACTTCAAGTAGATTTACAATCTCCATTGAAAATAACTAAAGTTGAACAAAATGGAAAAGAATTAACCTTCAGCTCAGAAGGAAGNGCTCATTTCATAAANNTNATAGATAAGCAAAGAAAAGGTAANATAAATTCANTTAAGGTTTATTATGAAGGTAANCCAAAAGAAGCNNTTAGGGCTCCTTGGGATGGTGGNTTGTCTTGGACAAGAGACTCNAATGGAAAACANTTTGCAGCTACTAGTTGCCANGGCATTGGAGCAAGTATTTGGTGGCCAAATAAAGACCATNNGTANGATGAAGTTGANAGTATGCTNATAAGTGTAAATGTTCCAAAAGGTTTAATGAANATTTCAAATGGTAGATTAANNAAAATNGANGAGTTNNAAGACACNANNACTTACCATTGGTATGTTTCAAATCCNATTAATAATTATGGTGTCAANATNAATATAGGAGACTATGTCGAATTTTCTGAANTNTATGANGGNGAAAAAGGNAAATTAGANATGATTTACTATGTTTTAANAGATAANATAGAGAGAGCAAAAACTCAATTTAAAGATGCTNTNAAAATGATGGATGCTTTTGAATATTGGTTTGGTCCATANCCNTTTTATGAAGATAGTTTTAAAATAGTTGANGTTCCTTATCTTGGGATGGAACATCAAAGCTCAATTACTTATGGAAATAAGTATATGAAAGGATATNTAGGGAGAGATTTATCAAGAACTGGTTGGGGTCTTAAATTTGATTANATNATCATACATGAGGCAGGNCATGAGTGGTTTGCNAATAACATAACATACAAAGACATNGCAGATATGTGGATTCANGAGTCTTTNACNACTTATTCTGAAAACCTTTTTNTAGATTATCATTATGGAAAAGAAGCATCTTCNGANTANGTTATTGGNACAAGAGCNNGNATTAGTAATTNAGCCCCAATGATTGGTCCTTATGGNGTNAATCAGAGAGGAAGNGATATTTATAGTAAAGGAGCTAATGTTTTACATACAATAAGACAAATTGCNAATTCAGATGNAAAATGGAGAATGATTCTNAGAGGATTAAACAAAGANTTTTATCATCAAACAGTTGAAACTAAACAAATTGAAAATTACATTTCNGATAAAATGGGTTATGATTTATCAACCTTTTTTGANCAATATCTTAGAACAACAAATATTCCTGTTTTTGAATATAANCTNAATGATGGCTTACTNNANTNCAAATGGACTAATGTAGTTGATGNTTTTAANATGCCAATAGAANTATNTGTTGGTGATGAAAAAATTAGATTAAATCCAACTCAGGAANTNAAGTCAATTAATNTAAAATCNGAAAAAATAAGNTTAGACAAGAATTANTATGTAAANATCAATAAAGTTTAGTTTATTGAGANTNTTTTATAAATTCTATAAAATCACNATAGTTNTTTTTTANANCTNTTTTATGGNTNNCNNNTTNNTTTGTNNGTTTTANTGGATCATCNATATTAACATCTANAATNTCGGTTATTGAGTCTCTAAACTTNANNGGATGTGCNGTCTCNAGAAATATTCCANTTTCANNTTTTAAATTATATCTNNTAAGTCCAACTAATCCAACTGCACCATGAGGATCAAGAATATATTTTGANTCATGCAATATGTTTTTTTTATTTGATTTTTTGTTTCCTCNTCNTNAACTTTTTCAGCNCGTANTTTATTTTTTANTGNTTNAAAATTATTNTCANAAANATGTTCNATNCTAGGAAAATTATTTGGATCNGATACATCCATAGCATTNGAAATNGTTCTNATNGTTTTTTTTGGTGTATACTCACCTGTTTTNANATATCTAGGAATTGTGTCATTAATATTTGTNGCAGCAATAAAATTATTAACATTTAANCCCATTTTCATAGCAATTAGTCCAGCNCAGATATTTCCAAAATTTCCGCTAGGAACTGAAATATTTATTTTATTATTGATGTTTATTTTTGANAGTTCTTTNAGAANTATAAAGTAATATATTGATTGAGGAAGCCATCTTCCAANATTAATTGANTTAGCNGAAGATATNNTAATTTNACTTCTTAGATTTTTGTCTTTGAATGCTCTTTTTACTAATGATTGACAATCATCAAAATTTCCCTCTATTTCAATTGGATAAATATTATCTCCTTTGGATGTAATTTGTCTTTCTTGATAATCACTTATCTTGTTTTTTGGAAATAGTACATAGACATTAATATTTTTTTTATTGTAAAAACTGTTAGCAACTGCCGCACCAGTGTCTCCAGATGTAGCAACTAAAATATTTAATATTTTTTCTTCTGAGTANTATTCAAGACAGTTAGCTAAAAAATTAGCACCAACATCTTTAAATGCGAGCGTAGGACCATGAAATAATTCAAATGAAAATATATTTTTTTCAACTTCATAGAGTTTGAAATCAAAATTTAGAGTTTTTTGTATTATATCAACTAAGTCTGAAGAATTCATAGACTTGTCTACAAAATTTTTCATTATTTCATAGCCTATTTCATAATTTTTNTAATTTGAAATATTATTTAAAAAATCTATACTTAGTTTATTAATTCTTTCTGGAAAATANAAACCNCCATCACNAGCTAGACTATTAAATATTGCTTCTTTGAAATTTGATTTTTCTTGTGTATTGTTTAAGCTATAAAACATCATAAAATCTTTAGACCTTCTTTATTGATTTTAGATATATGACTTTTATAATTTATATCCATTTTATCAAGTTGATACTCCATATTCTTAATGACAGTATTTGCATTTTTAATTCCTTTACATAATGAAAACATTGAGGGGCCAGATCCTGATATTCCAAATCCTAGTGCGTTATTTTTTAAGGCAATTTTCTTTAGGTTTTTAAACTCAGGAATTAACTCTGATCTGTATGGCTCAATGATAACATCTTTAATTGATCTTTTTAAGAGTTCATAATTTTCCTCATATAACGAACTTATAAATGCTCCAAGATTTGCTGATTGTTCAATCATTTTTGATATATGGATATTTCTATCGATAATCGATCTTGAATCTGAGGTTTTTATTTCAATTTGAGGATGTATTATGGTAACATATAATTCACTAGGAGTTGGTAAATTAACAATATCCAATTCTTTGTGATCTCTGACTAACGTAATTCCTCCAAATATTAATGGAGAAATATTGTCAGCGTGATATGATTTACTGCAAATATATTCGCCCTCTAAAGCAAATTTCACAAGTTCCTTTTTTGAAAAAGGTTTACCTAAAAGTTCATTTATTGCAAATACACTTCCTGATGCACTTGCTGCACTACTTCCAATTCCACTTCCAGGTTTAATTTTTTTTATAATTTCAATCTCAAATCCATAATCAATGTTTTTATATTGATTAAGAAGAGCTAATGCTGAAACACCTGCGGCATTTTCATTTGTTTTTAAGCTTAAATTATATCCGGAAATAGATTTTATAGTTATACCTTTTTTTGAAACTTTCTTTACTCTCATGGTATCGCCTATAGAATCGAGACATAGCCCAAGTATATCAAATCCACATGAAATATTAGCAACTGAACCTGGACAAAAAACTTCTATAGCATTCATCGATTCGCTATTCTGATTATATCAGCAAAAATGCCTGCAGCAGTCACTTCAGCTCCAGCACCAGCTCCTTTTACTATAAGAGGTTGTTTTGAATATCGACTAGTATAAAAAAGAACAATATTGTCACTTCCTTCCAAATTATAAAATGGATGATTTTTATCCACGCTCTTTAGTGAAACTTTAGCTTTTCCGTTTGTCATTTCTGCAACATATTTTAGCCTTTCATTTTTATTAATAGCTTCATCAAGCAAGTTATTGAAGTGATTTTTTTCTTTAATTAAAGATTGAATAAAGTTTTTATATCCTTTTATTTCTAGACATGACATAGGAAGGAATTGCTCGTTTATAATTTCATTAAACTCAATATCTAGTCCACTTTCTCTTGAAAGAATCAGTATTTTTCTTGCTACGTCTGTTCCTGAGAGGTCAATTTTTGGGTCAGGCTCAGTAAATCCTAAATTTTTGGCATCTTCAACAATCTGATGAAAAGTATCTTTCTCTTTAAAATTATTAAAAACATAATTTAAACTTCCAGAAAGAACGGCCTGAATTGATATTATTTCATCACCAGAAGCAATTAAATTTTTTAAAGTATCAATTATTGGTAAGCTTGCTCCAACATTAGTTTCAAATAAAAAAGGCGCGTTATAATTTTTTGAGAGATATTTTAATTCTTTATAATTCTCTAACTTATCTGCACAAGCGATTTTGTTACATGTAACAACTGAAATACTTTTTTTTAAATAATTTTTGTAGAATTTAGAAATAATATCAGAAGCAGTATTATCAACAAAAATGCTATTTCTAAGATTTAAATCTTTAATTTTTTTAAGAAATAAATTAGGATCTGCNTTAGAACCTTTTTCAAGAAGTTTAAACCATTTATTAAGATTTATTCCATTTTTATTTATAATCATCTTTTTGGAATTTGAAACTCCACAAACATTAATTTTTATGTTTAAATTATTTAATAAATATTCTTCTTGATTTATCAATTGNTTAATTAGCTCAGATCCAACATTTCCTACACCTGTGATGAAAACATTAACTTCCTTAATATTCTTTTCAAAGAATGTTTCATGTAGTGAGTTTAAAGCTTTTTTAATATTCTTTTTATTAATTACTGCACTAATATTTCTTTCAGATGCACCTTGGGATATTGCCTTAACATTAATGTTATTGTAACCAAGTGTATTAAACATTTTACCACTTATACCTTGATGATTCTTCATTTTATCTCCAACAAGGGCAACAATACACAAATTCTTTTCTAAAACAATTGGATTAATTACTTTGTTAAGAATCTCACTTTCAAATTCGTCATTTATAATTAGGCTGGCATTTTTCTCATCAGATGATTTAATTCCAATACATATTGAATGTTCAGAGGAAGCCTGAGTAATCATTACTATATTCACATTAGCTCTGGATAAACATTCAAATAATCTTTTTGAGTATCCCGGAATACCAATCATTCCACTCCCCTCAAGTGTTATTAATGAAATATCTTCTATATGTGAAATTCCTTTGATAGCAGAAAATTTATTATTTGATTTTATTCCTATTACAGAACCTTCATCTTTAGGTTTAAATGTGTTTTTAATATTTATTGGAATTTTTTTTGAGATTAAAGGTTGTATAGTGGGTGGATATATCACTTTGGCACCAAAATAAGATAATTCCATTGCCTCTTCGTATGAAAGTTTTTGAATTGGCTTAGCTTGTTTAACGATTTTAGGGTTAGCAGTATACATGCCGCTTACGTCTGTCCATATATCTAATTTCTTTCCTGAAAGTAAGCTGCATATTATGCTTGCCGTAAAATCAGAACCGCCTCTTCCTAAAGTAGTTACATTGTTTTCTGAATCTGAAGCGATAAAACCTGGCATAATAATAAATTCTGCTGAAGAATTCTTCAATTTTTCATTAAGCTTCCTTTTGGTCTTTTCAAAATCAACTATAATATTATTAGTTGTAGATTTTTTTATGAATATGATTTTTCTTGAATCAAAATAATCACTTTTCAAATTATGATATTTTGTAATTTGATAAAATATGTTAGATGATAATATTTCACCAAAAGTGGATATTTTTTTTTCAATACCATCACTCAATTCACCAACCCCAAATATTCCATTTAAAATTGATTCTAAATCAAGTAAAATCTGTTGAACTTTAGTTAAAATTTTTACTTGAAAATTAATATCAACTGAAGATCTTATAATATCATAATGGAAAGATTCAATTTTTTTAAACTCTAGTAAATAATCTTTATTTTTCTCTGATGCTAATTTTCCGCAGTAAAGAATATTATCTGTTGTTTTACCGAAAGCTGAAAGCACTACTATTGTTTGACCATCGTAATCTTTAACTATGTTAATTACTTTTTGGATGTTTTTTGAATTGGAGATTGATGAACCTCCAAATTTAATAATATTCACTTCGCTTAATTATAAGCGGGTAAAGATATTTAATAATTAATTAAGTGGAAATTATTTGATAATTAAACGTTAAAAATTAGGAAATCTTCACCTTTATTGTGAGTAATACTGATGATATCTTCCTTTTTTATTTCATTCTTTACGATTCTTTTAGCAATTTCATCCTCNATGTATTTTTGAATTGCTCTTTTAACNGGNCTTGCTCCAAAATCTTTATCNTATCCTTTATTTGCTAAAAATTTAATTGCTTTTGAATCAAGNTTAACAGTNTAATCAATTTCAGATAATCTANTGATNAACTTATTGATTTCNATTTTAACAATTTTAATTATTTNNTCTTGATCAAGTTGATTGAATACAACAATTTCATCNATTCTNTTAAGAAATTCAGGNGAGAATTTTTTNCCNAGACTTTTCTTTAGTATTTCAGTGGTTAACTTCTTTTTTTCTTTCTTTCTNAATTCAGTATCAAATCCAACACCAGTTCCAAAATCTTTTAAATTTCTTGTGCCTATNTTTGATGTCATAATTATCACTGTNTTTTTGAAATCAATTTTTCTTCCAACACTGTCAGTNAAATAACCNTCATCTAAAACTTGNAACATCATATTNAATACATCTGGATGAGCNTTTTCAACTTCATCAAGAAGAACAATNGAGTAGGGTTTTCTTCTTANTCTTTCACTNAGTTGACCNCCTTCTTCATATCCAACATATCCAGGNGGAGCACCNATTAATCTNCTAANTGAAAACTTTTCCATGTATTCACTCATATCAATTCTGATTAGTGAATCTTTNNTNNTNAAAATTTCTTGACCTAANCTTTTNGCTAACTGNGTTTTACCAACNCCNGTTTGTCCAAGAAANATNAAAGATCCTATTGGCTTATTNGGATCNTTAAGTCCAGTTTGATTTCTTTGAATTGCATTNACNACTACNTCAATTGCTTCNTCCTGACCAATGATTTGTTTTTGNAGNTTTTTTAANAAATCAAAATTTAATTTATTNTTCTTATTATCAANTTTNTTAAGNGGAACNCCAGATATCAATGANACAACNTCANTAATACTATCTTCNGTNACNGTTTGTNTATTCTTTTTTAGTTCTTCTTCCCANTCAATTTGTTGAGCNAGNAGTTCTTTNTCAATCTTTTTTTCATCATCTCTTANNCTNGCTGCTTCNTCATATTTNTGGTTTTTTACAACAGANTTTTTTCTTTCCCTTACTTCCTCNAGNTTATCNTCTAATTCNATAATACTNTTAGGAACNTCCATATTAGTTATATGAATTCTAGACCCAGCTTCNTCAAGAGCATCAATNGCTTTATCTGGAAGATTTCTATCATTNATATANCTNTCTGTTAATTTAACACANGCTTCAATTGCTTTNTCAGTATANTTTACNTTATGATGATCNTCATACTTATGNTTNATATTTTCNAGNATTTCNATCGTCTCATCAATNGTTGTGGGNTCNACCATTATTTTTTGNAATCTTCTTTCAAGAGCTCCGTCCTTNTCNATATATTTTCTGTANTCNTCNATTGTNGTNGCACCNATNCATTGAATTTCTCCTCTTGCAAGNGCAGGTTTAAACATNTTTGAAGCATCTAANCTTCCCATNGCTCCACCAGCACCTACAATTGTATGNATTTCATCAATNAATAAGATAATNTCAGGATTTTTTTCTAACTCATTCATNACAGCTTTCATTCTTTCTTCAAACTGTCCTCTNTATTTAGTNCCNGCAACAACACTTGCNAANTCTAAAGANANAACCCTTTTATTATAAAGGATTCTTGAAACTTTTCTTTCATTAATTCTAATNGCNAGACCTTCTGCTATAGCTGATTTNCCAACACCTGGTTCACCAATNAANAANGGATTATTCTTCTTTCTTCTNCTTAAAATTTGAGAAACTCTTTCNATTTCNTTTNATCTTCCTACNATAGGATCTANTTTACCNTCATTAGCATANGCTGTNAAATCTCTNCCNAAATTATCTAAAACTGGTGTTTTTGATTTTTTNGATTTATTNGAATTNTGCTTTNCNGTGTATGGGTTTTGTTCTACNGANTCTTCGNTAGATTCNGCATCATCGTCATCATATGTACTNGANGATGAAATGTCTTCATATGATTCAGAAATTTCAGAGATANGATCNTTAAATTGNTCTTTAACTATTTCATAATTAAGNTTTAACTTTTCAAGTAATTTTGTTGTCGGATCATTTTCATTTCTCAAAATACAAAGAAGTAAATGAGCTGTATTAATCGAATTTCCTTGAAACAATTTAGCTTCAAGAAAAGTTGTTTTTAATGCTCTTTCTGCTTGTCTTGTTAGATGCAAATTTTTTCTAAGATTTTCCTCAAAATTAATGATTGGGTTTGGAGGGCTTAAAATTTCAATCTTCTTTCTCAAAAAATCAAGATCTATATCCAAAGATTTTAAGATTTTTATTGCTTTTCCACCACCATCTCTTAATATTCCAAGTAAAAGGTGTTCAGTACCAATGAAATCATGACCTAGCCTTAAAGCTTCTTCTTTACTGTAGGTTATAACATCTTTTACTCTTGAGGAAAAATTATCATCCATTTTGTAAAATTAATAATTAAAAATAAATATCAATTGTAATAAAAAAAATTTAACATAAATGTTAATAAGTTTGCTAAAATCCATTATTATTTACAGATTAAAATTACTGTCTAATAATTATCTTTAACGAATAAATAATAAACTATGTCCAACGGAGAAAAATTAATACCAATTAACATTGAGGATGCGATGAAATCAGCTTACATTGATTATTCAATGTCGGTTATTGTTTCTAGGGCTCTTCCAGACGTAAGAGATGGTTTAAAACCTGTACACAGAAGAGTTTTGTACGGAATGAGTGAGTTGGGCTTAAGATCAAATAGTAAGTATAAAAAATCTGCTTTCATTGTCGGTGAAGTTTTAGGTAAGTATCATCCACACGGTGACAGTTCAGTTTATGATACAATGGTCAGAATGGCCCAAGAGTGGAGTTTGAGATATATGCTGGTTGATGGTCAAGGAAATTTTGGTTCCATCGATGGAGATAGCCCTGCTGCCATGAGATATACTGAAGCTAGATTGAAGAAAATTTCAGAGGAAATGGTTCAAGATCTTGAAAAAGATACAGTAGATTTTCAGCTTAACTACGATGATTCACTAAAAGAACCAACTGTACTACCTACAAAAATACCAAGTTTGCTAGTCAACGGTGCCTCTGGAATCGCAGTAGGAATGGCAACTAACATGCCTCCACACAACCTTTCTGAAGTGATTGATGGTACGGTAGCTTATATTGATAATAACAATATTGAAATTGATGAATTAATCAATCATATTAAGGCTCCTGACTTTCCAACTGGAGGAGTAATTTATGGTTATGATGGTGTAAAAGAAGCTTTTCATACTGGTAGAGGAAGGGTAGTTATGAGAGCTACTGCAAACTTTGAAGAAGTTAATGGTAGGGAATCTATTATTGTTACTGAAATACCTTATCAAGTTAACAAGGCTGATATGATTCAAAAAACAGCTCAGCTTGTTAATGACAAGAAAATTGAGGGTATTTCAACTATTAGAGATGAATCTGATAGAAATGGAATGAGAATTGTTTATGTTCTCAAAAGAGATGTTATACCAAATATCGTTCTAAATACACTTTTTAAATACACAGCACTCCAATCTTCTTTTAGCGTAAATAATATTGCACTAGTTAAAGGAAGGCCTAAGCTTTTAAATTTAAAAGAAATGATCTCACATTTTGTAGATCACAGACATGATGTTGTTGTTAGAAGAACAAAATTTGATCTAAGAAAAGCTGAAGAACGTGCTCATATCCTTGAAGGATTAATAATAGCCTCNGACAATATCGATAAAGTAATTGAGATTATTAAAGCTTCATCTAATGCAGATGATGCTAAGTCTAATCTAATCAAGGAGTTTAATTTAACTGAAATTCAATCTAAAGCAATAGTTGAAATGAGGTTGAGACAATTAACCGGTCTAGAGCAAGACAAGCTTAGAAATGAACATACTGAGCTCTTAAAATTAATCACTGATTTAAAAGACATACTTGAAAACAAAGATAGAAGAATGTCAATCATAAAAGATGAGTTGCTTGAGGTGAAAGAAAAACATGGTGACGAAAGAAGATCTAGAATAGAATTTTCNGGNGGAGAACTAAGTATTGAAGANATGATTCCTGATGAAAAAGTTGTTATTACAATNTCTCATGCTGGTTANATTAAAAGAACACCACTTGCNGAATATAAAACNCAAAANAGAGGAGGAGTAGGNCAAAAAGGTTCAACAACNAGAAGTGAAGATTTTCTCGAGCATTTATTTGTTGGNACTAATCANCAGTANATGTTNTTTTTTACCCAAAANGGNAGATGTTTTTGGATGCGTGTNTATGAGATTCCTGAGGGAAGTAAAGTTTCTAAAGGNAGAGCAATACAAAACCTNATAAATATCGAANCTGATGATAAGGTTAAAGCNTTNATTTGTACACAAGATTTAAAANATGAGGNATACATNAATAATCATTTNGTTATTATGTGTACNAAGCTTGGTCAAGTTAAAAAAACATCTCTNGANCAATATTCTAGACCAAGATCAAATGGAATAAATGCNATAACTATTAANGAAAATGACGAGCTTTTAGAGGCAAAATTAACNACTGGAAATTCTCAAGTGTTAATTGCTGTGAAATCTGGAAAATGTATAAGATTCGAAGAAAGTAAAACTAGACCTATGGGAAGAAATGCGTCAGGAGTTAGAGGAATCAGATTAAAAGATTATAAAGATGAAGTAATTGGAATGATTTCAGTAAATGACATGGACAGTGACATATTAGTTGTTTCAGAAAATGGATATGGTAAAAGATCTAGTCTTGAAGATTATAGAATTACCAACAGGGGAGGAAAAGGAGTAAAAACAATATCCATTACTGAAAAAACAGGCAGTTTGGTTTCCATTAAAAACGTTTCTGATGGTGATGATTTAATGATTATTAACAAATCTGGAATAGCAATAAGAATGGAAGTTAATGATTTAAGAGTTATGGGTAGAGCAACCCAGGGTGTTAAATTAATTAATATCAAAGAAAATGATTCTATTGCAGCTGTAGCTAAAGTTGTGTTAGATGATGAAGATGTTCAATATGTTGAAGATATAGAAGTCCTAGATGATAATCAAGTAAACTAAAATTATATTATGAAAAAACTAGCAATTTTAATGATGTTAATTATTTGTTCTAATTCATTCTCTCAGAAAAAGGAATTAAGACAGATAAATAAACTTATTTCAGAATCTTTTTTTAATGAAGCTGAAAGTTCTCTTGAATCAATTAGTGCTCTTGTTGACCTTTCTGATGATAAAATTAAAGCACAGTATTATTTTTATTTAGCGAAAGTTTCAAATGAATTAGAAAAATTTAATGATGCTATTGCAGCATATGATAAACTAAAATCAATCAATGATTCTGCTTATTCAACAATCATTAAAACAGAATTTGATTTTTTGTATAGTCAAATCGAAACTTCAATTATTAACTCAGCGGTTGAAGACAATAGAAATTCTAATTATATAGTAGCATCGGACAAATTACTTATGGCTTACAGGATGAATGAAGATAAAAATGAAGATTATCTGTATTACGCAGCGGGTAGTGCTGTAAATTCAAAAGAATATGATAAAGCACTTGATTATTATGTTGAACTTAAAGAAAATAATTACACTGGTGTTATTGATGAGTATTTTGTTACTAACAATGAAACTGGTAAGGAGGAAAAAGTTTCTGAAACAGAATTTGATCTGTTAAAGAGCTCAAAAGATTATTCAAACCCAAGGGTTGGTAAAACAGAGTCCAGATATCCTGAGATTGTAAAAAATATAGCACTTATATATGTTCAGCAAGGGAAGAATGATGTTGCAATTGAAGCAATTAAAGAAGCAAGATCCATTCAGCCGGATGATACAAGCTTAATACTTAATGAGGCTGACTTATATATTAGAATTAGTAATAATACAGATGATGAAAGTGAAAGAGATTTATATAGAAAAAAGTTCAAGGAATTAATGGAGTTAGCAATAACCAAAGATCCTGAAAATGGAATTCTATATTATAACCTTGGTGTTATATCATCTGAACAAGGAGAAAATGATTCAGCTTTAGAATATTATAAAAAGGCTATTGAATTTAAACCAGATTATGTTGACGCGTATTTAAATTTAGTTGCAATAATTCTTGATGGTGAACAATCATTAGTTGATGAAATGAATAATCTTGGAACCTCAAAAAAAGATAATATTCGATATGATGAATTGAAAGTTGAAAGAGAGAATTTATACAAAGAATGTATTCCATTTCTAGAAACACTTATTGAGGTTTCTCCAACCAATATTGATGCCTTGAATACTTTAAAAAATATCTATGGAGTTTTAGGTGAAAATGAAAAATTCAAAGATATAAGTGCTAAGATTAACGAAATTCAAGGTTGAGTTATCCTTCTGATTCCCTGAAGCTTATGTGTGAGTTTTAGGGAATCAGAGTTAATTATTCCTTTTTCATTCAATTCATCTATTCTAACTCTATTAAAGGAGTGTATAATTTTTCTTGATTCTAAGTATATTCCAACGTGAGTTATATTATCTTTTGAATCTCCAAAGAAGCATAAATCGTCTTTTTCTGCTTCATCAATTCTTTCAATTTCGCTTCCTGAATCATACTGGTCTTTAGCATCTCTTTTAATAAATATATTTTTTGTTCTAAAATAAATTTGTGATAGTCCTGAACAATCAATTCCAAATTTTGTTTTTCCGCCCCATAAGTAAGGACTATTTAAAAAAATATTAATGTCTGTAGAATTACTTTCTATTTTAATTTTTTTAAAGTTTAAGTAATCAGCAGAACTTATTTGACAACCAATTGGGATTATCATTGTGGAGCCATCTGGGGTAATGAGATTAGATTCAGTTTTGTTAATTACAATGTTAGAATTGAGTGATTTATAATCTTCTTCAGACATAAAAATTATACTGTTTTTTTCAATCCATCCCTCATAATTATCTAAAAACGAAGTAATTTTTACCCACTTAAGATCATTCTCTTTTACCGTAAAAGTCTCCCCAAAAAAAAATTGATTTATCATCTCACTCTTACTGTCATTTTTTGACCTTACAGCAACTATACTTTCTTTTATCACTCCATGTTTCATTTTCTTAAATTATGAAAATGTTATTAATAATATTATTAATTTTGAAAAATGATTGTTGAACAAATATATACCGGTTGCTTATTCCAAGCATCATATTATATTGAAAGTAATGGTGAGTCTGCTATCATCGACCCGATAAGAGAAGTTGATTTGTATATAAATAAAGCAAGAAATAACAACTCTAAAATAAAGTATGTATTTGAAACACATTTTCATGCTGACTTTGTTAGTGGACATTTAACATTATCAAAAAAGACAAATTCAAAAATTATTTTCGGTCCCAATGCAAAACCAAACTATGAATGCATTACAGCTAATGATAATGATGAATTTATTGTAGGCGACCTTTCTATTAAGGTTCTACATACACCTGGTCACACACTTGAGAGTGTAACATATCTTTTAAAGGATTCTGAGGGTAAAGATTACTGCATTTTTACTGGGGATACGTTGTTCTTAGGAGATGTAGGTAGACCAGATTTGGCTCAAGTTAATGCTGAGATTAATCCTGAACTGCAAGCGGGAATGTTGTTTGATTCAATACAAAATAAAATATCAGTTTTAGATGACCATGTAATTGTTTACCCAGCTCACGGTGCAGGTTCAGCTTGTGGAAAGAATATGATGAAAATTACTTTTGATACTCTTGGTAATCAAAAAAAATTAAATTATGCACTAAATGGATCATGCAACAGAAAGGAGTTTATTGATATTTTAACAAAAGATTTACCCCCTGCTCCAGAATATTTTCCTTCTAATGTGTCATTAAATATTAATGGTTATAGTGATATTGATGAAATTCTTTTAAATAACTCAAAATCAATAGATCCAACTGATTTCAAAAATATTATTGAAAGTGATGAAGTCTTAATTCTAGACACAAGATCCCCTGAAAAATTTAGTAATTGTCATATTCCAAATTCCATCTTTATTGGAATAGATGGTAGTTTTGCTCCATGGGCGGGAGAAATTTTGAAGAATATTAAAATCAAAATTTTAGTTGTAGCTGATGATGAAAGACAAACTGAAGTGTTCACAAGATTATCAAGGGTAGGTTTTGATAATTATGTAGGTTATCTATCTGGCGGTATTAAAAGTTGGATTGAAAATGGTTATGAAACACAAAGTATAAAGAATATTTCACCTGAAGATTTTGTTAATATAATGAATAAAATTAAGGTTTTGGATGTTAGAAATAAAGGAGAAATATATTCTTCATCATTAGACAATTCTATAAAAATTCCATTAAAAACTTTAGAAAACAATTTAAATAAACTTAATCAAAACAATAAATATTACATCCATTGTGCAGGTGGTTACAGAAGTATGATTGCTGCATCACTAATGAAGAAAAATGGATTTAATAATTTAGTTAATGTAAGTAAAGGTTATTCAGGAATAAAAAAATGTTTAATAAGCATTTAAAATTCTTAATTCCTATGTTGATGCTACAAAATTTTATTTCTTGTAGTCAAATCAACTACAATCAAGTTGATTATAACTTTTTTTTAAATTTTGAATCAAGCAAACTTTTGATTGATGTAAGAAGTGATGAGGAAATTTCAATAAATAGTGTTGATGATTTCGTACAAATTGATTTCTATAAAGAAAATTTTTACGAAAATTTATTAAATCTTGATAAAGAAGTAAATATATTTCTATTATGCAGGTCGGGAAGAAGGAGTGGATTAGCTGCAAAGTTTCTTACAGAAAATGGCTATTTAAAAATTTATAATATAAAAGGAGGGATTAATTCAATTGTAGATTAGCCTTTATCACCATAAACTACCAAAGTTCCTTCCCAATTTTTTTCCTTACAAACTTGTTTGTAATTAATATTTTTAAATCCTGATCTTTTAAAAAAACTTAACCATTCTTCAATTGAATAAAGTTTCATGATATTTACTTTAGTTTTTTCTTGCCAATTATGACATGTGTTGTTTTCAAAATAATAATCAACTCCCATGATAAATCTTCCATTTTTTAATAACCAATTATCATGTATTTTATTTATTAATGTTTGTGGATTTTCAAAGTAATATAAGACTTCCATAGAAAACACAACATTAACCTTATCTTCAGGATTCCAGCTCAATAAATCAGCATTAAAGTATGTTCCAAGATTATCAAGTAATCTTGCTTTTTTTATCATTTTTTTGGAACCATCCACTCCAATTCCATTGACACAATTTGTATTTTCAAATAAATATCTAACTAACCATCCGTTTCCACATCCTGCATCTACAAATGAATATGCATTACCTACATTATAGAGTTTTATCATTTCCATTACTGGCATGTAATGGTTTTTTTCCATCCCCTCATCTTTTCCAATATCAACCCAGTCAGAAAAAACTTCTATTGGAGTTTTCATACTTTTTTCCTTGTACTAATTACGTAAAGAAAATAGGTAAACATTAGAACTATTATCTCCCAAAATAGAATATAGTAGGGCCATTCACCAATTATTAGTGGATTGTTTACTTCAGGTGGATATGCTATATACATGTAATTTGAGTCAATTTGAAAGTTGAGAGGCATTATAATGGCTACAAGAATATTTAAATAAATTAGCATTTTAAGCCATGAATATTTTCTTAACTTATAATTTAGCTCTAGAAACATGTAGATTGGTAATAAAATGATTCCTGCGTGAGTTACGTGATACTCAATATACCTATACAGTGAATCATCATAATAATTAATCTGAGGAGTTAAAAAAGCTTGAATAGCACCAATTATGCCAGCATAAAAAAGAAACTCAAAGAGAGTTTTGTTTTTTGGAATAAATAAAATAGTACAAGCTATTAAATTAGAAATACTGCATAATTGCAGCGGTAAATTTTCACTAATATTCCAATTACCATTTAAAATAAGTCTACCGTGATTTGTTAATGTTATAAAAATTAATACAAATGATATGATCTTAGCATAATTTAATTTGTTTTTTATAGTTACAAATTTACCAAGAAGAAGGTATATAAATATACAAACTGTAGTTACAATAATATTCCTTATCCATTCATCGGAAAGGAACTCTATAACATATTCTTGTGTATCCATTAATAATTTAAAATTTTAGATCTTCAAAAAATTCAAGAAATAAATTAGATAGATCTTCATTATCACCTGGAGATATTTTATTCTTTTTTATATAGCTATTAATTTCTTTTGACATTTTTTTTGAAAACATAGACAATAAAAATTTCTTTCTTCTTTCAATTTTTTTCATTTTATTATTTACATAAAGAAGAAGTGAATTATTTCTTCTATAGCTTGGCTCAGGTTTTTCTTGTATTCCAGCAGTATAACTAGGTTCATATAATTCCAAAAACGTATCTGCTANNAATAAAAAANTTTCATTTTCAGTNATAAGCTCNTAAAATTTTCCTTTTANAGAAATAAANTTTTTTTCTGCNAAACTNACTTTNCTTACTTTATTTGATAANAATTTTAGTGTTTTGCTGTTTTCTGCATNNATATCAAAAGTTTGNTCTAANAGATTATAATTAGTNTGAACATTTATTGGTTTTTCACCNTCGAATAAGAAAATNAGNGCNTTTTGTGGTTTTTTAAAATAATATCTATTTCCNNNATAATTTATGACTNTCTTNGNATANTCAGCNGTAATTTGATTNTNNNTTATGNTNAAATTTGAATCAATATCAAAATTTGTAGTATTGAAATTCTGACNAAACANNCCAACNNANANNAATAGAGTAAAGATTTTTTTCATTTTATAAATGTAGTAATTGTTGTTAAATTAATTAGAANATTTCTGCAATCATACACCTAACACTTCCTCCAGAGNATTTTTCAATATTTGGAATNGATCCAATTANAAAATCACCAATANTATTAATTTGATTGATTTGNGNTGATGAAAGTGAATTATAAGCAGTTTCACTAATAATAAACTTNATNANATTATCTNTTGATTTTAAAATAATTATGTTTCCAGCAAAATCNTTTACTTGATTTTCAGANATTTCAANAACNATGTTTNTCTCTGTAAGTTTTTGTTTNACTAGATTTCTTTCCTCCAAGNTATCTATTGAATCGANACAAATTATTGAAGNACNAGCACCTATNGTCATCATTACATTTGTGTGGTAAATTAATTTTCTTTCATTCTTGTATGTNTGATATGCTTTGAANGAAACTGGATTGTAATTAAAATCNTTACAAAATTTNAAAAANAATTCTTTTGANGATCTTTGAGAGATAGANCAATATGCAATTCTATTNGTTCTGTCTAAAACAAANCTTCCTGTTCCNTCCAAGAAGATNTCTNAATCAGCATATTTTGTATAATCATAAATNTTATAATNATTATTACNNNTAATTTTTTTAATNANATCGTANTTCACCTCTGTTCTTCTNTTTTTNGCAAACATTGGAAAAATACCAATNTTATTTTGATCAAATACAATCCAGTTGTTAGGAAAAATTTCATCTGGATTNNTCAGAGTTNTANAACCTNCAATNACTNCAACNTCAATTTNATTNTCTNCTAATTTTCTTACAAACTGATTAAATTCTTTTNTTGCGATTTTATTTAANACACTATTAGAAATTCCAAGACTNTTTTNTTGGAAAAAATTATTNACTATAGTTTCTTCATTNGATCTGAAATTATTNGGNTTAACCATTAAAATTTTACTGGTTAATATCATCACAATCTTATTAANGGTAGTGTTGANCATCTAAANAACCCNCCTTGCTTACCNACTTCATTTAATTTTACTTTTACAACTTTTATNTTNCTTTCTTCGANCCAAGTATTTAACTTATTGAATTTATAATCNGAAACAACAATCTTTTNAGANATAGAAAAAAAATTACAAANCATTTGACTCATTTCTTTTGAGGTTATATTTAANANATTATCAACACCATATTCTTTAACAAGCAAGTTGTANTCACTANAATTGTAAAAACCATCNTTACATATTACAGCATATTTATTNCCAACGGGTTGAAAACAACAATCTAAATGTAAAGCATTGTTTTCAGGATCTAGTNAGGATTTTTTTAATTTCAATGGAANAATATCTTTTTCAGGAAAAAANTTTTTNAAAAAAACAATTGCATTAAAATTTGTTCTTGCTGTAATTTGTTGTTTATAATCAGCNTCATCATAATAACCNATATACAATTTATCTTTTGCGANAATAATATCCCCTCCTTCTANNTGAATATNATCNTCAAGTNTGATGATCTTTTCTTTNTCAATCATNTTNAANATTGATTTNAAACCATTAATTTCATTCTGACGATGAGGAAGTATATTTGANATAAAAAAGAAATCATCAATTACAAAACCTATATCTCTAGCAAATATTTGATTNCAATCCTTNATAGAATCAAGTTCAATTACNTCAATNTTATTTTCTTCNGAGAGCTTTCTTGTAAGAATNAAGTTCTTNTATTAAATNTTTTTTTTTNGGGTATGTNTTGTTNTTTAAATGAAATTTTGANGTTGGATCATATANATCANAGATNTNGGGTTTNATAAAATTATTAGCTTGACCAACTATCACTTTGGAAAGTTGTGATACTTCATCANTTATATTTAATGATAGTTTANAANTCACTNAANCTTANATCAATAATTTTTAAAGCTTTTTTTANTTGTCTTTTATTTATTACTANGGGGGGAGCAAATCTAATTTTATTTCCCTGNGTTGGCTTTGCTAATAAACCATTGTCTTTCATNCTAAGGCATATATTCCAAGGGATTTTTGATTTAATATCACAATCTAAAATTATTGCATTTAATAATCCNTTNCCTCGAATTCCTTTAATTATTTTTCTTNTAGATTTTATTTCTTCCAAACCATNTCTAAAAATTTTACCNAGATTTTCTGCATTTTCTGAAAGCTTATAGTCTAAAGTATACTTAATNGAAGCTTTTGCAACNACNCCTGCAAGAGGATTTCCACCAAAAGTAGANCCNTGTGATCCAACNTGCATTACACTCATAATNTCTTTTGATGTTAATACNCCTGAAACAGGATAAAAACCAGCAGATAATGCTTTTCCAAGTATAACTANATCAGGAATAATATCTTCATGCCAGCTAGCAAGTAGCTTTCCNGTTCTTCCTATACCNGTTTGAATTTCATCTGCAATNAACAAAACATTATATTTTTCACACAATTTCTTTGCTTTGGANAGATATCCATCATCTGGAACAACTACACCTCCTTCACCTTGAATTGGTTCTACNAAAAAACCTGCAATNTTCTTGTCTTTTTTAAGAACANCTTCAAGTTGTTNGATGTTATTATAATCTATTATTTCAAATCCTGGTGTTAGTGGACCAAAATTTTCTTTACTTCCTTTGCTAGATGAAAAGGAAATGANTGTTGTTGTNCTNCCGTGAAAATTGCCATTGCAAGTAATTATTTTNGCAACATCNTTTTTTATTCCTTTTACTTCGTNCCCCCATTTTCTACATATTTTGATTGCACTTTCAACNGCTTCTGCCCCAGAATTCATTGGAAGCATTTTATCATANCCAAANGTTTTAGTTATGTATTCAAGTGAATCNCCAAGNTCACTGTTGTAAAAAGCTCTTGANGTAAGNGTTAATNTCCTTGCTTGTCTAGTAAATGACCTTAAAATTTTNCTATTACAATGTCCTTGATTAACTGCAGAATAAGAGGATANAAAATCTAAATATTTTTTGNAGTGAANATCCCATACATACACGCCTTTTCCNTTTTTTAANACAACTGGAAGAGGATTGTATGTGTTAGAACAAAATGTTTCTTCTTTTTTAATNAGTTGTTTTTCTTTATTTGAAAGCATATTCAAATTTAACTATTAATTACAAGNAAATAAAAAACCCTAGGAAAATTCCTAGGGTTAAGCGGAGAAAGAGGGATTCGAACCCCCGGAGGTGTGACCCTCAACGGTTTTCAAGACCGCCGCATTCGACCACTCTGCCATTTCTCCAGACGTGCAAATATAAAAAGTAATTTTTTAAAACATAATTTATATTAGCTTGATTGTTATATTTANNATNNTATAATTTTGGATATATTTTTAAACATACCTTGGGAGTATCCTGCACTATTTTTAATAGGAATAATTGTTGGTTTTATAAATACAATGGCTGGAGGTGGTTCACTNATAACTCTTCCTGTTTTAATTTTCATGGGNTTACCATCTTCCGTNGCAAATGGTACAAATAGAATAGGTATTTTATTTTCNTCTTTTTCTGCTCATTATGGCTTTAAATCAAAAGGNATAAATACATTTCCNTTTAGTATCTATCTAGGAATTTCAGCACTTTTAGGATCTTTAATTGGAGCTAAAATTGCAATTTCTGTTGAAGATGATATTTTNAATAAAATNCTNTCTNTAATTATAATAGTTGTTTCAATTTTAATTCTTTTTAAACCTAAAANTAAACTAAACTTNANTTCANAAAAAANGAGTACTAAAGAGNTTGTTATTTCTTGTATAGTATTNTTTTTTNTAGGNATATATGGTGGTTTTGTGAATGCAGGNATTGGTTTAGTGGTNATGCTTTTTCTTAGTTACTTTAATAAAATGAACCTAGTNAAAGTAAANGCAACAAAATCAATAGTAATCTTNATATATACAGCTGCAGCTTTTTTAATTTTTCTTTATAATGATTTAGTTAATTTTCCCTACGGTATTTCAATAGCTTTAGGAACTTTATATGGAGGTTGGAAAGCAAGTGTTATTTCTGTTGAAAGAGGAGAAGGAATAATTAAAGTTTTTATGATAATATCACTAATTATTATTTCAGTAAAACTTTGGTTTTTTTAAAAAGAAGTTTGGTCAGTAATTTCTAAACCGTATCCACTTAAACCTACTCTTTTAGTGGTTTTGCTATTGGTTAATAAATTTATTTTCTTAATATTTAATTTNTGAAGTATTTGNGCTCCAACNCCAAAATCTTTTGCATCCATTTTTCTGTATGGTAAAGNTTTATCANCTGTATTGTGTTTATCTTTAATTGTGTTTAACCAGTTAATTNTGTTNTTAGCTTCAGATTCTTGATTTATAAAAACTACNACACCCTTTTCANAATTATTAATAATTTTTANTATTGAATCGTANCCCTGATAATCTTCATTAACCATACTTTCAATTAAATTNTTAATTGATCCNAGTGAAGTTATTCTAGTTAACACAGCTTCATTATCGTTCCATTTACCTTTTTTTAATGCTATNTGAATTTGATCATTATTATTTTGCTTAAAAACATGCATNTCAAATTCACCATGTATAGAATTAAATTTAAAACAATCAATCTCATCAATTAATGTATCGTGTTTCATCCTATATGANACTAAGTCTTCAATTGAAATAATTTTTAAATTAAATTTTTTNGCAACTTTTTTNAGTTCTGNAANTCTAGCCATTGTTCCATCTTCNTTCATTATCTCACAAACAACACCAGCTGGTTTAAATCCTGCTAATCTTGCNAGGTCAATAGCAGCTTCAGTATGTCCAGTTCTTCTCAAAACACCTCCATCTTTTGCAACAAGGGGAAATATATGACCAGGTCTTGCTAAATCATCGGGCTTTGTCATATTGTCTACTAAAGAAAGTATTGTTTTTGCTCTATCTGATGCTGATATTCCAGATGTTACACCATTACCTTTTAAATCTACNGAAACAGTGAATGCCGTTTCCATTAGTTCTGTGTTTTTATCAACCATATGATTTAACCCAAGTTGTTTACATCTCTTAGAGGTTAATGGTACACAAATCAATCCTCTTCCGTGAATTGCCATAAAATTTATAATTTCAGGNGTAACAGTTTCAGCTGGAAGAATAAAATCACCTTCATTTTCTCTGTTTTCATCATCTACTACAATGATCATTTTACCATTCTTTAAATCAATTAATGCTTCTTCAATTGTATTTAAGCTCATTTTTTAAAATTTATTTTTTTTAAGTATGATTTTAATTCTTCAATTTTACTATCTAAATTAATTATCGATTTATCTGATGAAGCTCTAGAAATTAAATATATACCAATAGGTAACATTAATATATTAGAGATCCAACTACCTAGCATTGGTGCTATTGATCCATCCTCAGCAGCATTTTTAGAAAAAGTCCCTAAAAAATGATAAGTCAAGAACATGATTAATGCAATAACAACCGGATATCCAAATCCACCTTTTCTGATTATTGCTCCAAGTGGAGCACCAACAAAGAACAATATTATGGCAGCAAATGATATTGCATACTTATCATAAAGTGTTGATTTATGAAGGTTTATTAATTTTTCCCTCATAAAAAAATTTGTTTTCTGACTTTCAAGACTTGTGATTTGATTTTCAATATTGTTTTCCATTGAGTTCAGAACTTGACCAATGGTTGGCTTATCAAAATCATTCAAAATTTCATTTGTAGTTTTTACATCAGGAATTGTTGATCTATTAGCATAATTAGTTTGAAAATTATATATGCCAGTTCTCTTATAAAAATTCGACGCAAAATTTTCATACTGATTAACAAGTCTTTTTTCTAAAGAATCAATGCTGAACCCTAATTGAGTTATATTTTGCATTCTGAAGGTATTATTGTATTTCTCTTCAGAAAAATCAACATTATTTAATTCCTTAAGATCAATAAATATATTATGTTCATCAAAGTATATTTTTGTTTGTGGTTTAAATTCTTTTGAATTTGGATTTTCTGCCAGTATTTCTTCATATCTGTATCCATCATTTAATACTATTTTTAAAATATCAGATCCTTCATCTCCAATTAATTCTCCGCTACTAGCTTTAATTACAAGTGAATTATCATTGTTTTTATTTGATTTATGAATAATAATATCCTCTAATTTTGAATTATCAATCCCATACTTGTTGTCAACCTTTATGTTCATTAAGCCAATATTATTAAAAACACCTTCCGTAATAGCTAATGCAGGTTTTACCTTAGCTAAGTTTTTTCTAAGGTTGTAGGATTTAAATTCTGCATATGGAATTAGATTATTCGCAGTGAAGAATGTAATTACACACAAAACTAAATTAACACCTATTAGAACTCTCATGGATCTGAAAAGAGAAATTCCAGAGGATTTCATTGCTGCAAATTCATATTTCTCAGCGAAGTCACCATAAGTCATAATAGATGCAAGTAATACTGTCAATGGAAGAATTAAAGGGATTAGCTTTGGCGTGTAAAAGATTAAAAACTTAAAAATAATCTCAAAATCAATTTCTTTTCCTGCTAAATCATCAATAAACATCCAAATTGTTTGAAAAATAAATACAAACATTATCAACAGAAAAAAACTAAAAAATTTTCTTAAATAGGATATTAATATATACTGATCAATAACTTTCATAATTCGTTTACATAATAATCTTTATAATCATTTAAATCAATTTTAATATTTCTTTCTGTATTAACATTTCTTGTTTTACTAAAAAAAATTTTATTAGAGATTTCAGAATTTTTATANATAATTTCAATATTGGCTAGATCAAAATTTTTCTCAAAAAATAAATTGTATTTCTCCTGCTCTAAGATATATCTAATTATGTATCTGTTATTTGTTTCTTCAAAAACTATATTATTGTTATCTCTAAATTTTTTTAAAAAACTAAGAGGATTTATTTTAAAAAGAATGCTTTTGTCTGTAATTCCTTCATTGTTTTCAATATTTAGGATTGTTAATTCTTTATTAGTAGATGAAATTGTGTAAAATTTATTATCATGGTAAACGTAAACTACATCATCAATAGATATTTTAAAATTTGATTTTTCAACTTGAATAACTCCCTTATTTCTAAATTTTTCCTTTTTTGATTGATAGGTAACTAATTCAAAATCACTCTCAAAAAAATTAATTTTTGAATAATGATTAATTATTAAATCAATTTTGTTTTGATTCAAAGAACCAGAAAATAAAAATGAAATAACAAGAACGATTTTTAACATCAGATTTCAGAGTTCAATAATTGATCCAATTCTGCGATTGATCTAACTAAAACAGCTCTGGCTTTACTTCCCTCAAATTTTCCAACTATTCCTGCTGCTTCAAGCTGGTCAATTATTCTCCCAGCTCTGTTATAACCAAGTTTCATTTTTCTTTGTAAAAGTGATGCTGAACCTTGTTGAGCATTTACAATTACTTCTGCGGCTTCTCTGAATAATGGATCTCTGTCTTCAACATTCACTTCATTATTATTAATCTCTTCATCAATAAATTCAGGTAATAAATATGCATTACTATAACCTTTTTGAGCTCCAATTATTTCAGTAATTTTTTCTATTTCCTCAGTATCTACAAATCCACACTGTAATCTAACTAATTCATTTCCCTGTGTAAATAACATATCACCTCTTCCTATAAGTTGATCTGCTCCACCTAAATCGAGAATTGTTCTTGAGTCAATTTTAGAGGTTACTCTGAAAGCTATTCTAGCAGGAAAATTTGCTTTTATTAATCCAGTTATTACATTAACTGAAGGTCTCTGAGTTGCAATAATAAGATGAATTCCTACAGCTCTTGCAAGTTGTGCAAGTCTAGCAATAGGTGTTTCAACTTCCTTGCCGGTAGTCATTATTAAATCTGCAAATTCATCTACAACAAGAACTAAATAAGGAAGAAATTTATGTCCATCATTTGGATTTAATTTTCTTTTTTTAAATTTTTGATTGTACTCTTTTATGTTCCTGCACATCCCATTTTTTAAAAGCTCGTATCTTTGTTCCATCTCCGTACATAAAGAATTTAGAGTTTTTATTACTTCTCTATTATCAGTGATAATTGGTTCTGATGAGTCAGGAAGTTTAGCTAGATAATGCCTTTCAATTTTATTGAATAATGTTAATTCAACTTTTTTAGGATCCACTAGAATAAACTTTATCTCACTGGGATGTTTTTTGTAAAGCAATGATGTTAAAATAGAATTTATTCCAACCGATTTCCCTTGCCCTGTTGCTCCAGCCATTAAAAGGTGAGGCATTTTAGCAAGATCAACTACAAAAGTTTCATTACTGATTGTCTTACCTAATGCTAATGGCAATTCCATTTCAGCGTCTTGAAATCTTTTTGAAGATATTAATGATTTCATTGAAACAATTTTTGCACTTTTATTAGGCACCTCAATTCCAATTGTACCTTTTCCGGGCATTGGAGCAATTATCCTAATCCCTAGAGCTGATAATGATAAAGCAATATCATCTTCTAAATTTTTAATTTTAGAAATTCTAATTCCTGCCTCTGGAACAATTTCATAAAGAGTGACAGTAGGACCTATNGTTGCTTTAATATTTGCTATACCAATTTTGTAATTGCTTAATGTATCAATTATTTTTTGTTTATTTTCCTCTAGTTCTTCTTGATTAATTGTTATCACACCATTGTTGTCGTGATCAGATAAAAGTTTTAGTTGTGGTGCTTTATATGACTTTAGTTCAAGTGTATGGTCGTAATCAACTAAATTCATTGAGCCTGATCTAACTGTTTCTTCATTAACAACCTTTTCAATTTTCATTTCAATTTCTGAATCATCGTTTTTTAATTTTTCAGATTTTTCTTCAAAGACAGAGTGGTTTTTTATTGTAGGTTCAGTTATACTTTCCGTATTTTTAAATTCAAATGTATTTTCATTTATTTCTTCATTTGTTTCATCACTTTCTAATGTACTTTCAATATTACCTGACTTGATTTTTTTTCCAATATTTTCAAAAATATTTTTTAAAAAATGTATTAAGTCATTAGGTGTAATTTTTAAATTAATAACTAAGAAAGCTATAAATCCAAATAGTAAAAATGAAAGTAATCCTAAATCTCCACTGAAATTTAAAATAATTGTTCCAAGTTCATATCCAAATAAACCTGAGAATATATAATCTTCAAAAAAGTGAAAAGAAAAAATTGATAACCAAACAGCTGAAAGTATAAATGTTAAAGATCGTTGAATAAGCTTTTTATAACCTTTATCAAAAGACAAGGTAAGACCAATAACAATGAGATTGAATATTATTGAAAATCCACCTATACCAAAACTCTTGTAAATCAAAAAATAAGAGCTTATCAAGCCTAACTTATTTGAAATATTTTTTATTTCAATTCCATCATTGAAAATTACTGCCATTGCTGATAAATCCTCTTTCCAAGAAAACATAAACGAAACCATAGATATTAATACTAAGGAGGATAGTATTAAAAGAAGAATTCCACTAATTATTTTGGTGTTATTATTCATTGATTTTTTTTAGTTTGTACCCTATAGCAGCTATAAATAACGTCATTATCGGACTTAACCAATTAAACATAGCATATACAAAGTAATCTAAAACATTCACATTTAAAACTGAAGACTGGTAAGCGCCACAGGTATTCCATGGAATTAATACTGATGTAACAGTACCTGAGTCTTCAATTGTTCTACTTAGATTTACAGGTGATAGATTTCTGTCCTCAAATGCTTTTGAAAACATTTTCCCGGGGATTACAATTGAAAGGTACTGATCGGATGCTGTAATATTAACAGTTAAACAGCTTAAAATTGTGCTAGAAAATAGTCCAACTATAGATTTTGCAGAGCTGATTAAAAAAAACGAAATTCTTTTTAAAGCCCCAATAGCCTCCATTGTACCACCAAAAACCATAGCAGCTATAACAAGCCATATTGTATTTAGCATACCCTTCATGCCTCCAGATGAAAAAAGATCGTTTAATAAAGTTGCATTTGTTTCAATGTTTGTATCATTAACAACTGAATTTATAATTACTTGATAGCTGTTAATATTATAACTTGATGATAAGTTTTCGATTAAGTCATTTTGAAAAAGAGCTGAAAATAAACATGCAAGTATAACGCCCGTAAAAAGGGATACAACAGGGTGTATTTTTTTTATTATTAGAAAAATGACTAATAATGGCACAATAAAAAGTACTGGTGATATGTAAAAATAATCTTTAATACTTTCAACATATTCAATATTTGATACCAGCTCACTAGGTTGGTATATTAAATTATATAAAGTAAAAAAAACAAGTGTAATAGAAATAGTTGGAATGGTTGTTATTGTCATGTACTTTATATGACTAAAAAGTTCAGATCCAGAAACAGCTGCAGCTAAATTTGTAGTGTCGCTTAAAGGTGACATTTTATCTCCAAAGTAAGCACCGGAAATTACTGCACCAGCAACAAGACCACTTTCAAAACCAAGTACTTTTCCGATTCCAATCAGACCAATACCTATTGTTGCGGTAGTTGACCAACTGCTGCCGGTTGCTATTGCAACAATTGCGCTCAGAATAATACATATAGGTAAAAATAATGAAGCATTTATTAAGTCAAATCCATAATAAACCATAGATGGAATTATTCCACTTAATAACCATGTTCCAGATAAAGCTCCAACAAGAAGCAAGATTAATATAGGAATGCTTATTGACTTAATATTAGATGATATAGATGAGAAAATACTTGACGAACTTACTTTGTTTTTCAATCCAAATAAGTATGCAATTGCCGCTCCTATTATAAGTATAAATTGGTTTGAGCCATCAAGTGAGGCATCTCCATAAATATTTACGTTAATAAATAATAATATTACAAGAACAATTATTGGAAAGAGTGAATCAAATAATGACAATAATTTAGAATCAGAACCTAACGAATTGTTGTTTCTCATAAATCATTGCTAATATATTCATAATATTCTTCAAAATATATTTCATTTATCTTTAATAAAATAAAATATTTAGTGATGTATTTGTATTTTTGTTTNGTATGAAATCTAAAAAATTTGATGTAGTAGTTATTGGTTCAGGACCGGGAGGATATGTTTGTGCTATAAGGTTAGCTCAACTTGGCTTTAAAACAGCAATTGTTGAAAAATATAATTCACTTGGTGGAACTTGTTTGAATGTTGGATGTATTCCTTCAAAATCACTGCTTGATTCTTCTCATCATTATGATGATATATTAAACAATGCTAAAAAGCATGGAATTCAAATAAATGGTGAAGTTAGTTTAGATTTCAAAAAAATGATAGACAGGAAGAATGATGTTGTTAGTCAAACTGTAAAAGGTATTGATTTTTTGATGAGTAAAAATCAAATTTCAGTTTTTAATGGTAAAGCATCATTTCTTGAAAATAATTTAATATATGTTGAAGGATGTGATGAAACTTTAAGTTTTGATAAATGTATCATAGCTACAGGCTCGAAGCCTGTAAATCTTCCTTTTATTAATCTTGATAAAAAAAGAATAATTACATCAACAGAAGCATTAAGTTTAAAGGAAATTCCTAAACATTTAATAATTATTGGAGGAGGCGTTATTGGTCTAGAGCTAGGACAAGTTTATAATAGATTAGGGTCCAAGGTTTCAGTAATTGAATATTCCGACAGAATTACTCCTTTCATGGATAAAGATGTTTCTAGGGAATTAAATAAAGTTCTTAAAAAAGAAGGAATTAATTTTTATCTATCTCATCAGGTATTTGAAGTAAAATCAGATGAAAAAACAGTTTCAGTACTCGCTAAGAATAAAAAAGATGAGGTTATATCATTTGATTCTGATTATTGTTTGGTTTCCGTTGGTAGAAAACCATATACTCAAGGACTAAACTTAGAGAAAATAGGTGTTGAATTAGATTCTAAAGGAAGAATTAATATCAATGAAAGATTTGAAACATCAATTGAGGGTATTTATGCAATTGGTGATGTTGTTAGAGGTACAATGCTAGCACATAAGGCTGAGGAAGAAGGAATTGCCGTAGCGGAACTAATTTCTGGTCAAAAACCTCACATCAATTACAATCTAATTCCAAATGTTATTTACACATGGCCTGAAGTTGCATCAGTTGGTAAGTCACAAGAACAATTAGAGAATGAAAAAATTGAAATAAAAGTTGGAAAGTTTCCAATGAGAGCTCTTGGAAGATCTAGAGCTAGTGGTGATTTAGATGGATTTGTAAAAATCATTGCTGATAAAAAATCTGATGAAATTCTAGGTTTTCATATTATTGGTGCTCGTGCTGCTGATTTAATTATTGAAGGTGTTACAGCGATGGAATTTAGAGCTTCTTGTGAAGATATATCGATGATGAGTCATCCTCATCCCACATATTCAGAGGCAATTAAAGAAGCTGCTCTATCAGCTTTAGAAAATAGACCACTGCATATCTAATTAAAATATTTTATTGTATTCATTTATTAATTCAATATATCTTTTTACCCCGTTTTTAATTTCTGAAATATTAATGAACTCATTTGCAGTGTGAGACCTTAATGAATCTCCTGGGCCTAATTTAATCGAATTACATTTTATTTTTGCTTGATCAGATAGAGTGGGTGATCCATATTTTTTGAATTTTAAATTATTAGCAGCCTCGATAATTTTATGTGATTCATTTATAGATGATGAATTCAAATCTAAGTTTCTAGGATGAACTTCACAATCTAATTCATTTTTTAAACAATCATAAATTTCCTTGTTAGTGTAATTATCGTTAACTCTTGCATCTAGAACTATTTTAACCTCAGATGGAACAACGTTGTGCTGAACCCCAGCATTTATTTGAGTAACAGTTAACTTCACATCACCAAGTGTCTTTGAGGATTTAGGAAAAGACATATTAGAAATTTTTTCTATGATTGTAGTGGATTTTATAATAGGATTATTCAAATTTTTATGGGCTGCGTGACTTGATGTTCCTTTTATTACTAAATCGAACACAATTAGCCCTTTTTCTGCTATTGCAATGTCCATCAATGTTGGTTCCCCAATAATTGCAAGCTCAATTTCTGGTAAATTTGGCATAACACTTTTTATACCATGATCCCCTGATCTTTCTTCTTCCGCTGAAGCTAAAAGAATAATATTAAAATTTAAACCATCTTTATCGTAGAAATACAAGAAAGTTGATATTAAACTGCATAATGCTCCTCCAGCATCATTACTTCCTAACCCATACAATTTATCATCTTCAATAATAGGGGAGTATGGATCTATTGTATATCCAGAATTTGGTTCAACTGTATCATGATGAGAATTTAAAAGTATTGATGGTTTTTTGGGATCAAAAAACTTGTTATAAGCAATAACATTGTTTACCTGTCTTTCAGTTTTAATGTTATTTTTTTTTAACCATTCTTGTATAGTATCAGCTGTTTCATCCTCTTGAAATGAAAAAGATTTAATAGAAATTAGCTGCTTTAGCAGAGTAACAGCATTATTTTGATATTTTTCTACACTATGCATTTAACAATTTTTTCAAAGATATTAATATATGTACTTAAATAACCTTTTAACTTTACATTTAATTTAAATTTTGAAAAGAATAATTAAGAATTTTAGTAGGGTTGATTTTAAATCATTAAAGCAAAAAATAATCTATCATTCAAGAGCTTTTGATCATTCCGTTTTATTGAATTCAAACTCGGAATCAACAGAAAATGAATTTATATATGCTTATGGCTGTATAGACTTGTTATCATCATCAAATCAATCATTAAAAAAACTTGATAATTTCATAAATGATAAAGATTGGTTGTTTGGTTTTTTTTCATATGATTTAAAAAATGAAATTGAAAATTTAGTTAGTTCAAATATTACATTTCATTCAATTCCCAACATATCTTTTTTTAAACCAAAAGTTGTTGTAATAGCTAAAAATGGGTTATTGACTTTTGAAGTATGTTCTGATTTAGATCCTGAACAAGAATTAAATAATATTCTTAATTATAGACCAAAGTCGGTAGAAAAAAAAATAGATAATCTTGTTNCAAGAGTTTCAAAAAAGAAATATTTACAGAATGTTAAAGCAATACAAGATCATATAAAAAAAGGAGATGTTTATGAANTAAATTATTGNATTGACTACTACTCTGAAAATTCAANAATTGACCCTTGTNATGTTTATAACAGGCTTAACTCAATTACTGAATCACCAATGAGTACTCTTTTTAAGTTTAAGGAAATAAATATCATATCATCATCTCCAGAAAGATACATTTCCAAACGAAACAATAGGGTTTTTTCCCAGCCAATTAAAGGAACTGCAAGGAGAAATCCAAATGAATTAATTGACATGCAGATAAGAAGTTTATTGACTAAAAATATTAAAGAAAAAGCAGAAAATCATATGATCGTTGACTTAGTTAGAAATGACTTGTCTCGAATTTCTGAAAAAGGAAAAGTTAAAGTAACAGAGCTAAGTAAATTATACTCATTCAAGAATGTTCATCAACTGATCTCAACTATTGAATGTGAAATAGATAAAAATACTTTAGTTTCTAAAATTATAGAATCAACTTTTCCAATGGGGAGTATGACTGGTGCTCCCAAAATTAAGTCAATGAAATTAATTGATGAATTTGAAAATGTTTCGAGGGGAATCTACAGTGGATCAGTTGGATATTTTATGCCTAATGGTGATTTTGATTTTAATGTAGTGATTAGATCCATTATTTATGATTCTAATNACCAAAAACTTAATTTAAATATTGGTAGTGCAATTACTTACAACTCTAAAGCAGAAAATGAGTATGACGAGTGTCAATTGAAGGCAGAGGCAATGATTGAGGCTCTTAAATAATTATATTTGATTATGCTTAATGAATTTTTTTCTATTTGCGATAAATTAAATTTTTCTAAAAAAAAACTACTTGTTGCAGTCAGTGGAGGGGTAGATAGTATGGTGCTTTGTNNTCTGCTCAATAAACTAAATCTNGATTTTTCTATTGCTCACGTTAATTATAATTTAAGAGGAAATGATAGTTATTTAGATGAAAAGTTTATTTCTGAATACACAAATAAAAATCAAATTGATTTATTTTTAAAAAATGTTGATTTGTCAGATCAAAATAACTCAATTCAAAATAAAGCTAGAGAAATCAGGTTTTCTTTTTTTAATGAAATTTTATCTAAATATAATTTTGATTTTATTTTAACTGCCCATCATTTAGATGATAATATCGAAACAATTTTTTTGAATATTTCTAGAGGAAAGAAGGTTTCTGTTTTTTCTGGAATGAATGTGGTTAATGATATTATTGTTAAACCACTTTTATTTATTGAAAAAAATGATATTGTAAATTATGCTAAACAAAATAATGTTACATGGAGAGAGGATAGATCTAATGTTCAAAACAAATACTTAAGAAATTATATTAGAAATATATTAATCCCCTCATTTAGGAAAATAAATAAAAATTATAAATCTAATTTTATAGATCTTTTTTTTAAAGCTCAAAAAATAAAATTTTTGAAGGATTTGTACTTCAAAAACGAGTTATCTAAAGTTTTTACAGTAAAAAATGATGTTATAGTAACTCAAAAATCATTTTGGAAGAATTTTAAAGTAGACGATATTGAGTTTGAGTATTATAGAAATTTTAATTTCTTTAATGTCATTGAAATATTTAATTTAATTAGAAGTGATTCAGGAAAATTTATTGAATCATTAACCCACACTATTTTATCAAATAGAAATGAGTTAATTATTAAAGAGATCTCGAAAATTAATAATAAGCAAACCTCATACAAAATTGATATTGGTATGAATAATAAACCAATAAGAATTAACATATCAAAAATCCCAAAACCATTAAAACAAAGAGAAAATAAAATCTATATTTCTAAAAAAGTTGACTTTCCGTTAAAGATAAGAAAATGGAAAAATGGAGATTTCTTTTATCCAATTGGTATGTCGGGTAAAAAAAAGGTTAGTAAATTTTTTAAAGACCAAAAAATGTCGATTTTTGACAAAAAAAATCAATGGCTTTTAACATCAAATAATGATGATATTATATGGATTGTTGGCAAGAGAGTTGATAGAAGATATATTGAAACAAAAAGTGAATGTTTAGAAATTTCTATATAGTATTATTTTTATTTTTGTCAATCAAATCTTTAGCACAAGAACCTGTAACTTGGTCAACTGCTGTCAAAGATAATGGATCGGGAAACTTTACATTAATTACAAAAGCTGAANTTTCTGAAAACTGGAGGTTATATGCCTTAAATCTTCCGGAAGGGGGTGCNCTACCAACTGAATTTAATTTTCTTGACGAATCTATTTTTGAATCATTTTCAAAGGTTAATGAACCGAATCCAAAAACTAAGTTTGATCCAATTTTTCAAATGGAACAATCTTATTTTACTAATGAGGTATTTTTTTATCAAGATGTAAAGATTAAAGATTCTTTTACTGGTGATGTTATTGAGCAAGAATTAGTATACCAGGTTTGTGATGATAGAGTTTGTCTCTTTCGAGATTTGAATTTAGAGTTTAATCTTACTTCATCAGGTTTTTTGGATATAAAATCATTTGATTATTCAAATGTTTCTAGTGACCTAATTATTGATTTTAAGAATAAAGATCTAATATTAAATTCTGTTGATACAAAATCTCAAAATCCTTTAACAAATAGATTAAATATCCTTCTTTTGGGTTTAATTGGAGGATTTCTTGCTTTGTTAACACCTTGTGTATTTCCAATGATCCCCTTAACAGTTTCGTTTTTCTCATCTAAGAAAAAGAATGGAAAACTATATTCGTTCACTTATGGAGCATTTATAATTTTAATATACATATCGCTTAGTATTCCTTTTTATTTTTTGGAAAGTATTAATCCAGAAATATTAAATCAGATCTCAACAAGTCCAATTTTAAACTTTTTATTTTTCATAATATTTATAGTTTTTGCATTGTCATTGTTTGGTNTTTTTGATTTTACTTTACCAAGTTCTTGGACAACNAGTACTGANAGTAAATCNAATNTNTACACTGGCTTATTTTCNACCTTTTTCATGGCNTTAACACTTGTTTTAGTTTCTTTTTCATGNACTGGNCCAATTTTAGGGACTTTACTTGTNGGTAGNATTTCAAATGAAGGTGGAGCAATAGATTTAACATATGGAATGCTTGGTTTTGGAATTGCACTTTCAATTCCTTTTACCTTNTTAGCTTTTTTCCCTAATNTTATNAGTAAACTTCCTAAATCTGGATCATGGACAAACTCAATAAAAGTTGTTTTAGGNTTTATTGAATTAGCTCTTGCTTTTAAGTTNTTATCTAATGTTGATTTAATTCAAGAATGGGGTATNTTAAAAAGAGAAGTTTTTATTATNATTTGGGCTGTAATTTTTATTTTATGTGGTTTNTACTTGGTTAAACAGTCAAATAAAAGAATTAATTCACATTTTTTATNTGGNTTTATTTTTATTATNTNTGGNNTAATTATGTCTACAGNTATTCCNAATAATTCATCAGTTAAATTATCTATNTTNAGTGGTCTCCTTCCACCTGAATTTTATTCNATNNATNATTCTGAAAATGATTGTCCATTAGGCTTAGATTGTTANAAGGATTTTGATGAAGGNTTNAAGATTTCTAAAGAANTNAATAANCCTATGTTAATAGATTTTACAGGATGGGCATGTGCAAATTGNAGAAGGGTAGAGGAAAATACATGGTCAGATCCTGAAATTTTTNATTATCTNAATAATGATNTTGTANTAATTTCACTTTATGTTGATGACAGATCGNTATTGGNAGATAAAAATATTATAANCTTGAGAGATCAATATGGAAANTCNAAAATTTTGGAAAGNATTGGTCANAAATGGTCTGCATTTCAAACATTAAATTTTAATATCAANTCACAACCATATTANGTNTTAGTTTCACCTGANTTAGANATCTTGAATANTCCNATTCAATATGTAGANACTGAAACATACAGANCTTGGATTACNAGTGGTTTAAGNAATTATAGCTTNAAAGTAAACCTTTTCAAATGGAACTCTAAATTGTTCTGANTAAANACCTTTTGNGCTTCTAATTCCACATCCTAAAATCATATTAATTTCAGNATTGNANGGAAGTTTNAAAGCTTTCTTAACTCTTAATGAATCAAATCCTTCCATTGGGCATGTATCATATCCNTANGCTACCATTGACANCATGAANTTTTGAGCTGCNAAAGCAGCNCTTTTNTGAACAACTANTCTCATGTCNGAATGTTTTACTTGNCTGTAAATNGGNCTAAATAATCCTATTAGAGAAATATTTANGTATTTAATNAATCCTATTAAGCTAAAATAACCACCATAAAGNGTNGGNATAAGGTATTTNTAATACTTTATNACANTTTCTTTTCCTTTTTTACTTCTTTCTCNTTTTTTTGAAATATCTCTACTTTGAACAAAATTAAGATTTGCATCTCTTCTGNTTTGCCATAAATCTTTTCTNGTAANTANTACAACAAANTGATTTGCTGTTTTAGCAGCNGGTTGATCAAAACAATATTTTGAAATTTNTGTTTTAAGTTCTGAATTGGTTACATGATAGAACTCCCANAATTGCATATTACTACTGTTTGGTGCTAAAGTTGCATTTTCTATTGCTTTTTTNACTTTTGAATCATCTAAATTTTTATCTAAAAAAACTCTTACAGATCTTCTTTTTTTAATTATTTGATCAAAAACTGAACTCATAAACTTATTTTTTTTANCACTCTTTTTAATAATTTATATAGAACACTAGAACTATCAATTTTATATTTTGCATTNANGTCGAAAATATTTGATTTTACAATGTATGGTTTGTAAAAGCTAAATGTTTTAAAAGACTGCTTTCCGTGATAACTTCCTAAACCTGAATTTCTGATTCCTCCAAAAGGAAGTCTGTGATTAACAATTTGACTTATTGTATCATTTACAGCTGCACCTCCAAATGAATACCTTTTAATTAANTCATTTGAGAATTTTTTATCATTTGAAAATATATAAAATGCTAATGGGTCTTTATAATTATCCAATATTTTCTTTAATTCATTTTTGTTAGAGTATGAAACAACTGGAAGAATTGGTCCAAATATTTCTTCTTTCATTAGAGATGAATTAAAATTACTTCCATCAATCAATGTTGGTTCAATAAAATTTGAATTTGGATTGTTTTTTCCACCATATATTATCTTGTCTTTNTCTAAAAGCTTTATTAATCTTGAAAAATGTTTTTTATTAATAATTCTTGAGTAGTTTTCTGAATTTTCAACATCCTCATTGTAGATTTTTTTTATTCTTTCTATTATTTTNTCTNTAAAATCTTTTTTTACACTTTCGTGTACTAAAATAAAGTCAGGTGCAATACAAGTTTGCCCACAGTTAAGAAATTTTCCAAAAACAATTCTTTTTGACGCAACTTTAAGATTAGCAGTTTCATCAACAATACATGGATTTTTACCACCAAGCTCTAGTGTTGTAGGTGTTAAATTAATTGCTGCTTTCTGAGCTACAATTTTTCCAATATTTGTACTTCCAGTAAAAAAAATATAATCCCAATTGAAATCAAGTAATTTTGATCCAATTTCTGGACCACCTAGTATCACATCTACGTGACCTTTTTCAAATGTATTTTCAATTATTTTTTTAATAATTTCTGATGTTTTACTACTAAATTCAGAAGGTTTCAAGATAACTGTATTCCCAGCTGCAACAGCTCCGATTAGAGGTGAAATCGAAAGTTGAAATGGATAGTTCCATGGTGAAATATTTAGCGTAACACCGTATGGTTCAGGAATAATATAATCTGATGATAAAAAATTAATCAATGAAGATGAAACTTTTCTCTTTTTTGACCATCTTTTAACATTTTTCAATGCTAAATTTATTTCAATGTAGATTAATGCTATTTCAGAAAAGAATGTTTCTGTCTCACTTTTTCCTAAATCACTCTTAAGAGCATTTATAATCTCATTTTCGTTAAGAGTAATATTTTTTTTTAGTTTTTTTAAAGAATTAATTCTATACTGAATTGATTTGCTAGTACCTGAATTAAAAAATTTTTTTTGTTTTTCATATTTCTTTGAAATATTTTCAATCATTTACTGAAGTCATTAAATTTTTGGTAATATATAATATAATTATAAAATAAGGGTGTTAAAATAAAACATAAAACTTATATTTACTCCTGTCTCCATATATATGGAGTTTTTTTTTACTCAAAAATGGAATTAAATAAGTACAGTAAAAATATCACGTCTTATGGTGTTCAGCCTGCAGCTCAAGCAATGCTACATGCAATTGGTCTAAAAAAAGAAGATTTCTCTAAACCTTTCATTGGAATTGCAAGTACAGGATATGAGGGNAACCCATGTAACATGCATTTAAATGATCTCTCAAAAGAAATTAAAAATTCAATTGATTCAAGTGTTGCTGTACCCTTAATTTTCAATACTATTGGTATTAGTGATGGGATTTCAATGGGTACCGATGGTATGAGATATTCTCTACCCTCAAGGGATTTAATTGCAGACTCTATTGAATCAGTTGTTTCAGGAATGTCATATGATGCGTTAATTTCTGTTGTAGGTTGTGATAAAAATATGCCTGGAGCATTAATGGCTATGATTAGATTGAACAGACCATCTATATTAGTATATGGTGGTACTATTGCGCCAGGATGTTATAAGGGTAAAAAACTTGATGTCGTGTCGGCTTTTGAAGCTTGGGGTCAAAAAGTCTCAGGAAAAATATCTGATGAAGACTATGACAATGTAATTAGTAAATCATGCCCTGGTCCAGGTGCATGTGGTGGCATGTATACAGCTAATACTATGGCATCTGCAATTGAAGCAATGGGGCTTGCTCTACCTTACAATTCATCAAATCCAGCGATCAGTAATGATAAAAGCCAAGAGAAAAATATTATTGCAAATTCAATTACCAATCTATTAGAAAAAGACATTAAACCATTAGATATTTTGAATAAAAGAGCTATTGAAAATGCTGTTAGATTAATCACAATACTTGGAGGATCAACTAATGCTGTTCTACATATTTTAGCCATATGTAAAACAGCTAATATTGATTTTGATCTAAATGATTTTCAAAAGATTTCCAATGAAACTCCCTTTTTAGCAGATTTAAAACCTAGCGGAAAGTATTTAATGGAAGATTTACATAATGTAGGNGGTGTACCAGCTGTTTTAAAATTTATGCTTGATAATGACATGTTACATCCTGACTGCATGACAGTTACAGGAAAAACTATCTCAGAAAATTTATCTAATGTAAAATCTTTAGATAAAAATCAAGATGTTATAAAGCCTATTTCAGATCCNATAAAGAANACTGGNCATATTAGAATTTTNTANGGAAACTTNGCTAATGANGGTNGTGTTGCAAAAATTACAGGNAAAGAAGGNACTTTNTTTGAGGGAACTGCTAAAGTTTTTGATTCTGAGANGTTNGCTAATGATGCTATTAAAAANGGTGAAATTNTAAAAGGAGATGTTGTTGTTATAAGATATGAGGGNCCAAAAGGTGGTCCTGGNATGCCTGAAATGCTAAAACCNACTTCAGCNATAATTGGTTCTGGACTAGGAAAAGATGTNGCTNTAATAACTGATGGTAGATTTTCAGGTGGAACACATGGTTTTGTAGTTGGNCACATNACNCCNGAAGCGTATGTTGGTGGNAATATTGCTCTTGTTAGGAATAATGATGTNATAANTATTGATGCAATTAATAANACAATTAATTTAAATGTTTCAGANGATGAATTATCNAAAAGAAGANATCAATGGTCTAGACCAANTTTAGAGCTTAAGNATGGNNTACTNNCAAAATATCAAAAACTAGTTTCAAACGCATCTAACGGATGCATTACCACATAATANAATGAGTTCAAAAAAAATTTCAGGAGCAGANGCTNTNATNAGATGTTTGATNAATGAAAATGTNGATATATTNTTTGGATATCCNGGNGGTGCTATAATGCCTGTNTATGATGAATTNTANAAATTTCAAGATGATATAAATCATATTTTAACTAGACATGANCAAGGGGCNGTTCACGCNGCTCANGGTTATGCAAGGGTTTCTGGAAAAGTAGGTGTGTGTGTTGCTACATCAGGACCTGGTGCAACAAATCTNGTAACTGGAATTGCNGATGCTCAAATAGATTCAACGCCNTTGGTTTGTATAACTGGTCAAGTTGCATCNTCANTGTTAGGTTCNGATGCCTTTCAGGAAACTGATATTATTGGTATANCNACTCCNGTAACNAAATGGAGTTATCAAATNACAAAAGCTTCTGAAATCTNTGAAATTTTTTCAAANGCATTTTTNATAGCAAAATCAGGAAGNCCNGGNCCAGTATTGATNGATATTACTAAAGATGCACAATTTGAAATTTTAGATAGTTTTAATTANAAAAAAACAGAAACAATAAGAAGTTATAANCCTGTNCCTCAGTNTGATAATNATTCNATTATTGAAGCTTCNAAATTGATAAATNATTCTAANAAACCTTTTGTTGTATNNGGTCAGGGTGTAATTCTTGGAAATGCNGAAGAAGAGTTCAAAAGTTTTATTGAAAAAGCTGGTTTGCCCAGTGCATGGACAATTTTAGGTCTTTCTGCTCTTCCAACTNACCATCANTTGAANGTNGGAATGNTAGGAATGCACGGNAATTACGGTCCTAATGTACTTACAAATGAATGTGATTTATTAATNGCNNTTGGAATGAGATTCGATGANAGAGTGACTGGNAGNCTTAATACTTATGCTAAACAAGCAAAAATTATACACTTTGAAATAGATCCTGCNGAGGTNAATAAAAACGTAAAGGTCGATGTAGCTGTCCTNGGAGATGTTAAANACACNTTGAAAGAGATTTTNCCTCANATCAANAAAAACNATCATTCAAAATGGAGAACCAAATTTGATGATTTTTATAAAATTGAATATTCAAAAGTTATTCATGATGAATATGAAAAACCAACTGNTGGNATAACNATGGCCGAAGTAATTAAATGTATAAATANNAATTCTGATGGAAAATCTATTTTAGTTACTGATGTTGGTCAACATCAAATGGTTGCATGNAGATANANGAAATTTAATACTTNTAAATCNAATNTTACNTCNGGTGGTTTAGGNACAATGGGGTTTGCACTNCCTGCTGCNCTTGGNTGTAAGATTGGTGCTCCCNANAGAGAGGTTATNGCTGTTATTGGTGATGGAGGTTTTCANATGACAATTCAAGAACTTGGTACTATTTTTCAAACACANGCAGCNGTNAAGATTGTTATATTAAANAATGATTTTCTTGGAATGGTAAGACANTGGCAACAATTATTTTTTGATAAAAGGTATGCTTCTACAGAACTTGTAAATCCTGATTTTATAANNATTTCCAAAGGATATAGAATTGAATCTAAAAGAGTAGAAAAAAGAGATGAGCTNAATCAATCGGTAAAAGAAATGTTAGATTNCAATGGTCCTTANTTACTTGAGGTTTGCGTTAATAAGGAAGAAAATGTATTTCCAATGATTCCANCAGGATCATCAGTTTCNGANATTAGACTAGAATAANATGANNATNAGNTATACNATATCAATATATACTGAAAATAATGTAGGTCTTTTNAACAGAATNTCTGCAATTTTTTTAAAACGTCACATCAATATTNTTAGNATTAACTCTTCTGAGTCTGAGATAACAGATATTTTTAGATTTATAATTGTTGTAGATGTTGATGAAAATCAGATAATTAAACTGATTAAGCAAATTGAAAAACAAATTGAAGTAATCTCTGCATTTTTTCATACAAACGATGAAATTATTTATTTAGAAACAGCTCTTTATAAGGTTAAGTCTGAATCTTTGTTTAAGGAAAGACAAATACAAAACATTATTAAGGAAAGTAGAGCTAATATGGTTACAGTAAAACCCGAATTTTTTGTTATAGAAAAAACTGGTTGGAGAGAAGAGACCGAAGAATTATATGAAAAATTAAAANCATATGGACTAATGCAGTTTGTAAGGTCTGGTAGAATAGCTGTTTCAAAAGACTCTATGGAAATTTCTAAATTATTGAATATTAAAAAAAATTATGAGTAATTATTTTAACACATTAACTGAAAAAGAAAAAATTAATCAACTAAACAAATGTAGATTCATGCAAAAGGATGAATTTTCAGATGGTGTAAATGAACTTCTTGAAAAAAATATTGTAATAGTTGGCTGTGGNGCACAAGGTTTAAACCAAGGATTGAATATGAGAGACTCTGGTTTAAATATTTCATACGTTTTAAGACAATCATCNATAGACAGCAAAAAGGAATCATATCAAAATGCAATTAATAATGGTTTTACTGTTGGAAACTTTGAAGATTTAATTCCAAATGCAGATATGGTTATCAATTTAACCCCTGATAAAAACCATACTAATGTCATTAAAACTGTTGTTCCTTTAATGAAGAAAAATTCAATTCTTTCTTATTCTCATGGCTTTAATATTGTAGAAGAAGGTGTGAAAATAAGAGAAGATATTACTGTTATTATGGTAGCTCCTAAATGTCCTGGAACTGAGGTTAGGGAGGAATACTTAAGAGGTTTTGGAGTTCCAACACTTATTGCAGTTCATCCTGCTAATGATNCACAATCAAAAGGTCTAGATTTTGCAAAAGCGTATGCAGTTGCAACTGGAGGTCACAGAGCTGGTGTNCTTGAGTCTTCATTTGTTGCTGAAGTTAAATCTGATTTGATGGGTGAGCAAACAATATTGTGTGGAGTACTACAAACTGGATCTATTTTGTGTTTTAATAAGCTTGTGGATTTTGGATTTGATAGTAATTTTTCTTCAAAACTAGTTCAGTTTGGTTGGGAAACTATAACAGAAGAACTAAAGCATAATGGTATTACTGGTATAATGAGTAGACTAGATGATAAATCAAGATTTTATGCACACAAACTTTCGAATGAATTAAAGGAAATAATGAAGCCTCTATTTCAAAAACATATGGATGATATTTTAGAAGGTAAATTTTCACATGATATGATGCTTGATTGGTCTAATGATGATAAAAACTTATTAATGTGGAGAGAACAAACAGCAGAAACTAATTTTGAAAAAGCATCTTCTGAGGGGATAGAAATAAGCAACCAAGATTACTTTGATAAAGGGATTTTAATGATTGCATTTGTAAAATCTGGAGTAGAATTAGCTTATGAGACAATGGTTAGTAGNGGAATAATAGAAGAATCTGCTTATTATGAATCGTTACATGAATTACCACTTATCGCAAACCTTGTAGCTAGAAAAAAACTTTATGAAATGAACAGAATAATTTCTGATACTGCTGAATATGGTTGTTACTTATTCAACCACAAGTGTATTCCACTTCTAGAAGATTTTATGAAAACAGTAAAGAGTGATTTTATTGGAAGCTCAATTTCTGATGAGCTTTCATATGATNAGAGTATGTTAGATGAATTTGATAGTTTTACACATGAACATTCAATTGAAATGGTTGGAAAAACATTAAGATTGAACATGGATAATATGAAAAAATTAAAATAAGTGCTTGTTGATTTAGAAAATATAAAGAATGCATCAGAAAATCTAAATGCAATTATCTCAAATACGCCCTTAGAACTAAATGATTCATTCTCTAACATATATTCATCAAACGTTTATTTAAAGAGAGAAGATCTTCAAATTACAAGATCATTTAAATTAAGAGGAGCTTACAATAAAATTTCTTCACTAAAGGAAAATGATTTTAAAAATGGAATTGTTTGTTCCTCAGCTGGTAACCATGCTCAAGGAGTTTCATACTCTTGTAAAAAACTTAATATTAAGGGTACTATCTTTATGCCTACAACAACACCTCAAATAAAAATTAAAAAGGTTAAAGAGTTTGGTGGAGATTATGTTGATGTAAAATTAGTTGGTGATTCTTATGATGATTGTTATAAGTCAGCTTTAGAGTTTACAAAATTAAACAACAAAACCTTTATTCATCCTTTTGATGATTACAAAGTAATCGAAGGACAAGCTACTTTAGCATTCGATGTTTTCAGGGAGTTAGATAAAACTATCGATTACATTTTTGTTCCAATAGGGGGAGGTGGACTCATTTCAGGCTTTATTTCTGTTTTTAAACAACTTTCTCCAAACACTAAAATAATTGGTGTTGAACCTCAAGGAGCTCCATCCATGAAAAAATCATTAGATAATGGTAAACTCGTTGAGCTGGATCATATTGACACATTTGTTGATGGAGCCGCAGTAAAAAAATCAGGAAGGATTGCATTTGAATTATGTAAAAATTTTTTAGATGGTATAATTCTTGTTCCGGAAGGATATATATGTCAAACAATTCTTGAAATGTATAACAATGAAGGAATAATTGTCGAACCAGCAGGCGCNATGAGTGTTGCTTCATTAAATTATTACAAGAAGGAAATAATAGGAAAAAAAGTTTTATGTCTTGTTTGCGGAGGTAATAATGATATAACTAGAATGGGTCAAATCAAAGAAAGAGCACTTTTTCATTCTAATTTAAAGCATTACTTTATAATTAATTTTCCTCAAAGANCTGGTNCTTTAAAAGAGTTTGTNAATAATATTCTTGGNAAAAATGATGACATTACATTCTTTGAGTATTCTAAAAAAACAAGNAANGATANAGGTCCTGCNNTAGTTGGTATTCAATTAAAAAATGAAGANGATCTTAATAGCCTTATNGAAAGAATGAAAAGAAATAATNTTTCTTATGAATATATNAACAATAANGAAACTTTATTTAATTTTTTAACATGATTAAAATTCCAGAACAATTTAAAATTAAAGAACAGATAATTCATAATACGTATCTAATNAATGGAGAAATATCTANATGGGATGGTGATTTTGTTGATGTGTANTCCACGTTACTTACTGAAAATGAAGATGATAATTTATTCAAATTAGGTATTACCCCTAAAATGGATAAANNNCATGCTCTCAAAGCACTTNACTCNGCTGACAAAGCNTTTAANAATGGNACCGGNTANTGGCCTACTATGAAAGTTTATGAGCGTATTAATTGCATGGAGCGNTTTGTAAATAAAATGGTTGANAAAAGAGATGAAGTTGTGAANCTCTTAATGTGGGAAATTGGTAAAAATTTAAAAGATTCTGAAAAAGAATTTGATAGAACTGTAATATATATTAAAGATACTATTGAAGAATATAAGAATATTGACAGAGATGGAGCAATATTTAAAAACAACTCTGGAGTTAGAGCATTAATTAGGAGGGGTCCTNTNGGNGTTGTGCTNTGTTTGGGACCNTATAATTANCCANTAAATGAAACATTTGCATTGTTAATTCCTGCTATAATTATGGGTAATACAGCAGTTTTTAAACCTGCTAAACATGGTGTNTTATTAATAGCNCCTTTACTTNAAGCTTTTAAAGAATCATTTCCTCCTGGAGTAGTAAATATTGTTTTTGGTAGNGGNAGGGAAATAGCNNCCCCNATCATGGAAACTGGAAAAATTAATGTTTTAGCTTTAATTGGACATAGNTCNTCTGCAAATTCNTTACAACAANTACATCCTCAACAAAATAGATTAAGATTAGTNTTAGGGTTAGAAGCAAAAAATCCNGCTATAATTCTTGAAGATGCAGATTTAGATTTAACTATTGANGANTGTATTTCTGGTTCTTTATCTTTCAATGGTCAACGNTGTACAGCTATTAANATTATTTATGTACATGANAATATTAAAGNAAAGTTTTTAGAAAAATTTTCNGAAAAAGTTGATTCTTTAANGCTTGGTATGCCTTGGGAGAANACTNTATTAACTCCGCTTCCAGANCCTANTAAACCNGATTANATTAATAATCTNATTGAAGACGCTAANTCAAAGGGTGCAAAGNTTATNAATAANAGAGGAGGTGNAACTCAAAAAAATTATGTTTTTCCAGCTATTCTATATCCTGTAAACAGTTNAATGGATGTTTTNAANGAAGAACAATTTGGTCCAGTTATCCCAGTGGTTTCATTTTCTGACATAAATGATCCAATAAACTATATGGCAGATTCNAATTATGGTCAACAAGTTAGTGTATTTGGAAATGATGAAAACTCATTAGGACCTTTGATTGATTCTCTGGTAAATCTAGTTTGTAGAGTTAATTTAAATAGTAGTTGTCAAAGAGGNCCTGATGTTTATCCATTTACTGGAAGAAAAGATTCNGCTGTAGCAACATTAAGTGTTCACGATGCTCTCAGATCTTTTTCTATAAGNACTTTTGTTGCTTCAAAAGANAATCTTGGNAATAAAGAGATTATNAGAAAGTTAATTGATAANAAAAAGTCAAATTTTATTAGGACAGATTATTATTTATAANNTAGCTCAACATTATTGGCATAACTAACATAATAATTTTTTCCTCTTTACTTTCATTATAAATTGGTGAAATTAACCCAGCTCTGTTTGGAGAAGATAGTTCTATCCTCACTGATTCTGTATCTAGGTTATTTAGCATTTCATTAATAAATCTTGAGTTAAACCCAATTGTTATATCATCTCCGTTGTAAGTACAATTAAGGACTTCTTCTGACTTGTTATTGAAATCAACATCTTCTGCACTTATTTTTATAGAATTTCCTTTAATTTCAAGTTTAATTTGATGGGTTGATTTACTTGAAAAAATACTGGCTCTTTTGGTTGCTTGTAATAGTTGGCTTCTATCAACTTCAAGAATATTTGGGTTTTCTTTTGGTATCACAGCATCGTAATTAGGATATTTTCCTTCAATCAATCTACAGACAAGTTTATAATTTGAAAATTTAAATATTGCATTTGATGCATTGTAATCTATTTTAACAGAAGATTTATTGTCATCTAAAATATTTTTAAGAACATTTAATGGTTTGTTTGGCACTATGAATTCTAAAGCACTTGACGATTTTACATCGTTTCTTGTGTATTTTACTAATTTGTGAGCATCTGTAGCTACAAAACATGATTTCTCTGAACTTATTTGAAAAAACACACCCGACATAATAGGTCTTAAATCATCATTACCAGAGGCAAAAATTGTAGTTGAAATAATGTTTTGTAATACATTAGATTCAATATTAATGTTTGATGAATCTTCAATAACTATAGTTTTTGGATATTCATCTCCTGACATATATGCAATAGCATACTTTCCGTTGTTTGAATTAATTTCTACAGTGTTGTTATCATTAATTGAAAAAGTAAGCGGTTGTGATGGTAGATTTCTAATTATATCTAACAAAAGTTTTGCTGGAATTGCAATTTTTGATGTTATCGTAGATTCTACATTAACATTAGAAGATAGTGTTGTTTCTAGATCTGACGATGTTATGTTTAAGTTGTTTTGATCTATATCAAACAAAAAGTTATCAAGTATAGGTAAAGTATTGTTTGTATTTAGTATTGAACTTAAAACTTGTAAATTCTTTAATAATTCATAGCTAGAAATTATAAACTTCATTCTCTAAATATATTTTAAAAACCGGATAAAATAAAATTTAATTACAAACATTTATTCAAATATTACAGTTACAGTGTCACTGTAATTTAAGCCGAAAAGAGTATGTGCTGATCCATATGTTTTGGGATTACTTTTATAAATTCCAAGTTCTAATTTTTTAAACTTATTGAATATCGCAATTTTTTTTCCTTCTTCTTCTCTTAAATCTTTCTTAACATCAAAGCTTATTGCATCAGAGTATGATTTGTAAATTTTATCGAATTTAATTCTTCTAGCATGAATTGTGTATTTTCTCCCATCTGCAAATTCATCAAAAATTTGTTCATCAATGTTAGTGACAACATTCCCGTAATTATCAATATAGATTACTTTTCCTTGTATCTCATTATTCCCAACTAAGTTTATTTGTAATTCATTTAACTCAATTAATTCATTAATCTGATTTCCTAAGAGATTGATGTTGCCTCCTCTTTGGAGGTGAGTGGCTGCCTTTACAAATGTTTCTTTCTTAGATTCTTGAAAATCCATTTCAATAATTTTTGTTGGTTTAATTACTGATGAAATTAAGGGGATTATACCATTATTTGCAGAGATAAAATAATGATTATCTAAAAATACACTAATCAGGTTTTGCTCTGGATTTTGCTTTGCATCAACATCAATTATATGAATGGATCCTCTAGGAAAAGCATTGTATGAGTTTTTAATTGTATATGATGCTTCATATTTATTAAATGGTGAGATGTTGTGAGTAATGTCAACAACCACACAAGTGTTGTTTTGTGAGTGTATCATTCCTTTGATTATTGATACACTTGGATCTTTTAACCCATAATCGCTCGTTAAGGTAATTATAGACACAAATAAATTATTCTTAGCATTTAATTTTATAAATTTACTTAAATAGTTTTTGAAAGAAATTTTTTTGGAAAAATTTGAATACTTTATCAAAGAAATTCACCCTTCTGAATTCTTCAATTCAGAGTTAGAAATACTTTTAAACCTTAAAAAAAAATTTAAAGATTTAAAGTTTAATGAGAGAGGTGATAAACTTCTAATCGAAGGGGATAATGATGCTATTCTAAAAGTTTGTGTTATTCTTGATTCTCTAATATACTTTATTAAAAAGAATGAAAACATTAATGAGGCTAATATTCTTGACATACTTAATGGTAAAGGTGATAAGCTGTTACAATCAGAAAATGGTAGGGTAATTTTATATGGCGTCAATAAGAAGAAAATAAAGGCTCACACTTTAAATCAAATTAAGCTTGTTGAATCTTTTGATAAAAATGATATGGTTTTTGCAGTTGGTCCTGCAGGTACTGGAAAAACATATACAGGAATAGCTATAGCTGTAAAAGCTTTAAAGTCAAAAACAGTAAAACGTATCATTCTAACAAGACCAGCTGTTGAGGCTGGTGAAAACCTAGGATTTCTTCCAGGAGATTTAAAGGACAAATTAGATCCATATATGCAACCTTTATATGATGCACTAAAAGAAATGATTCCAACAGAAAAATTAGAGGATTATATTAAAAGAGAAATTATTGAAATTGCTCCCTTAGCATACATGAGAGGGAGAACCTTAGATAATGCATTTGTAATTCTTGATGAAGGACAAAATACTACCCACAATCAAATGAAAATGTTTCTAACAAGAATGGGTAAAAATGCTAAATTCATGATTACTGGGGATCCTGGACAAATAGATTTGCCAAGATCGTCAATTTCAGGATTAAAAGAAGCAAACTTAATTCTTCAAAACATTGAAGGTATAGATATCGTATATTTAGATGACAAAGACGTTATTAGACATAAAGTTGTAAAGAAAATCATCGATGCTTACAAGAAAACTGAACATGCTAATTAATTATGAATACAATAACTAAATCAGATTTTCAGTTTAAAAATCAGATTTTTAAATACGAAGGAAAAGTTAGAGATGTTTATTTTTTAGAAGATGACATTCTATTAATGATTGTCTCAGACAGAATATCTGCTTTTGATGTTGTAATGCCGGTTGGAATTACTTATAAGGGGCAGATACTAAATCAAATTGCTTTTGAAATGCTTAAGTCAGCTGAGGATATTATTGATAATTGGATCATTGATTATCCTGACCCGAATGTAACACTAGGAAAGAAGTGTACACAAATTAAGGTTGAAATGGTTGTTAGAGGTTATTTGTCAGGACACTCTTATAGATTCTACAACTCTGGAAAAAGAAATTTGTGTGGTAATAAATTACCTGAAAATTTGAAAGAAAATGATAAATTTCCATCACCTATTATAACACCAACAACTAAAGCCGATAAAGGATTTCATGATCAAGATATTTCTCCAAAATCTATTATTGATAGAAAAATTTTATCTAAACAAGATTATGATTTTTTACACCAAAAATCTTTGGAACTTTTTAAAAGGGGTTCTGAATTAGCTGACAAAAATGCACTAATCTTAGTTGATACTAAATATGAGTTTGGATATGATAATTTTGGGAATATAGTTTTAATCGATGAGATTCATACACCTGATTCATCTAGGTATTTTTATAAAGATAAATATGAAGAACTACAGCTTGCGGGAAAAAAGCAAAGACAGTTGTCAAAGGAATTTTTTAGAGAATGGTTAATGAAAAACAACTTTCAGGGTTTAGAGGGTCAAACTATTCCAAATATAGATTCTGAAGTCGTTAAGATGGTGTCTAGTAGATATATCGAGTTATATGAAAAACTTCTAGGGAAAAAATTTTTAGTGCCAAAAATTCAAAACATAAATGAAAGAATTTTATCAAATCTTAAGGATTTTATTTAATTCTAAAATAATTTTTTCACTACTTATATTTGAATCATACCAACATTTTTTTCCTTTAGAATTTCTTAGCCATGTAAGTTGTCTTTTTGCATACCTGCGTGTATTTTTCTTTATCTCATCAATAGATTTATCTAAAGATAAATCATTGTCTAAATACTTAAATAGTTCTTTATATCCAACTGTATTAAGTGTTCCTAAACCTTTGTAATCATACAATTTTTTTACTTCATCTAATAATCCATTTTTAATCATTAAATCAACTCTAGAATTTATTCTTTCATACAGCACATTTCTATTGCAATGTAGAGTTATCTGAATATGATTATACATTTTTTTTTTATTGTTAAGTAAAAAACTAGAAAATTTTTCTCCAGTATGTTCAATTACTTCGAGTGCTCTTATAACTCTTCTGTGATTTTTTTTATCTATTTTGTTATAATATTTAATATCTTTTTCCTTTAAAATATTTGACAGAAAATTTATTCCTTTATTCAGATATAAATTATTTAAGTCTTCTCTAATGGATTTAGAAATATTTGGAATTTCATCTAGACCATATATTATAGATTCCAAGAAAAGAAAAGAACCACCAACTAAAACAATTATGTTATTTTTTCTAAACAATTTTTCAATAAGATTTTTGGATTCATTTGAAAAATCTTTTACAGTGTATTTATCATGTATTGTTTTATTTTGTATAAAATGATGTTTAACGCTTGCCAGCTGTTCTAAATCAGGTACAGCTGTCCCAATAGTCATTTCTTTATAAAATTGTCTTGAATCAAATGAAATTATTTCTGAATTAAAGTTTTTAGCAATTTCAATTGAAAGATTTGTTTTTCCTANNGCAGTAGGTCCAGTAACACTTATTAANTAATTTTTATTGTTCATTTAATATTTTAAACAATTCAAATGTTGCTTTAGCATCATCATATGCTCTGTGATGGTTTTTTAATTCAATGTTNAAATNTTCACACAGTGAATTNAGTTTATATGATTTTANTTCTGGAAATTTATTTTTGAAATTTGAAAAAGTACAAAAGGTTTCATTTTTTATTTCAACNTNAATTTTTTTAAATTCATTAATCAATACTCTGTAATCATATTGAACATCATGACCAACAATTATTGTGTTAGAAATCATTTGTTGAATTCTTTCNGAGAANTGANNAAATTCCTTTTTATTCTCTAAATCTTTATTTNTAATTCCAGTTAATTTCTCAACATAAAAATCAACTTTTTTTCTTGGATTCACTAATTCGTTNAAAGAATCTAACACTTTNTNTCCATCGGNAATTATAATNCCAATTTCAATAATTCTTTCNTTGTTAAATNNACCNCCTGTTGTTTCAAGATCTATTANCGAATACATATTAATTTCTTTCCCCNAAAATTAAACTTCCAACTCTAATCATATTTGAATTATTTTCNATAGCAAGNTTATAATCCCCACTCATTCCTAGAGACAGGTACTTAAAATTGAATCTATCTTTACTTTTTTGATAAAAGTTTGAAATTTCAANGAATTCACTTTCATTTTTATTCATATCTAATGATCCCATTCCCATTAAGCCAATGATTTTTATATTTACTTGCTCATGATTGTTTAATATATTTTGAGTTTCATTGAATGATAAGCCGCTTTTAGATTCATCATTTGAAATTTTTATTTGAAGAAGTATGTTAATTACTCTTTGATTTTTTTTTGCTTGTTTTTCTATCTCTANAAGAAGTTTATATGAATCTACAGAGTGAATAAGATGAATGAAAGGTGCTATAAACTTAACTTTATTTCTTTGTAATTTCCCNATCATATGCCATCTAATATCNTTNGGTAAATCNTTGTTTTTTANAATCAATTCCTGAACTCGATTTTCTCCAAAATCTTTATGGTTTGTATTNTAAACTTCTAAGATTTCTTTATTTGATTTTCTTTTTGAAACAGCTACAACTGTTATGTTCTTAGGAATTTGATTTTTTAATTTATCAATCTTCATTTTGATTGTTGATTACATTCAGAATTTCAATAGCAATTTTTAAAGCATTGAAGCCTTTTTCAAAAGAAACAATAGGACTTTGTTTATTNAATATAGAATTGTAAAAATCAAGATGTTCTTCTTGAATTGAATTAACTTTTTTATTCTCAAAATTATTAATCTCAATTTCCTTAATATTTCCTTCTGAATCGTTTATTGTCATGGCATACTTATTTTTTTTATCATAATCTTTAATTCTGATATGCTCGCTCACTCCTGAATCAAAATCTATTGATATGTATGAATCTGATTGGAAAACTCTCATTTTCCTCATTTTCTTTAATGATAATCTACTNGCAGTTAGATTGGCAACACAACCATTTTCAAATTCTATCCTGGCATTAGATATATCTGGAGAAGTACTAACAATTTTTGTTCCATTAGCAGATATNTTTTTAACTCGTGAGTTAACAATAGATAATACTATATCAATATCATGTATCATTAAATCTAGAACTACTGAAACATCAGTGCCTCTTTGTGGATAAGATGATAATCTATGTGACTCAATAAATTTGGGATTTAGTTTATTTTTTATGTTNGAAAATGCTGAATTAAATCTTTCTACATGTCCNACTTGACCAACAAGATTGTTTTTTTTAGCTAATTGAACTAANTCAGAAGCTTCATCAACTGTAGAAGTAATAGGTTTTTCTATAAATACATGGATGTTTTTTTCTAGAAAAAACTTAGCAATNTCATAATGATGAATTGTNGGTGTTGATATAANTANACAATCAACTATATTCGATATGGNTNCAAGATCNTNATTTTTTATTTNATATTTANTAGAAATTTCATNTGATCTTACTTTATTTTTTTCATGAAATCCAACTAGATTNAATNTTGTTGANGTTTTTAAAAGTTTTATNTGAAATTCACCTAATTTTCCTGCACCAATNACAGCAATATTTAACATNCAACTAAAATACAACCATATATCAACTTCCACAATTTATTAATATTTTTATTCAATGATTGACACAGCTNTGCAGAAGGGGAGNAGAAGTGAATTGGTAAATNCCTTAATTAAAAAAGGAATAACTGATAAAGATGTTTTAAAAGCTATTTTTTTAATACCAAGACATTTTTTTATTCATCCTGATTTTNAGGATTTTGCATACAGAGATGAAGCTTTTCCAATTGATGAAAATCAAACAATTTCTCAACCATATACAGTAGCTTTTCAAACCCAATTGTTGAAAATTAAAAAAAATGATAATGTTTTAGAAGTTGGAACTGGATCTGGATATCAAACATCAATTTTAGTTTTTTTAAAAGCTAATGTTTATACATTTGAAAGAATCCATAAACTTTACAGAAAATCAAAGAGCCTGTTAAATAAGCTAAAATTAAATCCAAAGGAAATCACATGGAGCGATGGTTATGATTTAAAATATAATAAAGAGTTTTTTGATAAAATTCTTGTTACTGCTGCATGCGAGGAAGTACCCACACATTTTTTAGAACTTTTAAAAGTTGGCGGTGAAATCTTATTACCTTTAGGAATAGAAAATCAGAAGATGACATTAATTAAGAGAGAGAGTAAAAATAAATTTCTAAAAAAGGAGTATGGTGATTTTAGTTTTGTTCCTTTTTTAAAGAATAAATGTTAGAGATTTTTTTTTAATCTATCCAGATTTATTTTGTTTTCTCTTTTTTTGATTACTTCTCGTTTGTCAAAATTCTTTTTTCCTTTAGACGTATAAATCTCAATTTTTGCAATCCCTTTTTCATTTATAAATATCTTGTAGGGAATTATTGTGACTCCTACGTTATTTATTTCTTTCTTTAGTTTATTTAACTCAATTCTGTTGAGAAGAAGTTTTATTTGAGTNCTATTTTTATTGAACTGACTTGAATTTTCGTATGGTTTAATTATTATATTATTAACATATAATTCATCATTATTGAANGAACAATATGAGCTTTCCAAATTTACATTTTTAAGCCTTATAGATTTGATTTCNGATCCNNTCAATACAAGCCCAGCAATGTNTTTTTTATTCAAAAAATATTTGAANTTCGCNTTTTTATTTACAATGTTAATGTTTTGTTGCACTTAGCAAAGTTAATAAGTATCTTGCANAATCTAAAAATTGATTATGTNNTCAGAAAAAATTGTATTTGATTTAATTAAAAANGANAAAGANAGACAACTTGAAGGTATTGAGCTAATTGCTTCNGAAAATTTTACAAGNGAAAATGTTATGTTAGCTACTGGTTCTGTCCTNACCAANAAATATGCTGAAGGTTATCCAGGAAAAAGATACTATGGTGGTTGTCAAGTTGTAGATCAAATTGAAACAATTGCAATTGATAGAGCAAAAACTCTTTTTGGAGCATCGTTCGCTAATGTCCAACCGCATTCGGGAAGTCAAGCAAATGCTGCTGTTTTTCATGCTTTTTTAGATCCTGGCGATAAGCTACTTGGATTTGATTTAGCTCATGGTGGACATTTAACACATGGTTCTGCAGTTAATTTTTCCGGAAGATTATATAAAACCTCTTTCTATGGTGTAGATAAAGATACTGGAATGCTTGACTATGACAAAATAAGAGATATAGCAAAAAAAGAAAAACCTAATATGCTAATTGCTGGAGCTTCTGCATATTCACGGGATATGGATTTTGAAATTTTTAGATCAATTGCTGATGAAGTTGGTGCATTCTTGTTAGCTGATATATCACACCCTTCAGGTTTAATTGCAAAAGGACTATTAAATGATCCAATACCTCATTGTCATGTAGTAACAACTACAACTCACAAAACATTAAGAGGTCCAAGAGGAGGTTTAATTCTAATGGGTGAAGATTTTGACAATCCAAAAGGGGTAAAATTTAAATCAGGAAAACTAAAAACTATGTCATCTCAAGTTGATATGGCTGTTTTTCCTGGAAATCAGGGTGGTCCACTAGAACATGTTGTAGGTGCAAAAGCGATTGCATTTGGTGAAGCATTGGAAGAAGATTTTTTAAATTATATAGTAAGAGTAAGAAATAATGCTAAGACTATGGCTAATGAGTTTTCTAATAGAAATTATAATATTATCTCTGGAGGAACCGATAACCATATGATGTTGATTGACTTAAGAAATAAAAATATTACAGGAAAAGATGCTGAGGAAGCACTTGTAAAAGCTGATATTACAGCAAANAAAAATATGGTTCCTTTTGATGATAAATCTCCCTTNNTNACNTCTGGNATNAGATTTGGAACACCTGCATTAACNACNAGAGGTGTTNAGGANCATGAGATTNCNAAGGTTGTAGATTTTATTGATGAAGTGATAAATAACTATCAAAATGAAAGTATTATCAATAAGGTTAAAAGTGAAGTTAATGAGTTTATGAGTGGAAGAAAATTATTTAATTTTTAATTATCTCAACCTCAAATATTTTATTCCATTTTTTTCCTGTCATAAAAAACGAATTATTTTTCTCATAGTAAGCTATGCCATTTAGAACATCCAAATCTGGATGATCTTTTACTTTTTCTCTTAAATCTTGAAAGTTTATTATTCCCAATACTACCCCTGAATTTTTATTTATGGCTAAAACAACATCTTTATTAAATTGGTAAGTATTGGCATAAATTATATCATCAACAATCTCTAATTCATTAATATTTTTAACCTTTTTATTGTTGGTAACTACCTCAATGTAAGAAATTTCTTGAAGAGTTTCTGGATCTAAAATCCATATTTTTTCAGTACCATCAGACTTATATACATATTCTCCATCATTTGCAAGTCCCCATCCTTCAATACTTTGGTTGTAATTAAATGACTTTATCATGTTCATAGAATTTAAATCATATATAAAACCAACTTTATTTTTCCATGTTAATTGGATGATTCTTTGATCAAAAATTGTTAAACCTTCCCCAAAAAATTCATTATCAAGAAACTTTGTGTCTATAATTTTATTACCATTAAATAAATCAATTTTCTTTAAACTTGAAAAACCATTCAAGCCTGTACTTTCGTAAAGTATATCATTATGAAACTCTAGTCCTTGAGTGTATGATGAAATATCATGATTATAGATATTTAGAATTTTATAATCAAAAAGTTTAGGTGAAAAAATACTGTATACATCAATGGATTTGGAAATATTTCTTTCTTTATCATTATGAACAAACTTGACTTCAATAATATTTGAGCCGAATTTCGATTTTGAAAGTTTTGTGATATTTTCAATCTTAATTTTATTTAAATAAGATTCAAACTCATAATTAATAACTTTTCCATTTATAGTGATAGCTAATTTAATTTCAGATTGTTTATTTAAAATCTTGTCATCTGAATTGATAAGTATATCAAATGTTTCTATCTCATTTGAACATGAAATCAGTAAAAATGCTATTGTATAGATGATTATTTTTTTCATTTACTCAAAAATAACAATTAATGTAGATTTATTAAAACATATTATATTTGTGTTGGGCAGGGCTTATGCAACCAGCTCCCATTGAATCCCCCAGGGTGGGAACACAGCAAGGGTAAATGGTTGTAGCGGTGTGATATAAGTTACTTGCCCTTTTTTTTATGAAA
>PAEO01000017.1 GCA_002703065.1 Flavobacteriaceae bacterium | reverse complement strand
TTAGTAAACACGCTGCTATCAAAAGTTTCTGCCGCAGTTTGAGTTTGACCTGTAGGGTTATTGGTGCTCTCTAGTTTTGTTAATGAAGCGATATTATCAGTAACCCAATTTTCATGGAAGTTTTCTGGAATGCTATTGTCAGAAACTACTAAGTCAAATTCAATTAAAGTACTTAAGTTGCAATCATAAGAGGTATTAATATCTATGTATATTTTTTCAGGATTTGAGGCAGTTCCAGACGATTTATAATTTTCATTATTGACAATTTCGTCTAAGTTAGAGTCATAGTATGTGAATTCTAGAGTATCATTAAAATTGTCTGCATATTCAATAAATTCTCCCTCAACTTTTTTTAAGTTATATCCATTATTATTACATAATTCTTCACGATAAGAATTTACTTTTAACTGAGGCTTTCTATTTACATAGAAATTTCCAACTAATTTTGTATCAACGCAATTGGCAATGTTAGAATTCTCCACTCTTAACCAAATCTCTTGCGTCCATCTATTATCTCCATCTGAAGGTTGAGAAAAACCATCATTATTATTAGTTGTATAATTTGTTGTAATATCAATTGCTGTTGAAGGGTCATTAGCAGCAGAGGCTGAATCGTGGAAAGTGATTAAACTTCCAGCAATTGCAAAAAGTGGATTTTTTGCTATAAGACTGTCTTTAATATTTTCAAAATATTGAACTGATTGAAAAGTTTCAATTCCATCTTGATTATCACCAAGAAGCGAATTGTCAGTTTCACATAATTCTAAAAAACTGTATTGTAGATCAGTAGGAATTTTACATGTACCTACTTTTAATGTTAAGGTTGTTGCTTCATTACAACCTGTTATGTTTTCTGAAGCTTTGTCAGTTACTACGACATTTATCTCTTCAGTATTTGATATACTTAAATCTTTTAAAGAGTAAGAGCTCAGTTCAGGCTCAATAATTTCATTTCCATTTGAGTCAAAAAACTTAAACAGTTCATTGCTTTGATTTGTTGAAATTTCATCTTTAAAAGAATTTAAATTAAAAATTGTATTATCGAACTGTTCAAAAATTAAATCAGCAGGATCCGCCAAAGTTGGTTTAGGATAAATAGTAGCTGTAACAATTTTTCTTTTAACATCACCTGGATCACATCTAGACCCGGATGAGTCATATTTTACAGCTTGTATGTAGTAGTCAGTTGTCTTATCAATTGTTGGTGAAAAGTTTTCCCCACTTTTTGTTACAGCTATTAAGTTTCCGAGTGTGGAAGCATTATACCATTCAATTTTAACTTCATTGTCCGGGTCACCAGTTACTGAATTTGATTCTGCGGATAAATTTACTGTCCCTGTATCGCAGGATAGATCTTCAATTATGCTGCCATCAATTATCTCTGGAAAATCAAATGTTGTGAATGTTGTTATTGTTAATGGATCGTCGCTATCTCTACCAAATTCAACAATATATCCGACAACACTTGAGTTATTATTTCCATAATCATTCCATGTGCCATTACCATATACATGTGCGTAATCTTCATTAAGACCTGTTGAAGAGCTCCATTGATTTGGTTCAGAATTAGCCCAATTATTATACTCATTATTTACGGCTTTACAGTCACCATTAAGGTTATCACAAGGACCATTTCCATCGACATAGTTTCCATTCCAAAAATGAATTTTATCCTCCGGACCAGTTACCCATTCCCACTTACCCTCTTGAGATGCATCAGATGCTCCAATCCATCCCTGACCAGGTGCTTGATCTGCAGCAATTTTGGCCTCAGCGGCAGACCTTAAAGTCACCAAATATCCTTTTCTTCCATAATAGTCAAGAGTTTCTGCTTCAGCTTTTGATTGAGTCCATGATTTAGAAGTTCCTGTAGGAAAAGGCACATACAAGTAGTAATGATCAAGTGAAGGAAGATAATCTGCCTCGCCAATTGTAATTGAAAATGATTTTTTTACACTAACTGTATTTAATGAGTAAAAAGCAATATCTAGTAAAGCTGCTTCTATTTCGCTATAAAGCATGTCATTTCCATCTTTACGTTTTAGGGTTAATTTTCCATACTGATTTTCAAAATTAGCTTCAATGTCAGGATGATTCCCTTGAAGCTCTAGCTTATCTTCATCTTTAGCATATCCTTCAGAAATCTGAATATATATTGCAGGTTGCCCAGTTTCACCATCAGAGGAGGCAGTAATTGTAAATCCAGTAGCTATTTTTTGTTTTGTTCCATCACAATAAATTTGGTTTCCTGTTGCTTTAAGTACTGGTTGTGGGGTACTTGACTGTGAAAACAAAAAATTTAATACAAAAAGGAAAATTATATTTAGTAGAATTTGATTTTTCAACAGATATCAAAAATAAGATATTTATAATTTTTTAAACACTTTTAATTATGTCAAATTTTTATATTAGCCTAATAAAGGATTATGGTAAGAATTTATTTTATTGGAATCAGTATTTTAATTGTAGCAATTATTGCAAATTTCTCTGCAAAAATTATTGGTATTTCCACTTGGTATGATTTTTTAAATAGTTTTACAAATCCAACAACTAGTAATTTTAAATTTATTGACTACTTATGGCTCTTTTTAATCTATCCTATCATTTTGGGGTTAGGATATTTTTTAGGTGAGATGATATCAAATTTCTTTAAAATATAACATGAGTCAAAAAAGAGAAAGACATAAAGCTTTAGTTTACCATTCTAAACCAAATCCTGGCAAAATAAAGGTTGTTCCAACTAAAAGTCATCAATCTCAAAGAGATTTATCTTTGGCTTATTCACCAGGTGTTGCACACCCTTGCTTAGAAATAAAAGAGAATCCTGATGATGTTTATAAGTATACATCTAAATCAAATTTAGTTGCCGTTATTTCAAATGGAACTGCTGTTCTAGGTTTAGGTGATATTGGACCACTTGCATCAAAGCCGGTGATGGAAGGCAAGGGATTATTGTTTAAAATTTTTGCTGACATTGATGTTTTTGATATTGAGATTGATACTAATAACATTGAAGAATTTATAAAAACTGTTAAAAATATTGCCCCAACATTTGGAGGTATTAATCTTGAAGATATTAAAGCCCCAGATGCTTTTGAGATTGAGAGAAGGTTAGTAGAAGAATTAGACATTCCAGTGATGCATGATGATCAACATGGAACTGCTATAATTTCTGGGGCTGCTTTACTTAATGCACTTGACATTGCGGAGAAAAAAATTGATGAGGTTAAAATGGTTATATGTGGAGCAGGAGCAGCAGCGATTTCATGTGGAAAAATATATAAGGCATTAGGCGTAAAACCTGACAATATAATTATGTTTGATAGTAAAGGTCCGATAAACGAAAAAAGAAATAATTTAACATATGAGAAAAAGGAATTTGTTACATCTAGAAATGATATTGTTTCATTAGGCGATGCGGTTGCAGATTCTGATATTTTTATTGGCTTATCAAAAGCAAATATGCTAAATGCTGAAATGCTACAAACCATGTCTTCAAATCCTATTGTTTTTGCAATGGCAAATCCAGACCCAGAAATAAGCTATCAACTTGCAATCAATACTAGAGATGATATTATTTTGGCGACAGGAAGGAGTGATCATCCAAATCAAGTTAATAATGTACTTGGCTTCCCATTTATTTTCAGAGGAGCATTGGATGTTAAAGCTTCTAAAATTAATGAAGAAATGAAAATGGCTGCAGTATATGCTCTGGCTAAGCTTGCTAAAGAGCCAGTTCCTGAGAACGTGAATATTGCGTATGGTGAAAAAAAACTTGTTTTTGGAAGAGATTACATTATTCCAAAGCCCTTTGACCAAAGATTAATTTCAACTATACCTCTTGCTGTTGCAAAAGCAGCAGTTAGTTCTGGTGTTTCAAGAGAAAAGATTGATGATTGGATCAAATATGAAAACGAACTTTCATCTAGGTTAGGGAATAACAATAAAATAACAAGATTATTGATATCTAAAGCTAAAAACCATCCTAAGAAAATTGTTTATCCAGAAGCTGACAAGTTAGATGTGATTAAAGCAGCTCAAATTGTTCACGAGGAAGGGGTTGGAATACCAATATTGTTGGGAAACAGAGATAGGATTGAAAAAATGAGAAGTGAAATTGAATATGAAAATGATGTTGAAATTATTGATTTGAGTGAATCTAAACATAATAAAAGAAAAGATGATTTTGCTAAAACATTTGCTGAACTTAGAGAGAGTAAAGGATTGTCATTCAAAAAATCAAGACAATTAATGAACTATAGAAATTATTTTGGATGCATGATGGTTAAACAAGGGCTAGCCGATGCCTTTATTTCAGGATATTCAAGAAGTTACCCTGAAGTAATAAAACCTGTTTTAAAAATAATTGGAAAGGAAGAAGGTGTTAGAAAAGTTGCAGCAACAAATCTTATGATTACTAGTAAAGGTCCTATATTTTTATCTGACACATCAATTAATATAGATCCTAAATTTAATGAGCTTGCTCATATTGCTAAAATGACAGCTTATACAGCTGAAGTTTTTGGATTTTCTCCCGTAATTGCTATGCTTTCATTCTCAAATTTCGGATCTGCTGTTCATGATTCTGTGGAAAAAGTTACAAGTGCTGTTAAACTTCTTAATAGGTGTTTCCCAGACCTTGTTGTTGATGGACCATTACAATCTGATTTTGCTTTGAATAAAATAATGCTTAAAAATAAATTTGAATTTTCTAAACTTTCAGGGCAAAACGTAAACATCTTGGTTTTTCCAAATTTGGATTCTGCCAATATTACATATAAGGTTATGAAGGAATTAGATGGAGCTCAATCGATTGGTCCCATTTTAATGGGAGTTGATAAACCTGCACACATTTTGCAATTAAAGGCTAGTGTGGAAGAAATTGTCAATATGTCTGCGATAGCAGTTGTTGATGCACAGAATAGAAAATTGTAAATTGTAAATATGATTACTCAAATTAAAGGAAGGTTGATTGAAAAATCTCCTACAGAACTTGTTATTGATTGTAATGGAATTGGATATAGTGTAAATATTTCTCTTCATACATATTCAAAATTATCTAATGAAGAGAATATAAAACTATTTACTTATTTAATAATAAAAGAAGACTCTCACTCTTTATTTGGCTTCATCACAAAAGCAGAAAGAGAACTTTTTCAATTATTAATTTCTGTTTCTGGTGTTGGTGCAAGTACAGCCAGAGTCATGCTCTCATCATTGAGCCCTTCAGAAATTGTTTCAGCAATAGCTAATGAAAAAGTCTCAATTGTTCAATCAATTAAAGGGATTGGATCAAAAACTGCGCAAAGAATTATTTTGGAATTAAAAGATAAAATTCTTGGAATCGAAAATAATGAAAATGATTTTGAACTCATTCCTCAAGAAATTGAAGAAGCAATCTCTGCATTAGAAGTGCTAGGATATTCAAGGAAGTATACAACTAAATTAGTTTCAAAAATTAAATCTGATGAGCCAGAGATATCCACTGAAGCTCTAATCAAAAGATCATTAAATAACTTATAGCTTGATTTAAATCTATGCGAGGCTTTAAATTTCAATTAACCATAGTATTTATTTTTGTATTATTTATTTTTTCAAGTGCAAATGCTCAGAATAGAATAAGTCTTGATACAATAAACAATACAGTGTATGTTGGAAAATTCAAGCTTCAAACACCAAAAAATTTAATTTCTAATTATAAATATGATTCTGAATTAGACTTGTATTTTTTAGAAACACAATTAGAAAATTTAGATTTACCATTAAAACTTACACCTGAAGAATACAGAGATTTTTTTAGAAAAAATTTGATTGATAGTTACTTTAACGAACAACTTTCCTTAATTCAAGACGAGGATAATGAAGAAAGTAAACGTAATTTACTTCCAGACCTTTACGTTAATTCAAGTTTTTTTGAAAGTGTTTTTGGAAGTAATGAAATTGATTTAGAAATTCAAGGATCAATAGGATTAGATATTGGAGCCAGATACAGCAAACGCAAAAACCCAACTATTCCTGTTCGCAATCAAAGTAATACTGCTTTAGACTTTAATCAAGCTATTTCTTTAAGCCTTAACGGAAAAATTGGAGAAAAATTAAACATTAAATCTAACTATGATTCTCAATCTACTTTCGATTTTCAAAACTTGATTAAGCTTGATTACACACCAAACGAAGACGATATAATTCAAAAAATAGAAATTGGAAACGTAAGTATGCCGATAAGTAGTTCACTAATCAGTGGTGCACAAAATCTCTTTGGATTAAAAACTCAATTAAAATTTGGAAATACAACTATTGACGCAGTATTTTCAGAGCAAAGATCTCAGTCAAAAACTATAAGTTCACAATCTGGGGGTGGTCAATCAGAATTTAATTTAAGTCCCTTAGATTATGAAAGTAATAAACATTATTTCTTAGCTCATTATTTTAGAAAAAACTTTGATAAATCATTAAAATCCTACCCTTATGTAGACTCAAAAGTAAGGATAACTAGAATAGAGGTTTGGATTACTAATCGATCTAATGACACTCAAAATGTTAGAAATGTAGTCGCTTTTCAAGATCTCGCTGAAATTGATCCAAGATTTACAGTAGCAGATAAATTGGTTAGCAATTTTTTTCTAGACAGTAATGTAGAATTAAATCCATCAAACGATCTTAACAATTTTGATCCAGACAAAATAGGACAAAATTTTTTAAATGAAAATATTAGAGATGTTTCTAATGTAAGTAATGGTTTTTCTGTTGGATCCAATTTTTTTAAAGAAGGTTCAGATTACTCGATTTTAGAAAACGCAAGGTTATTGAACGAAAATGAATATACTTTTGATGAACAGCTTGGTTATATATCTTTAAACCAATCTCTAAATAATGATGAAGTTTTAGCTGTTTCATTTCAATACACCTACAATGGTGAAATCTTCCAAGTTGGTGAATTTACAGATGATGGCATTGTATCAGTTGATCAATCACAAAACATTGTTTCACGAAAAAGCCTGATTGTTAAGTTGTTAAAAAGTAATATTAATAACGTAAAAATACCAGTTTGGAAGTTAATGATGAAAAATATTTATAATCTCGGGGCTTACCAATTGTCAATAGAAGATTTTAGGTTAAACATATACTATAATGATCCTTCACCATTAAATTATATTAAACCTGTTGATAATAAGACCTGGCCAAACGAATTAGATAAGAAAAGATTATTAAATCTTTTTGAATTAGATAGATTAAATTCAAATGGTAATTTACAAGAAAATGGAGACGGATTTTTTGATGCTATTGAAGGAATAACAATTATTAAAAATCAAGGTTTATTAATTTTTCCTGTTATTGAGCCATTCGGAGAATTTTTATTTGAAAAACTTAGATCAAATTCAGATGAAGATTACGAAGAAGAGTCAACTTTTAATAAAAATCAGAATGAATATGTTTTTCAGGAACTTTATAATTACGGAAAGACGAGTGCGGAAAAATATTTTCAAAAAAATAAGTTTAAAATAGTTGGGAAATATAAATCTACATCCTCGGGTGATGGTATAAATACAGGTGAATTTAATATTCCAAAGGGATCTGTGACTGTAAACGCTGGTGGAAGATTATTACAGGAAGGTGTCGATTATGTTGTGAATTACCAGACCGGTAATGTAGATATTATTAATCAAGCTTTAAAAAACTCAAATATTCCAATCGAAATTTTTACGGAAAGTAATTCTTTTTATAATCAACAAAAGAGAAGATTTTCTGGTTTTAATTTACAACAAATAATAAATGATAAATTTAAATTTGGAGCAACTCTTCTAAACCTAAGTGAAAGATCTGTCACAAGAAAATCCAGTTATGGATTTGAGCCAGTTAATAACACAGCATTTGGATTAAATGCAACTTATTACAGCAAGGTTCCATTCTTAACTAGAATAGCTAATAAACTTCCGAATATAGATACAGATGTTGAATCTAATTTGTCAATCAAAACTGAATTTGCATTTTTAAATTCAAGAAGTCCTAGAAAATCAGGCTATGATGATATTGCTAGTGTTTATATAGATGATTTTGAAGGAAGTCAAAATAGAATTGATCTTAGAGATATTCAATCTTGGAAATTATCGAGTATTCCTGTCAATTCAAGAGGTTATAATTTTGTTAATAATGATTTAAGATCAGGATATTACAGGGCAAAATTATCTTGGTATACAATTGATCCAATATTTTACTCCTCAAGGCGTCCACAGAATATTAATCTAGATGAAATTTCACTGAATTCAGTTCGAAGAATTTTTGTTGATGAAATTTTTCCTGAAATCGACCTATATCAAGGTGAATCCCGAACTCAAAATACATTTGATATGACTTTTTATCCAAGTGAGAAGGGGCCTTATAATAATAATTTAAGTTCAGAATTTTTATCTAGCGTTAAAAATAATTGGGCTGGTATTACAAGGAGAATGAATACCACTAATTTAAAAAAAACTAATGTAGAATATATACAGTTTTGGATTTTAGATAATTTTTCTAATGATAATAATCAGCCAACACAAATTGGAGATTTAGTATTTCATCTTGGAAATATTTCAGAGGATATTTTACCTGATGGAAAAAAACAATTTGAAAATGGTTTACCTACAGAGTCAAATAATAATTCTCAAGTCTCAAATTGGGGAATAACACCATCAAGTCAATCGCTTACTTATGCTTTTAGCTCTATATTAAGTGAAAGAAAAATGCAAGATGTTGGATATGACGGGCTTTCAGATATTGAGGAAATCAATTATTATACTAATGGTAATAGCTCTGATCCTGCAAACGATAACTATATTAATTATTTAGATGCAGATGGTGGAATTTTAGATCGTTATAAAAATTATAACGGTAGTGATGGGAATTCTCCATTAGAAAGTGATTCCAATAATAGAGGCTCAACAAATTTTCCTGACAATGAAGATGTTAATAATGATAATACAATGAATCGTATTAACAGTTACTTTGAATACAGAATACCTTTGACAAAAAATATGAGTTCGGAAAATAATCCATTTATTATCGACTCTAGAATTTCAGATATAAAACTACCAAATGGAAATTCATCAAAATCAAAATGGTTATTATTCAAGATACCAATATTTAAGGAGTATTATGAAGCAAGAAATTTGAGTCAATATTTTAAAGCTATTAATGGGATTAACGACTTAAAATCTATAAGTTTTATGAGAATGGTGCTTGAAAATTTTGAGAAAAGCACAACATTAAGGTTTGCAACATTAGATTTAGTAAAAACAGATTGGAAAAGATATAATTTACCCTTGAATGAATCGAGCTCTATAAATTCAGATACAAGTTTTGAAATAGGAGCAGTTAACATTTTTGAAAATGAAACAAGGCAGCCAGTAAATTATATTTTACCGCCTAACGTTGAAAGAGAAGAGATGTATAATAACAATTCAATAATTAGGCAAAACGAACAATCTTTGAGTTTAAAAGTTAAGGATTTAAAGTCTGAAGATTCACGTGCTGTATACAAAAACACAAACTTAGATCTTAGGCATTATAAAAAAATTAAAATGTTTATGCATGCTGAATCTTTACCAAATAAGCCCAGTTTACCAAGTGGAAATACTAATCAAAATCTTGATGAAAGTGTAGTCGCATTTTTAAGATTAGGCAGTGATGTTAATGAGAATTATTATCAAATTGAAATACCCTTAAAGGCAACTGAACTAAGCTCAAGCAGTTCATTATTAACATCTGAGGATATTTGGATTCCCGAATTTAATTCTATCGATCTTGATTTACAAAAATTAATTGATATGAAATTAAAATTGATTTTAAATAAAACTCTTAATAATGAAGCTGTTTATTTTGATTTTGATTTAAATGAAATTGAAGAATTTTTACCTTACAGTCAACTTCCCGGAGAAAAAAAATATAAATTTTCAATTAAAGGTAATCCCTCTTTAGGTAGAGTTAGTACAATTGTTCTTGGATTAAAAAATCCATCAACACAGATTGGTAGAGATATATCAGCTGAAGTATGGTTTAATGAATTGCGCTTATCAAATATAAAATCATCCGGGGGATGGTCCTCTGTTGCTAGTATTGATGCAAATATTGCTGATTTTGCAAATATCTCTTTTAATAATAAGTTTTCATCTGATGGCTATGGATCAATTGATAGATCTCCAAACGATAGATCAAATGAAAACTACAGCCAATATAATTTTGTAACTAGTGTAAATGCAGGTCAATTATTGCCTCAAAAATGGGGTATTAACATCCCTTTGAGCTATACATTTTCTGAAGAAGTTTCGAAACCAAAATATGATAGTTTTCATAATGATTTAGATTTAAATAATTTAATTGACATTTCTGACAACAAAGATTCAATTATAAATCAATCATCTCTAATTTCAACATCTAAAAGCTTTAGTTTGATAGGTTTGTCTAAGAATGCACAAAGCGATAAAGAAATTAAATTCTATGATATTGAAAATTTGAATTTTTCTCATTCATACAGTGAAAATAATTATAGAGATTATGAGCTTGAATTTTCTGAAAGAAAATCTTCACAAACCTCAGCAAGCTATTCCTATAATTTCAGAGATGCAACATTTTATCCACTAAAAGGACTGATTAATTCAGATTCTAAAAACTTAGCTTGGTTAAAGGAATTTAATTTTAATTTAATACCATCAAATATCTCTTTCTCTACTAACATCAACCGAAGATTATATACTCAAAAATTTAGAGAAATTAATTATGGTGGGGTCATTTCCGAAAATCAAATACCTCTTCCGGTGCTCAAACAAACTAATTTTTTGTTTGACTGGAGAATGGCTATCTCTCAAAACATAACTAAATCAATTTTATTAAAATACAGTGCAACTAATTCTAATATTATTTCTGAGGATACTGACTTTCAAAATTCAAGTTTGGGCATATTTGATAATTTTTTCAACACAGGTTATCCCAATAATTTTGGTCAAAGTCTGAGTTTAAATTATATTTTGCCATTTGATTATTTTCCGTTAATTAACTTTATAGAGGGTTCGTATACTTACACAGGAAATTTTAATTGGGAAAGAGGATCTGATGTTTTTTCAAGTATTACCTCCGAAAATGGTAAAATTTTAGGACTTGTAAATACTATTCAAAATGCCAATACACAAAATCTACTGTTCAGTCTCAACTTTAATAAAATTTATAGATCAATACCATGGCTTAATTCTAAAGATAATATATTAAAATCTTTAATTAAATCCACTAGAAGATTTAGGTTTAATTATTCGGAAAATGCAGGTAAAGTTCTTCCAGGATTCCTCCCAAGTATTGGTTTCTTAGGAACTTCAAAACCTTCATTAGGGTTTGTTTTTGGAAGCCAATCTGATGTTAGGTATGAGGCTGCAAAAAATGGATGGCTGACAGATTTTCCAAGCTTCAATCAATCATTTAAACAAGTCTATAATTCTAAGTTTGACCTTTTTGGAGAGCTGGAGTTTTTTGAAATAATTAAATTGGATTTGATTGCAAATAGATCATACTCAAATAATTTCTCTGAAAATTTTAGTGTAAATAGTAATATTTACAATTCATTAAACCCAAATTATTACGGAAATTTTTCTATTTCAACTAATATGCTTAAGACAAGCTTCAAGCAAAAGAATAAAAACTATTCGTTTGTTTTTGATACAATGAAAAATAACAGATTAATTATTGCTGAAAGACTAATTTCAACTAAAAACTTAAGTATAATTGATTTTGATGATGAGGGATTTCCTATTGGATACTCTAAAAATAGTCAGCAAGTTTTAATTCCTGCTTTTATGTCGGCTTTCTTAGGATTAGATCCTTACAAAACAGCTCTAAATCCTGTTTCTGATAAACCAAAATTAAATTGGGCATTAAAAGTTGATGTACCAAAAGATTTATTGAATAAAAACATTAAGAGAATATCATTAGGACACTCATACAGATCTAATTTTACAATTAACAATTTCAGATCTAATTTAAATTTTGACCCAAACTTGTTTGATAAATCAGGAAACTATATGAGTGAAATATCTTACTCTAACATAAATTTAGTTGAACAGTTTAATCCTTTAATTATGTTTGATGTAGAGTTCAGTAATTCACTAAGATTTAATTTCGATTACATAAAAGACAGGGCAATATCATTAAGCCTTGCTAATAATTTTATTACTGAATCATGGGGAAATGAATATGTTTTAGGTATAGGATACAGAGCAAGAAATTTAAAGTTTAATTCTAAATTAGCTCCAAATTCAAATTATTTTAATGGTGATTTAAATATAAAATTTGATATGAGTTTGAGAAAAAATATGACAGTAATTAGGAATTTGAATATTGATGACAATAAAGTCTCTGCAGGTCAATCCCTATTTTCTGTAAAACTTTCAGCAGACTATGCTTTATCAAAAAGTTTTTCAACTATTTTCTTTTATGACCATATGTTTTCTAAGTATGAGGTTTCCTCTGCATTTCCGCAAACAAACATTAGATCTGGATTTACATTGAGATATAATTTTGGTAATTAATTATTGTATTTTCATAAAGGATATTATAAATTAGAAAAATGGGAATAAGAGAAAATTTAAAGTATACTAAAGATCATGAGTGGATTAGTTTTGATGGAGATATTGCTACTGTTGGAATTACAGACTTTGCTCAAAGTGAACTGGGGGATATTGTATATGTTGAGGTAGATAAGCTTGATGAAAATTTAAATAAGGATGATATTTTTGGAACTGTAGAAGCTGTAAAAACCGTTTCGGATCTTTTTATTCCTGTTTCTGGCGAAATCTTAGAATTTAATGAATCTCTCAATGATAATCCTGAATTAATAAATGAATCACCTTATGATAAAGGCTGGATTATCAAAATGAAAGTTGAAGACAGTGGTCAACTAAGTGAACTTTTAGACTCCAAATCTTATTCTGAAATTACTGGTTAAGTATATAAGAAAATATATAGCATACATCTATACATTGTTTTTGAAATCTTTTTCATTGATCCCTGTCCAATACAACTTAGATCTCTAAAGCTATTAGAATGGGATAAAGCTATTCATTGTTTGCTTTACTTTTTTTTAATCTTTTGGTGATTAAAACTTGAAAACAAAAAAAATAATTTAAAAGCCCAGTTATTAGTAACCATTATTTTTGGTTAATTGTTAGAAATCTTTCAAGATATACTTCCATTTGGACGAGTCTTTGAATGGTGTGATTTTATAGCAAATACAGCTGGAGCTTTAATTGGATTTTTTATTTTGCATTTAAATAAAAAAAAATTACATTAGCTGACCAATGAGACAAAAAAAAAATCCAGAGGCTGATTTAAATAACAAGAGTTCATTTTATTTTTCTATTGGGCTATTCTTGGTCTTATTAGTTTCATGGCAAGCGATTGAGTATAAAAACTATGATGATGACGGGTATGGGTATATTGCACTAGATGTTGATGATGACGATGATGAAGAAATCCCAATCACTGAACAAATTAAAACACCACCTCCACCTCCACCTCCACCAGCACCTGAAATAATTGAGGTTGTTGAAGATGAAGAAGAGATTGAAGAAACAATCATTGAATCAACTGAAACTGATCAAGAGGAGATTGTTGAAGAAGTTGAGGTTGTTGAAGAAGAAATTGACATGGATGTTCCTTTTGCAATTATTGAGGATGTTCCATTATTCCCTGGATGCGAAAGAGTTCCAAAGTCTGAAAGAAGAAGTTGCTTTCAAACACAAATTCAGAAGCACATAGCAAAGAATTTTAGATACCCAGAAATTGCTCAAGAGATGGGTATTCAAGGAAGAGTTTTTGTTCAATTTACTATCGGTAAAGATGGTTCTATTTTTGGTATTAGAACTAGAGGACCAGACAAAAATTTGGAAAAAGAAGCTAATAGAATTATAAGTAGACTTCCAAGAATGACACCTGGAAAACAAAGAGGTCGTCCCGTGAGAGTTCCATTTAGTATTCCTATTACTTTCAAGCTTCAATAAAATTTTATTCTAATTTTTTTACTTATTGAATTGTAACTAAGTTTGCACTCCTATTAGTACAAATTGATTAATACTAAGATATTTACTTCTTTAACCAAGGCTAGGTTAGCCCTTAGTGTTGTTTTTTCGTCTGTAGCTGGATATTTTCTAGCCGTTGATGTAGTTGATTTTAGTGATTTAATTTTATTAGTTGTAGGTGGATATTGCATTGTTGGTGCATCAAATTCCTTTAATCAGATAATTGAAAAAGATAAAGATGCATTAATGGACAGAACAAAAAACAGACCTCTACCCGCTAAAGAAATTACGACTCAAAATGCATTTTGGATCTCTGTTTTTTTAACTCTTATTGGTATATTTTGTTTGTACTTCATTAACTACAAAACTGCATTTTTTGCTGCGATTTCAGTTTTTTTATATACATGTGTTTATACTCCTTTAAAACCAATAACTCCTCTTTCAGTTTTTGTTGGTGCCATTCCTGGGGCAATTCCATTTATGCTTGGATGGGTGGCTGCAACTGGAAGTTTTGGTATTGAACCTGGGACTTTATTTATGATTCAATTCTTTTGGCAATTTCCTCATTTTTGGGCCTTAGGCTGGATGTTAGATGATGACTATAAAAAAGCTGGATTTATAATGCTGCCTACTGGAAATAGAGATAAAAGTACTGCACTTCAAATTATTTTATATATAATATGGACGATGATAATATCAGTATTTCCTTATACTGGTCTAACTGGAAATTTGACTTTAAGTTTTGGCTCAACAATTGCAATTCTAATGTTTGGAATCATAATGTTACTTTTGGCCATAAATTTGTATAATAAAATGGATATTTCATCTGCTAGTAAATTATTTTATTCTAGCATTTTATATTTAACCTTAATTCAAATAATATATTTAATTGACAAGTTTTTATGAGTTATAATGATTTAAGACTTAAGAAAGAGAAAGCAAAAAAAATGATGTTATTGTTTGCATTGTTAAGTATCACAATGACTTTCGGCGGATTAACAAGTGCTTACGTTGTGAGTAAGGGTCGTCCAGACTGGTTGGTTGACTTTGTCCTTCCGAAATCATTCGTTTACAGCACCTTTGTTATTGTTCTAAGTAGTATAACAATTCAACTATCAAAATATTTTCTAAACAAAGAAAAGTCAAAAAACAGGTCACTTATTTTTTTATCCACAACTTTTATTTTGGGAATAATATTTCTTGTTCTGCAGTTTAATGGATTTAACAATCTTATTGATTTGGGGTATTATTTTGCAGGAGCACAAAGTAACGTAACTACCTCATTTATATACGTTTTAGCTTTTGTTCATCTTTTACACCTAATAGCTGGATTAGTTGTTGTTTCTGTGTTGTTTTATAAGACATACTTTGATAAGTACTCAGATTCAATATTGGGTTTTTCACTCGGTGTAATATTTTGGCATTTCCTTGATTTACTTTGGGTTTATTTGTTTATTTTTTTGTATTTCATTGGATAAAAATTCATTAACTTTGTTTAAAATTTTTAGATTTAATGAGTTCGACAATTTCCTCTGCTGAAATTCAAAATGACTGGGATGGAGGAGTCAAGCCCCTAAAAGCAAGCTACGGTAAATTGATGATGTGGTTTTTCATCGTTTCAGATGCACTCACATTTTCCGGGTTTCTTGTTGCTTACGGCTTTTCTAGATTTAAGAATATTGATTCATGGCCGATAGCTGACGAAGTATTTACACACTTCCCATTCCTACATGGTGTTGATGCACCAATGTACTATGTTGCTTTGATGACTTTTATTCTAATTTTTTCATCTGTAACAATGGTATTGGCTGTTGATGCCGGTCACAATAACAACAAAAATAAAGTAGCATTTTATATGTTACTTACTATAGTTGGTGGTGCAGTATTTGTTGGTTCTCAAGCATGGGAATGGGCTAACTTCATTAGAGGTGAATATGGAGCAATCGAAACTAAAGGAGGTCAAATTATTCAATTTGTTGATACCAGCAATGACAATAAAAGAATTGCTTTAAAAGATTTTGTTGTTAGTGTTCCTAGGGATAGAGAACAACATCAAGGAAGTAATGGATTGTGGTACAGAGATGAAGCTTCTCTTCCTACATTTACGCTACAGGAAGTTTCAAACAGTTTTTTAGCGAATCCTGCTCTGGTTGTTAGGTCTGAAAAAATTGATGAAAAAGGAAAAAAAATTATTCTTTCGAGAGAAGAATCTATTGAAAAAGTTTCACAAGGAGTATATGTTGTTGAAGGAGCTAATTTGATTAGAAATGAATATGGAAACAGGCTCTTTGCTGATTTCTTTTTCTTCATAACTGGGTTTCATGGTTTCCACGTTTTTTCGGGTGTGATAATTAATCTCATCATTTTCATCAATGTACTTTTAGGAACATATGAAAAGAGAGGCCATTATGAAATGGTTGAAAAGGTTGGACTGTACTGGCACTTTGTTGATCTAGTATGGGTTTTTGTATTTACTTTCTTTTATTTGGTATAGATTATGGAACAACACGAACACAAACTAGAAATATTTAGAGGATTAATAAAATTTAAGTCCAATGTTCAAAAGATATGGGGCGTTTTAATCTTTCTTTCGATAGTCACTGCTATTGAAGTTGTTTTAGGAATTGTCAAGCCAGAGATTTTAATGAATTCTTTTTTGAATTTAAAACTGATCAATTGGATATTTTTGATTTTGACAATTGTAAAAGCTTACTACATTACTTGGGATTTTATGCATATGCGTGATGAGTCATTTGCTCTTCAAGCGTCTGTTGTAATAACTCTTATTTTTCTTATAGCTTACCTTGCTTTTATTTTATTAGTTGAGGGTAATTATATTTATGATGTGATGTACGAAGGTTTTGTGAGTTGGGATTTCTAATTTTCACATTTGAAAAAATATTTTGTTCTTGCCGTACTTTTTATCTTGCCTTTAGTTGCATACCTGTTTTTTGCATCTGGAATTAATAATTTTGCTAAGCTTCCAATAATTACAGATTCAATTCAGGATTTGGAAAGTTTATCTAATCATGCATTTGAAAATAACATATCAATTGTAACGTTCCTTGGAAATAATATTGAAGATAGAGAAGGAGATGCATTAAATTTAAATCAGAAAATTTATAAAAGATTCTATCAATTTAAGGATTTTCAGTTTGTGTCTATTGTCCCTAAAGGAAATGAATTAAAATCAAAAAACTTAAAAGAGAAATTATCATCAGGGACTAATACTGATATGAAAAACTGGTATTTTATCCATCTGCCAGATTCAAAAATCATTAGCCTGTATAACAACTTAGCTACTAATATTGAATTAGGTAGTGACTTAGGATTACCATATGCTTTTATTATTGACAAGTCAAAAGCTTTGAGAGGTAGAGATGATGATGGTGGCATAAAGTTTGGGTATGATTCAAGGTCAGTCGCAGATATCAATAACAATATGTTAGACGATGTTAAAATTATCTTAGCTGAATATAGAATGGCGTTGAAAAAGAATAATGTTTTTAAGTAATCATGTTTAAAAGAAAGTCATACATAGGCCTATTCATAATAATTATAATTTTTTCTTTTTGGTTTATTCCAATAATAAATAATCGATTAAATGATAACAGAGTTTCTGACTCAAGCAGAACAAAAGAGATAAGTCAATCCTCCAAGTTGTCTTTTATTAATTTGAATGGTGAATCAAGAAAAGTTCCCGAATTTGTATTTCAAAATCAGGATAATCGCTATGTTACAAACGAAGATTTCTCAGGAAAAGTTTATGTCGCTGAATTTTTCTTTACATCATGTCCATTAATTTGTATTGAGATGAATCAGAATATGAAAATTTTAGATGAAGAGTTTGGGGATCGTAATGATTTTGGAATAGCTTCATTTACTATAGATCCTGTCAATGATACACCAGTTGTTTTAAAAGAATATGCTGAGAGACTTAATATTAAATCTCAAAATTGGCATTTTTTAACAGGTAAAATAGATGATGTGTATGAGCTATCAAATTCTGGCTTTAATATTTTTGCTGGAGTTAATCCTGCAGTTGCTGGTGGCTTTGAGCATCAAGGGTTTTTTGCTCTTATTGATAAAAATGGATACATTCGTTCTCGAAGAGATTCAAATGGTAACCCCATAGTTTATTATCTTGGAATAGAAAATCCTTCTGTTGATAAACAAGGAATTGATATGATTAAGGAGGATATTAGAAAATTATTAAAAAATGGCTGAATCAAAAAAATATAGACCCTTAGTAATAGCTGTATCAGTTCTAGTCCCTGTTGTTGTGGCAATATTGTTTACTGTTAGAATTCCAGATGCCNANCCATTAACATTCNTGCCTCCAATTTATGCTGGTATAAATGCNCTAACTTCANTNCTNTTGATAGCNGCTTTGTATTTTATAAAAAATGNTCAAAGAAAGATCCATGANGCATTGATGAAAGTATGTATTGGCTTATCANTGATTTTTCTTGTAATGTATATTGCTTATCACATGACAACTGATCCTACTCCATNNGGAGGNGANGGAGTTATTAAATACGTGTATTATTTTATTTTNATTTCACACATATTGCTNTCAATTNTNGTTATNCCTTTGGTTTTAACAAGCTATACNAGAGCAATTNCNTCAGAATTTATTTCTCATAAGAAGATTTCNAAAATAACCTTTCCNGTNTGGTTGTATGTAGCNGTNACTGGGGTTATTGTTTANTTAATGATTTCACCATATTACTAATGATNAGCTATTTTCAATGTTCCATGTGTAAAGCAGTACTTGANTCNGGNGCTGATCAACANGTTGCNGAAAGCTTGAANGATGGTATTGTATACCTNATGGCNATCCCNTATATACTTGTNGCNTTAATNGGATTTTNAATTTATTATAAATTTTTTAGAAANNCTTAAATTTTTTTTTANCTTTNCTACTATGTATAACAAAGTACCNTGTATTAAAAAATGAAAAATAATANTTTATTAANATCTGAAGCTTTAGCTTCATTAAATAATGATAAATGGGGAATTTCAATTGGAGCTTTTCTCATATATATGATTNTNACTGGAGCTATTGGATTAATTCCAGTTGTTGGNGGANTNGGNCAATTNGTTTTAACAGGACCTTTTCTAGTTGGTTATTACTATTTCTTTTTAAAGATTTCCAGAGATGAATCAGTTGATATTGAAGATTTATTTGTTGCATTTAAAAGTAAAAACCAATTTTTAGCTAGCCTTGTCTCATACCTTCTTGTTCTTTTAATAATGTTAGTAACTATGGGAATTGGACTTGTTCTTTGGGCATTTTTAGTTTTGGGAAGAGAAACTTTTATGCACTTTATTGACAAGATAAGCGAATGGTCTGAAAAATTTAATCCANTTAGTCTTCAATCTGAANTACCCTTATATGATCCTGCTTTAACAGATGCATTAAGCCCTGAAATTAATTGGGCTTTTTTAATACTAGGGGCGATTCCATTTATTTTAATTCCAATTATTTACGTATCACTATCAATTTCACAAACATGGTTTGTTATAGCTAATTATGAAAACATTTCTGGATATGATGCATTAAAAGAAAGTTGGAATTTAATGAGACGTAAACGTTTGAAATTATTTCTTCTTCAATTAAGTTTTATTGGATGGGCAATTCTTTCAGTTTTAACCTTATTTATTGGTTTTATTTTCTTGGCACCCTATGTACAAACTAGTTATGCAAAGTTTTATGATAATCTAAATGAATTATCATGAAAAAGTTTCTACTAAAAATTAGAAATTTCTATAGATTTGAAATATAAACATTTAAAAGAATCTTGAGACTGAAATAGTACAATCAAAAAATTATAAAATGAAAAAACTAATATTATNATGTATGCTTTTTACATTGACTTCTTGTATTGATGTAAAACCAAATGTCACAGTAGATCAAAAAATTGATTTATATATTGATGGTGAAAATGTTGAAGGATTGGAGGGTGAATGGGTGATTTCTGCTGATGAAAAAGACGATGTAATTACAGTAAAAATAGAGAGAAAAGAAGAACTGAGTGAGTAACGAAAACTTTAAAATTCAACTTAGAAAAGGGCTTTTAGAGTTTTGTATTCTCCAAGTTCTTTCTAAAGAAAAGCTATATACTTCTGAGATTATTGTAAAATTAAATGAATCTCAGATTATAGTTGTTGAGGGAACAGTGTATCCATTACTGAGTAGGTTAAAAAATAAAGGATTTGTTGATANTGAATGGATTGAGTCAAAGCAGGGTCCACCACGAAAGTATTATCATTTAACTAAAAATGGTAAAAATTATCTGACTGAGTTAACCTCTAGTTATGCTGAAGTGAATTCATCAATTCAAAATCTTATAAACAATAAATACTCTCTAAATTATAATTATAAACTAAAAATCAACTAAAAAATTAAAATATGAAAACATCAAAATTTATTTATCAATATGGTCTTCTTACAGGGCTTGTTAACGTTATTTATGGAGTGATGCAATTTNTTTTAGGAACTCATTATGAAAATGATGCAGTTTCTCAAGTTGTTGGAGCAGTGATACTAATTGGAGGTATAGTTTTAGGTCAACTTGCTTTTAGAAAGAAAAATAATGGCCTTGTGTCNTTNAAAGAGTGTTTAAGAATAGGAGTGGGTATTGGACTAGTTACTGCAATTATTAGTCTTGNTTATTATTTTTTACTAACAAACATAGTTGAACCAGATTTTAATATCAAAGNACTTGAAATAGGATATGCTACGACAATTGAAAGTAATCCTGAGATTGCGAGTCAAATGACTCAACAGCAATTTATTAATAATTCTTTGCCTTTTATGTGGATTGCATATCCAGCTATAATAATGGTGACATTATTTTTTAGTTTAATATTTTCTCTTTGTACTGGAATNCTAATAAAAAGATCAGAATAATATATTAATGATAATAATAAAAAATTTACATAAATCTTACCCTATGGGTAATAGATCTTTACACGTTCTTAAAGGTCTTGATTTCACTGTTGAGGAAGGTGAACTNGTTGCTATTATGGGCTCATCTGGTTCTGGAAAATCTACTCTTTTAAATATTTTAGGAATGCTTGATAACTATGATGATGGAAGTTATACTTTAGGCGATGTCCTAATAAAAAAGATGGATGAAACCAAGGCAGCAAAGTATAGAAATAAATTTCTAGGATTTGTATTTCAATCTTTTAATTTAATTAATTACAAAAACGCATTAGAAAATGTAGTTCTACCGTTATATTATCAAGGGGTTTCTAGAAAAGAAAGAGAGGAAAAAGCTTTAAAATACCTAGATAATGTTGGTTTGAAAGATTGGGCTAATCATTTACCTGCAGAACTTTCTGGAGGACAGAAACAGAGAGTAGCTATTGCTCGAGCAATGGTAGGAGAGCCTAAAGTTTTATTAGCTGATGAGCCAACCGGAGCTCTTGATTCAAATACATCTAAAGAAGTAATGGANTTNATTCAAAAAATNAANAAANCTGGNAAAACNATTTTGGTTGTGACNCATGAAGAAGATATTGCTNAAATGTGTAGNAGAATTGTTAGGTTNAAAGATGGTGTCATAGTTGAGGATAAAAAAATTAAACAAAAGAAAGCATTATAATGTTCAATANAGATCGTTGGANAGAAATATTTGANACTATNAGNAAAAATAAGNTAAGAACAGCNTTAGCTGGATTTACTGTAGCNCTTGGTATAATCATNTTTGTAGTCTTNTATGGACTTGGNAATGGGCTAGAAAATACATTTCAAAAGTTTTTTAAAAATGATCAATTAAACACGATTAGTATNAACCCTGGAAGAACATCAAAACCTTATGCNGGNTTTGAATCTAATAGAAGNATNGAGTTTGATAATGATGATTTNGCTGAGATTTCTGAAAAATTTAGTTTTTTTATTGANGGNATTTCGCCNAGAATTGGATTAACTGGAAGNAATATTTCATATAAATTAAACTCAAATAATTANTCTGTNATTGGAGTTTCACCATCATTTCAGAACAGTGAAATGACCATTATGATGAATGGAAGATATTTTAATNAGGCTGATATAATTAACAAGGAAAGATATATTGTAATTGGAAGGCTTGTCAAACAAGATTTGTTTGGTGATGAAGATGCAATTGGAAAATATATAAATGGAGGTGGAAGAACATGGAAAGTCATTGGAGTTTTTCAGGATGATGGAGGTGATAGAGAGGAAAGAATCATTTATGCTCCATATACCACAATACAATCTATTCAAAGAGGATCTGATAAAGTTGGCTCTCTAATNTTAACATATAGACCAGAAATTGGATTTGATGGAGCAGTGGAATTTGAGAAACAACTAAAAAGTTATATTAAGAACAGAAAAAAAATAGATCCATCTGATCCAAGGGGAGTTTTCATTAGAAGTGCATCATCTGATTTAAAAGAAAATCAAGATTTTACATCAGCTTTAAAAATCATCATTTCATTTGTAGGATTTGGGACATTATTGGCAGGAGTCATTGGTATCTCTAATATTATGGTTTATGTTGTTAGAGAAAGAACTAAAGAACTAGGCATAAGAAAAGCAATAGGAGCTACACCTAAATCTATTGTTTGGATGGTTTTACAAGAATCTATTTTTATAACAACAATCTCCGGTTACATGGGTATGTTTGCAGGAATTTTATTTTTATCATCCTTAGGAAATAAACTTGAGGAAGACTTTTATATTACAGATCCCTATGTAGATTTTAACACNGCATTATTTGCAACAATTATGTTAATAATTTTTGGTGGAATTGCTGGGTTTATACCTGCTAGAAGAGCAGCTAAAATTAAACCAATAGAAGCACTTAATGATAAATAAATGAAAACACTTTTTCAAAAAGATACTTGGCAAGAGATTTTTGGTTCTATTCAAAAAAATAGAACTAGGACGATTATAACCATGATTGGTGTTTTGTGGGGTATTTTTATATACATAACTCTCGCAGGTGCTTCAAAAGGATTGGATAATGGATTTGAAAAAGCATTTTCNTCAATTTCATCTAATAGTTTATTTATTTGGGCTCAACAAACATCATTACCATATGGAGGATATAAAGCAAGAAGACAAATCAGATTGACAACTAATGATGTTGATATTATTAAAAAAAGAGTACCAACCGTTGAATACATTGCNCCACGAAATGTAGCAGGTGTATTTGGGGGTTCAGGAGGTAATGTTGTTAGAGGAGCTAAATCTGGTACCTACGCTATATATGGTGACTATCCAGAGTACATTAAAATTGCCGTTACTAAAGTATTTGATGGCGGAAGGTTTATCAATCAAACTGATATGGATAAAAAAAGAAGAGTTGCTGTTATTGGAGAAAGAACTCTTTTAGAACTTTTTGAGGAAGATGAGAGTCCTGTTGGAAAATATATTAATATTAATAACGTTTCTTTTAAAGTTATTGGTGTTCATCAGTTTAGACAAGGAGGAGGTTTTGGTGATGATGGTGATATTTATATACCATTTGCAACATATAAAGATTTATTTAATACAGGTAAGTATGTAGGNTTCTTCATGATGTCTGCATTTCAAGATGCTGACGTTGTGGAAGTTGAGAAAGAAGTAAAATCTGTATTAAAAGACATACATAAAATTGACCCAGAAGATGATCAAGCCTTAGGAGGATTCAATTTGGGAGAGATATTTAAAAAAACATTAAAATTTGCTGATGGGTTGACATTCCTTTCTTTAGTTGTTGGGATTGCAACAATATTAGCAGGTGTAATTGGTATTGGAAATATTCTTTTAATTTCTGTTAAAGAAAGGACAAAAGAAATTGGGATTAGAAGAGCTTTAGGAGCAAGACCATCTCAAGTAAGAACTCAGATACTTATTGAATCTGTATTTCTAACTATACTAGCAGGTATAATTGGAATTATACTAGGTACTTTAATTTTATTTGCAATTAACATGGCTACTCAGGATCTATCGGATTTCCCATATACAAATCCAACAGTACCATTAGAATATATATTTGGAGCATTATCAATGATGATAATACTTGGAACCTTGATAGGATTAATTCCAGCACAAATCGCTGTAAAAGTTAGGCCTATTGAAGCATTAAGAGAAGAATAAATAATTAAACAATAAAAAATGAAATATTTAAAATATGTAGGAATCTCAGTAATCGTCTTAGGATTTTTATTTTCTATGGCTTATTACTCTAAAACTAATAGCAGATCGGCTATTACTTATGAAACTGCACAATTAGAAAATAAAACTATTGAGGATAAGATCGTTGCTACTGGGAGCTTAGTCCCTGAGGATGAAGTTAATATCGTTCCTCAAATTAGTGGAATTATCGAAGAGATTTATATAGAAGAAGGCGATGAGGTTAATGCTGGAGATCTATTAGCAAAAATTAAGGTAGTTCCAAACGAACAAACACTAAATAGTGCTGAAGGTAGAGTAAAAACTTTAAGAATAGTTTTAAATAATTCAAGAAAAGAGTTCAACAGAAATCAAAAATTATTTGAAAAAGGAGTTATTTCTGAACAAGAATTTAATAATGTTGAATTACGATTTAATCAAGATGAACAAAATTTAGAAAATGCCATTTCTGATCTACAAATAATTAAATTAGGATCAATTGGTGGATCTTCTGTAACTAATACAATAGTTAGATCAACTGTAAAAGGAACTGTTTTACAAATCCCAGTAAAAGAGGGAGACCAGGTTATACAAGCAAATACATTTAATCCTGGAACTACAGTTGCTNCGGTTGCTGATTTAAATAAAATGATTTTTGAAGGTTTGGTTGATGAGGGTGAGGTTGGAAAATTAAAAGAAGGTTTACCACTTAAAATAACTTTGGGAGCGATTGAGGGAAAAGAATATGATGCAACTTTAAACTTAATCTCACCAAAAGGAATTGATGTTGCTGGTGCNATTCAGTTTAAAATTGAAGGTGAAGTTTATATAGATAATGAATTTGTAGTAAGAGCTGGTTACAGTGCTAATGCAAGTATTATTACATCTGTAAAAGAAAATGTTTTATCTATAGATGAAGCATTAATTCAATTTGACAATAAAACAAAAAAAGCATTTGTAGAAGTTGAAGTTTCAGATCAAAAATTTGAAAGAAGAGATATTGAAACCGGAATTTCTGATGGTGTGTATGCTGAATTAATTTCAGGTNTAACTAAAGAAGATAAAATAAAAATTTGGAATAAAACTGAGCCAATTAAAAGAGGAGAAGAAGAATAACAAGTAAAATTTATGAAAAAATTAATTCTAGTATTATCAATTATATTTTCTACAAGTAGTTTCTCACAAGATTTATGGACTCTAGAGGAGTGTGTCAATAGAGCTTTGACTGAAAATATCTCAATAAAGCAAGCTGAGCTTGATTATTTGGACTCAGAAATTCAGAAAAAAACTGCANTAGGGAATTTTTTACCCAATTTGAATATTGGTAGTTCTCATTCATGGAATGTTGGATTAAATCAAAATATAACAACAGGGTTACTTGAGAACATTACAACTCAATTTAGTTCTATGAGCTTGAATATGAATATCGATATATTGAACGGATTAAAAAATATTAAGCAACTCCACTTAGCAAATTTATCCATACTTGCTAACCAATATCAATTAGCTGATATGAAGGAAAATATTTCTTTATTCGTTGCAAATTCATTTTTACAAATATTGTTTAATAAGGAGATTGTAAAAGTTCAAAAATTACAATTACAATTATCTAAAGATGAAGTTGTAAGAGCAAATGAATTGGTAAATAATGGAGTAATACCTAGAGGTGATTTATTTGAGTTTGANGCAAATTTAGCCTCTGTAGAAAAGTCTCTCANTGATGCTCAAAACAGTTTAACTTTATCTAAGCTGTCTTTAGCTCAACTTTTATTAATTGAAGATTATGAAAATTTTGATATCGTAGATCAAGAGTATGAGCTTAAAATTTCAAATATTTTAGATAAGAGTCCTAAGGAGATCTTTNCATATGCTGTTCAAAATAAAAATGAAATTAAAATTGCAGAAACAAATCTTGAAATTGCTAAGAAATCATTAGANCTTAATAAAAGTTTTCTTCAGCCCAGATTATCCGCATTTTATTCATTTAGTTCTAGAATAGCCTACAGTGATAGAATTGNACCTAACGGAGAAATAAGTTTTGTTCCAATTGGTGTTGTGGAAAATACTAATCAAAGAGTTCTAGCTCCAATGCAAGGGACCAAAATTATATCTCCTCCATCNTTTTCCGATCAATTTGATANAAATAAAGGTCAAAATTATGGTTTGAGTCTTTCAATTCCAGTATTAAATGGTTTCTCANCTAGATCAAACGTAAATAGAAGTAAGGTTAATGTTAAAAGAAGTGAAAATCTTCTTTTTCAAAGGAAATTGGATTTAGAAAATNCGATCAATCAAGCATATAATGATGCTAAAGGATCTTTAAAAACATATGAAGCTTCCTTAAAATCATTAGANTCTAGAAAATTATCATTTGAGTATGCTCAAGANAAGTTTAATTTGGGGGTNATGAATCCATATGANTATAGTCAAGTAAAGCAACGATATGAATCGTCACAATCTGAACTGATTAGAAGTAAGTTTGATTTAATTTTTAAATTAAAAGTTTTAGAATTTTATTTTGGAGTTCCAATAGAGATTTAGTTGTGAGTTTAATATTAAACATTGAGACATCAAGTACTAATTGTTCNGTTGCACTTTCAAAAAATGGTGAGTTANTNGATTTTATTGAGAAAGATTCTCCAAATTTTTCTCATTCAGAAAAATTACATCAATTTATTAAAGATCTAATAGANCGTAANAATACCAGCATAGACAATCTNGATGCAATTGCTGTAGGAATAGGGCCNGGATCGTATACTGGATTAAGNATTGGNTTNTCTACGGCAAAAGGTTTATGTTATGGNTCNGACNTNCCTCTNATTGCTNTATCTTCATTACTCAANCTAGCACATAACGTTGAGTTTGATGGGTTAATTATACCTACTATTGATGCACGAAGAAATGAGGTTTATTCAGTCGTTATAAACTCAAAATATAAAATTCTAAAAGAAGAATCACCTCAAATTATAAATGAGGAATCATTTNTAGAATTTACNANGGACTATAATATTTTAATAATTGGAAATGGTCAGTTTAAATGTAAAGAGATAATTGACTTTAATTCTAAGTTTAGCTGGAATGATAAAATANTAAAGCCATCGGCTAAAAATATGGTTAAATTTTCCTTCGAAAAGTTTCAAGACAACGACTTTGAAGATATTGCTTACGTAGAGCCAAAGTATTTAAAAGAGTTTCAAGTAAACAATTAATTACCCATTTATTGCAACAACCGATGAAATTTTTCCCGGAAGCTCATTTTTTAGCATGGTTTCAATTCCATTTTTTAAAGTAATTGTTGAAGATGGACACCCACTACAAGCACCTTGTAAAATAACACTGACCTCTTTTGTATTTTCATTATATGAATCAAATAAAATATTTCCACCATCAGATGCAACAGCGGGTTTTATTTGATTTTCAATAAGATCATTAATATTTTTTGAAATACCTTCTAAATTTTCTTTTCTCACAGCATTGTTTGCAGAGGTCTGCTTGTCTAGTGCTGGATCAATAATTTCATTACCATCATTNATAAAAGAGGTAATGAACTCTCTGATTGCTGCTGTATACTCTTCCCATTTATAGTTTTTATTTATTGAAATGGAAATGAAATTCATATCAAAATATATTTCACTAATAAACTCATGATGTAATAACGCAGTTGCAAGATTACATTTAGAATTGTCAGTGTCTCTATTAAACTCATGTGATGTATTAAATAATCTTTTATTACATACGAATTTCATAACACCAGGATTTGGTGTGCTTTCAACATAAATTGTAATTGCACTGTTAGATTTAGAAAAAATTAGTCCACCAGAATTTAAAAATTTTTCAATTTGCTGAATAACATCATCTTGTACCTCAATCCATTTTAAAAAATTTAACTTCTCAATTATAATTAAATGTTTATCCAGAATTACAGATTTAATGAATGGTAGAAAAAAAAGTTGCTTAACTAAAGGGAATTGATTCAAGTCAGATTTTTCATTAAATTCTTTTCTTCCNTCAAGAATAACCTTTTCAGATGATAAAACCAAAATGTTTTCATTTTCTGATTTTAAAATTTCAAACTTATAATNCATAAATTATATTTTAGTGATATTAAATTTATTATCAATTATTTTACCAAGAATACTACTTTCAGAGTTGGTATAAAAANTATTATTTGATTCAATTTTATTCAAATTAATAATTCTATTGTTTTCTAAAACTTTTTTAGTTTGAATAGCTACGGCTTTATTACAATCAATAATTTCAATTGTTTCAGGTAAAATTTCTAAAATAGATTTGATAATCAAAGGATAGTGAGTGCACCCTAACACTAGTTTGTCAACATTTTCATTAATCATTACCTGAAGATATTTTTTTAATAGATTTTTTATTTCATCTCCATCTATTTTTCCTTGTTCAATAAGTGGAACAAGACCTCTACCACTTTGCTCTATAATCTTAACAGANCTAGCATGTTTATTAGATGTTTTATAAAATAAGTCGCTCCCTANGGTGCCTTTAGTTGCTAAAACTCCTACTTTACCTGTTTTTGTATTTAAAGCTGCTGGTTTTATTGCAGGTTCAATTCCAATAAAAGGTATATCAAATCTCTTTCTAAGTTTTTCAATACATTTTGTTGTTGCTGTATTGCAAGCAACAATAATTAGTTTACATCCTTTTTCTAGTAAAAATTCTGAATTTTTAAATGAAATTTCCTCTAGCTCTTTATCACTTTTGTCTCCGTAGGGGGAATTAATTGAATCAGCCAGATAGATTTTATTTTCATATGGAAGCAGGCTGTGAACTTCTTTCCACAGAGTAACACCTCCTATACCTGAATCAAAAAATCCGATTGGGTTATTACTCATATAAAAAAAAACTGCCCAATTAGGACAGTTTTTAAATTTTTTAAAAAGTTATATTAGAATCCTAACTCTTTCTTTACATCTGCCATAAGATCTTTTCCATCAGACAGAATTAAAGCACCACCTGGTGTAGCATCAATAACATATTCAAAACCTTGTTCTCTAGCTACTTTTTGAATGGCAGCTCTAGCTTTTTCAATAAGAGGCCTCAATAGATCCGCTTGTTTTTGTTGAATGTCCTGAGAAGCAGTTTGTTGATATTGTTGAATGTTTTGTTCCATACCCTGAAGCTCTTTCTGTCTAGCTTGATTTGTAACTTCAGTTTGATTCTGTGCGTCTGCGGAATAAGTCTGTAATTTAGTTTGATATTCCTTCATTGAAGCTTCAATTTCAGTTTGATAAGTTTTTTGAAGTTTTTCNATTTGAGCTTGAGCCTCAATAACTTCAGGCATTTCACTAATTAAAGCTTGTGAATCAATGTGAGCTACNTTNCTTTGNGNAAATCCAATGAATCCTACAAACATTAAAATGATNGTTGTATAAAATTTTAAATATCTCATATTATTTTATTTTATTTTTTCTGGCTTTTAGTATACTNTCTCTTNTTCTTTGAANTGATTCTTTTNTNAATTCATTNACTTTTNTGAGAGAATCTCTTCTTTTTTGAATTAAATCATCTGTAAAATCAATTACAAGATTTTCTAATTTTTCTTGTCTTAAAATACTTTTTAAAACTAGTTCGCTAATATCGTATTTTTTTTCTGAATATAATGTAATAATTGCAGAGGATTTGTCATATACATAATCAAACTTATTCCTTTCAGCTATTAACTGAACAGCTGCAAGTACCTCATCTTGAATCGGTTGTATTAATATTTTTTCTTGAGCAACCCAATCACCATTAGGCCCAAATCTTTTTTGCCTGTAAAGTTCTAATTGCTCTTTCTCAAATTCAATTTCTTCTCTAAAATCATTGTAAAGAGTTTCTGTAAGAAGTGGTCTTTGTATTTCTAATTCTTTTAATTTATTTTCTATTTCACCTTCTTTTTCAGAAATCTCTTTTTTCCACATATTAAGTCTAATCCCGTATTCTTCGTTAGCAGTATTATAGTCATCTAGATTTTCAAGAATATAATCCATATTAACATATCCGATTCTTAATGATTTTTGGGCATGATTAGAATATGAAAAGAAAAGAAAAAAGATTAGATAAACGATTTTATTCTTTGAAATGTACAGTTTGAGCATTACGTGTGATTAAAATTGTTGTCCAATAACAAAGTGTGTTTCCCAACCATTTGGATTCAAATCATTTGGATTTGCATTATCCAATCCATATCCAAAATCAATTCCTAACAATCCGAAAGCAGGCATAAAAATTCTTAAACCTAGACCAAGTGATCTTTTGGAATTAAATGGATTAAATTCTCTAAAGTCATTATATCCTTGACCTGCCTCAAGAAAAACTAATCCAAAAATTGATGCAGCAGGTTTTAAGGTTATAGGATACCTTAACTCAAGTGAAAATCTATTATAAATAGTAGATCCTTCTTGACTGGAAAGCGATTGGTTAGGATATCCTCTCAAACTAATTGTCTCACGTCCATCCATTGCATATTGAGACATTCCATCTCCACCTAAGTAGAATCTGTCAAATGGAATTACCCCTCTTTCATTACTATACGCTCCAAGAAAACCGAATTCAGTATGTGTTCTCAAAACTAATTTTTCAATTAATCTTGTATACCACGTACCTTGAAACTTAATTTTATAGAACTCAAGCCATTTAAATCTTTCTTGATCAATTTTGGCTTGATCTGGATTTCCATCCTCATCTTGATACTCCTCCAAATTTTCAAGATTTCCATAATCAACCCCATTCCACAAAGAATATGGTAAAGAAAGTCTAGCAGATAACACAAATTGAGAACCCCCTAAAGGAAATATTGGATTTGTAAATGTATTGTCCCTTGACAATGCTACTGTGTAAGAAATATTATTTGACTTACCTTCTCCAAAGGTAAATAACCCAGTATAATAATTATTTAGGTTATAAAACTGATAAGAAAGTGATTGAGATAATAAGAAATAATCATCAGGGACAGAAAGTCGTTTAGCTAAACCAACACTTGCACCAGTAATTTCAAAAAATTGACTTTTATCGACTCTTCCATTAAAAAAGTTATATCTAAATTGTTTTGTGTGAGAAAATGAAGTTGAGAATTGTACAGGTTGTTCACCGCCAAACCATGGATCAGAGAGTGAAAAACTGTAAACCCTGTAGAATCTATTAGCCTGTAATCTTAATGAAACTGACTGACCATCACCCATAGGAACAGGTTTCCAGGCTGATTTGTTTTTGATATTTTTAAAAGAAAAGTTATTAAATGATAGCCCTAATGTTCCAATGAATCCACCTCCACCATATCCTCCCTGTAGTTCAACTTGACTTGCTCCTTTTTCAACTAATCCGTACTCAATATCAACAGTTCCAGCATTAGCATCAATATTTTTAAAATCTGGACTAATCTGCTCAGGATCAAAGAAACCTAATTGCCCTAATTCTCTAACTGTTCTGACAACTTTATCTTTACTATACAATTCACCAGGTTTTGTTCTCAACTCTCTATAAATTACATTATCATTAGTTTTATCATTACCGATTACAGTAATTTTGTTAAAGTATGCTGGTTTACCTTCTGTAATTCTAATCTCAAAATCTATGGTATCATTTTCAGCAGCAATTTCAACGGGATTTATGCTTGAAAATAAATACCCATTATTTTGATATAAATTGGTTAAATCTTCACCATCAGGTTTAGTATTATCAGCAATTCTTTTTTTGAGAAGAACTCCATTATAAACATCCCCCTTAAAAAGTCCCAGACCTCTAGCTAAAAACTCATCAGAATATACTGTATTACCAAGGAAGTTAATGTCACCAAAGTAATACCGATTTCCTTCGTTTAAGGTAATGTTCAAATCAATATTGCTCTTATCAATTATTACAGTGTCCATTACTATTCTGGCATCCCTGTATCCTTTCTCTTTATAATAATCTAAGATTGATGTTAAATCGTTTTTATAATCCTCTTCAATAAATTTTGATTTTTTCCAGAATCTTCCAAGGAGTTTAGTCTTGGTTTTTTTCATCTGTTTTTTCAATTTAGAGCTCTTAGTAATTTCATTTCCTGAAAAGTTAATAGAGTTTATTTTTACTCTATCACCTAAATCAACATTAATAAGCATCCTTTCATTATTAATTCCAATTGAATCTGGCCTTGTTGAGATAGAAACTTTAGTATTGAGAAATCCATTTTTCTTATACTTGTTTATAATGTAATTTTTTGTTGTTTCAATAAAATTTTCAGTTAATTTCTGTCCTTTCTTTATTTCAATTTCATCGATTATAGTCTCAGCTTTTGATCTTTTTAATCCATTTACTTTAAAATCAGATAATGATGGTAGCTCAATGATTGCAATTTCAATACTTGCCCTACCGTCAACTACATTTGTTAAGTAAAAGTTTATGTCACTAAATAATTCTAATTTCCATAATTTATTAATAATCTGACTAATTTCTTCTCCCGGAATCCTTATCTGTTTTCCTTTCGAAAGTCCTGTATATGTAATAACAGTCTGTTCATTGAAGCTTTTTAAACCAGTTACAGATATTTCATCAAGTGTATAAACTTCTCCTTTATCAAAACTTAAATTCTGACCAAAAATGTTTATGCTCATCAAAAGAGCACATATAGAAAGTGATATTTTACTATTTAATTTTTCCAAATCTTCTTGTTCTTCCTTGATAGTCAATTATTGCATTTAAAAAGTGTTCCTTTTTAAAATCAGGCCAAAGCACATCCTGAAAACAAAGTTCAGCATATGAAATTTGCCATAATAAAAAATTGCTTAATCTTAATTCTCCACCTGTTCTAATCAAAAGATCAACGTTTTTTAAATTGCGAGTGTAAAGATGCTCATTTATTATGTTTTCATCAATATTTTCAACTGAAATTATATTTTTTTTAACTTTTTCTGAAATCAGCTTTGTAGCTCTTATCATTTCTTGTCTTGCTCCATAGCTTATTGCCAAAGAAAGAATTAGCCCATCATTTTGACAGGTTTCAGTAACTCCATCAAGCAATTTATTTCTTGTTATTTCAGGTAATTTAGATGTGTTGCCGATGATTTCTAGTTTTATATTATTTTCAATTAGTCTAGGAATTTCCTTTTCAACAGATGAAGATAAAAGATTCATCAATGAACTAACCTCCTTTTTTGGTCTACTCCAATTTTCACTAGAAAAGGCATATAAAGTCAATTGTTTGACACCAAGTTCAAGGCAAATGTCTATTGATTCTCTTACAGATTTTATTCCCGAATTGTGTCCAAAAAATCTTTCTTTATTAATTTTCTTTGCCCATCTCCCGTTTCCATCCATAATTATAGCTACGTGCCTTGGTATAAACATGGGGTTTAATATGTGATTATCCATTTATGGGCAGTAGCATTTATGTTTGCCAAAAATATAAGTTATTTTAAACACAGAAAAAAAATACCAATCATTACTTAGATTTCCTCCAAAAGGTCCTACACTTGGATTCGATTTCATTATTACTTCATCACTGCCATCTAAATCATCAGTAAATGAATAGTTTGCTGAAATTTCAAATCCAAATGTTATCTTTTTTTCAAAAGGTTTAAATTTTAACCCAACAGAAATTGGAAGGGAAAAGTCATTAACTTTATTTAATATTGATGGAGGACTAATAGGCGAGGCTGTAGGTTGAAGATAATTATTTTTATTGAATTTATTTATAAAATATGACAATCCAGAGTGAACATAAAACGTAAATTGTTTTGAACTATCCTCAGTATCAAACTCTTTAAAATTAAATTCAACTCCTATGTTAAAATTAGTAAATTTATTTTCAAAATTTCTGCTATTTATTCTTCTAGAGCTTGAAGTATTAGGTAAAAGATTGTTTGAATACAAGTTTCCGTAAGATACACTTCCTCTCAAAGCAATTCTTGTATTTAAATTTTTTTTATATAATAATCCACCAATAATGTCGTTTGGATTGATGAAAGTTGTTGGACCTATATCACCTACATAATTAGAACCACCAATAAAAATTCCCAGTTCATTTTTTTGAGAATAAGATTGACTCAAAAAAAAAATTAAAATAAAGAAAAACTTTATTTTATTAATCATATTAGTTTCTTTTATCCTTACCCCACAATAATTTTTCTTTTAGTGTTTTATAAAAGTTGTAATTATTAAGATTCGCAACTTTTATATTAAAATTAGATTTTTCTACTAAAATTTTAGTCTCATTGTTTACTGTATAAACTTTTGAGTCTATAGATAACAGATGACACTCTTCTCTTCCTGAAACAGAAATTGAGATTTTAGTGGAATCTGAAATTACCAATGGTCTTGCATTTAGATTATGTGGGGAAATTGGGGTTAGAACAAGAGATTGACAAGATGGAGATATTACTGGCCCACCGCAACTCAATGAATATCCTGTTGATCCAGTAGGAGTAGAAACAATTAAACCATCAGACCAATATGAATTTAAATGAATACCATTCAAACTTGTGTTTATATTGACCATTGACGTTGTATCTTTTCTAACAACGCTAATTTCATTTAAAGCATACGGAAATTGTGAATCCAATTGTTTATCACCTTCAAGAGAAACTTTAATTAATGATCTTTCTTCAATTTNGAATTTTTTCTTAAAAATTTTTTCAATGGATTTTTCAATGTTTTCTTTTTTTGTAGAAGCTAAAAATCCAAGTCTTCCCGTGTTGATCCCTAATATTGGGATATTATTGTTCTTTACATATTCNANAGATCTCAAGAANGTACCATCACCTCCTAAACTAATTAATAAATCAACTTCANCCTTTANGTCGCTTGCTTTTGAATATTTAAAATAAGATTTGTTTGAAAAGTCAAGTCCTTCAGTATTTAAATCTTTNTGTAAGAAAAANGAAAAATTTTCTGAGAATTTATNATTAATGATTTTATCAAAAATAGATTTTACTTCTTCATTAAATTCTTGAGAAAAGAGAGCTATTTTCATATCAATTGATGATACTACAAATTAACTAAAAATTCTACTGAAAAGCAGAGATTAAGTTACTATTTTTGCAATCTACATATGGTTAAGTTAAGTGTAAATATTAATAAAATCGCAACCTTAAGAAATGCTAGAGGTGGAAATGTTCCAAATTTGGTTAAAATGGCAGAAGATATCCAAAAGTTTGGNGCTGACGGAATAACAATTCATCCTAGACCAGANGAAAGACATATTAGGTATTCGGATGCTATNGATTTAGGNAAGAGTNTAAAAAAAGANTTCAATATTGAGGGAAATCCTATAAAAAAATTTATTGATCTTGTTCTTGATGTAAAACCAACTCAAGTAACTCTTGTGCCTGATTCAATTGATCAAATAACTTCAAATGCAGGTTGGGATACCAAAAAACATCAAAAAAAATTAANGGAGATCATATCTGAGTTTAAAAGTAATGGAATTAGAACATCAATATTTGTTGANCCTAATCCAAAAATGGTTGAATATGCAAAAAAGACAGGAACAGATAGAGTTGAGTTATATACTGAATCGTTTGCAGTAGGATTTGAAAATGGTGATTTAAAANTAATTAATGATTTTATTGAGTGCTCAGAAATTGCTAATTNATTAGAAATGAAAGTAAATGCTGGTCATGACTTGAATTTAAAGAACATTGAATATTTTTCTACNAATATGCCTTTNCTNGANGAAGTTTCAATTGGTCATGCTTTAATAAGNGAATCAATTTATCTTGGNATTGATAATGTTATCAATTTATACATTGATAAGTTAAATAGATGAATTTAAATAGNAGGNTTTTAGGATNATCTGAAAAAAAACTTGTGATATTACANGGTTTTTTAGGNTCTCTNGATAATTGGATAACAATTGGCAGAAAATTAGAGCAATTGAATTTAGAAGTTCATTTAGTTGACTTGAGAAATCATGGAAAAAGCTTTCACAGTAAAGATTTTAGTTACGATTANATGTGTTTTGANTTAAAAAAATACCTTGATTCAAAAAANATTAAAAAAACTTCAATATTAGGNCATTCAATGGGTGGAAAAGTTGTGTTTTCTTTTCTTGANAATCATGAGAATTATTTAGATAAAACNATNATTGCAGATATNCTGCCAGTTGAATATAAAAACAGCTANGATNATATTTTTCAATCACTTAAATCAATAAATCCAAGAACTCTAACTAAGAGAATTGAGTTTGAAGAACATTTGAAAAATTATTTTGACGATGAACTATTTATTTCTTTTTTGTCTAAAAACTTAACTCGAGATGAAAATGGAAATTTTAANTTTAAGTTTAATCTCATCACTTTATCTNAAAAGTTTGATGAAGTTTTAAAAGCNTTGAANCCTTCTCGNATTATAGACAAAGAGATAAATNTAATTTACGGTGCNAAATCTGATTATATAACAGAAAGTAAGTTAAATGATTCATTACAATATTTCTCTAATATAAAATTAAGTGTAATTGAAAATGCAGGTCATTGGTTACATTATGAAAAGCAAGATGATTTCATTAATCATTGTAAAAAAATCATANGTATTTGATTTAGTTGCTATAGAGAATAAAAAAGTATATTTTTGCGACCCAATTTTTAATCATGAGTGTATCAATTAAAGACAATAAAGAAACTTCAATAATNAATATANTAATTGAGAAGAAGGACTATGANAATAAAGTNTCATCTATATTAAATGATTATAGAAAAAGAGCTAATATCCCNGGTTTTAGAAAAGGTTTTGTTCCAATGGGAATGATNAAAAAACAATANGAAATACCTGTAAAAGTTGATGANATAAATAAAGTTGTTCAAAAAAAATTATCNGAATTNATTGATNAAAANAAGATTTCNTTATTNGGTACTCCAATCCCNATTGAAAATGAAAAAATAGATTGGAAATCTGATGNATTAAATTTGGATTTTGAAATNGCAAAAACACCTGAATTTAAGATCAACTANANGTTNAAAAAAGCAGTTCCATACTNNAAGATNACTGCTGATAAAAAAATGATTGATAATCAGGTTGACTCAATTAGAAANCAATATGGAAAAATTANTAGCTTNAAAAANCCTGAAAAGGNATCTACTATTGTTTGTACNATCTCAANTGAATCAATTGATTANAGCAAAGATCTTANCCTTCCAGTTGATAAACTAAAANCNAAGTTTTTAAAAGAAATAGAAAAAATTAAAATTGGATNTCNAACNGACATNAAAGTAAATGATNTTTTTAAGTTAAAAGAAGATTTNATGACTTTTACTNGTTTGCAAAAAGAAAAAATAGAAAATTTAANNTNTGTAACTTTTAAATTATCAGAAATTAACAAAACAGAAAAAGCTGATTTAAAAGANGATTTATTTAAAAAAGTTTACAAAGATGATACNCCTAAAAATGCATCTGAGTTTAAAAAAAGAATTAAGAATGAAATTGAAAATCAGTTTGTAAATCAATCGGATCAAAAGTTTTTGAATGATGTTACTGATGAATTTATAAAAGTTTCAAAAATAAAGTTTCCTGAAGAATTTGTTAAAAAATTAATTAAAGCTAACTCAAAGGAAGAACTTAGTGATGAACAAGTTCAAAACGAATTTGATAATTCAATTAACAGCTTGAAGTATCAATTAATTGAAGCAAAATTACTTGAAGAAAATAACATTATAATAAATCATGAAATGTTAAAGGAATTTGCAGAAAAATCTATTAGAAATCAGATGATGGCTTACGGACAGTTGGAACCTACCAAGAAAGATATTGATTCAATAACAGCAAGAATTTTTTCAAATGAAGAAGAAGTAAAAAGAATGACTCATCAGCTTATTAGTGAGAAATTACTAGTGCTTTACAAAGAAAAGGTCAATAAAAAAATTACTGAAACTTCTTACGAAAAATACATTGAGCTTGCTTATAAGAAAAATGATTAAATTTAAATATGGATTACTCTAAAGAATTTAAAAAATTTGCTATACAACATCAAGGTGTTAATTCACTTTACTATGATCAAATTGTCAGTAGTATGACACCATACATTATTGAAGAAAGACAATTAAATGTTGCTCAAATGGATGTTTTTTCAAGATTAATGATGGACAGAATTATTTTTTTAGGGACNGCTATTAATGACTCAATTGCTAATATTATTCAAGCACAGCTTTTATTTTTAGAAAGTGTTGATAAAGAAAAAGATATTCAGATTTATATTAATTCACCTGGAGGCTCTGTCTACGCAGGTTTAGGNATATATGATACAATGCAATTTATTGGTCCAGATGTTTCTACAATTTGTACTGGAATTGCAGCTTCCATGGCTGCAGTATTATTATGTGCAGGTAAGGAAGGTAAAAGATCAGGATTAACACATTCGAGAGTTATGATTCATCAACCATTAGGAGGTGCTCAAGGTCAAGCTTCAGATATTGAGATTACTGCAAGAGAAATTGGTAAATTGAAAAAGGAACTTTATGAAATTATTGCTAAACATACTGGGCAAAAATATGATAAAGTTTATGCTGATTCTGATAGAGATTATTGGATGAAAGCTAATGAGGCAAAGAAATATGGTATGATCGATGAGGTTCTAACCAAAAAATAATCTCATGTCTGAAGATAGATTGTCTTGTTCATTCTGTGGTGTAAGTAAAATCCAAACTAAAATTCTTGTTGCTGGTGAAGATGCACATATATGCGATCAATGTATTGAACAAGCTTATTCAATTTTAAGTCTTCAAAATCAACCTGAAGAAGCTAATAAATTAGACGATTTTTCCCATCTAAATCCTAAGTCAATTAAACAGTTCTTAGATGATTATGTTGTAGGCCAGGAGTATTCAAAAAAAGTTATTTCAGTATGTGTTTACAACCATTATAAAAGAATTCATCAACAAAAAAATCATGATGATTTAGAAATTGAAAAGAGTAATGTAATAATAGCTGGACCTACTGGAACCGGAAAAACATTGATTGCTAAAACAATTGCTAAGTTATTGGACGTGCCTATCGCAATTGTTGATGCTACTGTTTTAACTGAGGCAGGCTATGTTGGTGAAGATGTTGAAAATATATTAACTAGATTATTACAAGCATCTGATTATAATATTGAGAAGGCACAGAAAGGTATNATTTTTATTGATGAAATTGATAAGATTTCAAGAAAGAGTGATAATCCATCAATTACAAGAGATGTTTCAGGAGAAGGTGTTCAACAAGCTTTATTAAAGCTGATGGAAGGTACAGTTGTTAATGTCCCACCTAAAGGTGGTAGAAAACATCCNGATCAAAACTTTATTAAGCTTGACACATCTAATATCCTTTTTATTGCAGGAGGTGCTTTTGATGGTATTGACCGGATAATAAATAAAAGATTAAATATGAGTTCGGTTGGTTTTAAAAATTCACAACTACTCTCNAAACATAATTCNAAACACATTATTTCTAATATTATTCCAAATGACTTAAAAGAATTTGGGTTAATTCCAGAAATTTTAGGAAGACTTCCTATTCTAACATACATGTTGGAGCTTGATTCCAAAACTTTAAGAAAAATCCTAACAGATCCAAAAAATGCTTTAACCAAACAGTACGTAAAGCTTTTTGAAATGGATAATATTAAATTAGAGTTTAGTGATGATGCTCTTGACGAAATTGTTAAAAAAGCAGTAGATTATAAACTTGGAGCTAGAGGATTAAGATCAATATGCGAATCTATTTTACTTGATGATATGTTTAATCTCCCAGGGAGTTCAATTAAAAAACTTGTTGTTGATAAGAATTATATTAAACCAAAGCTTTCAAAAATCAAATTAAGTAAACTTAGAGAAGCTTCTTAATTAATTTTTAAAAGTTCATCGATAAAATCTCTTTCATTAGAGAGCCTTGGAATTTTATTTTGTCCACCTATTTTATTTCTTTTCTTTAACCAATCATAAAATAAATTATTTCTTCCATAAGTTATCTTTAATGGATCTAAAGTCAAATCTTTATATCTTTTTGCTTTGTAATCAGAGTTTAAATTTTGTAGTGCTATATCAAGATCTTTTTCAAAATTAGATTTATCAATAGGTTTTTTTGAAAATTCAATAATCCAATCATGTCTCCCTTTTTTTCCAGATTTCATAAACATAGGTGCAACAGTGTAATCAACTATTTTACAATCGTATTTATCTACAACAGTTTCTAAAGCTTTTTCTACATTATCAATTATTACTTCCTCACCAAAAGTATTTATGTAGTGTTTTGTTCTTCCCGAAACAATTATTCTAAAAGGATTAATTGAAGTGAATTCAACTGTATCTCCAATTTTATATCTCCAGAGGCCTGAGTTTGTTGTGATTAATAAAGCATAATTTTTACCAACTTCAACTTGAGACAAATCAATGATTTTNTCACTTTGTTTCANGCCATTAATCTCTATAAATTCATAAAAAATTCCATAATCAAGCATCAATAACAGATCATTTCTGTCNTTAGAATCTTGTATTGCAAAAAATCCTTCAGAAGCATTATAAATTTCATAATATTTAAAATCAGGATTTGAAATAACATTATTAAATTCTCTCTTATAGGGATTGAAGCTAACACCACCATGAAAATATACCTCTAAATTTTCCCATATTTCATTTAAGTNATTTTTTCCNGTTTTTTCNAGTAGTTTATTTATTAAAGTTAGCATCCAAGACGGTACACCAGCTAAACTTCGTACATCTTCATTTAAAGTTCCTTCAATAATTGCATCTATTTTCTCATCCCATTTTGACATTAATGAAATGGAATTATTGGGTGTACTAATAATTTCAGCCCATACAGGAAGGTTGTCAATTAAAATTGCAGATAAGTCTCCGAAATAATGATTATTATTTTCATAAATTTTACGACTTCCACCTAATCTTAGGGATTTTCCCGAAAAAATGCTTGAATTTTCATTATTGTTTAAGTAAAGACAGAGCATATCTTTTCCAGCTTTAAAGTGGCAGTTTTCTAATGCTGAATTACTTACTGGAATAAATTTACTTATTGAGTTTGTTGTACCACTAGATTGGGCAAACCAATTTATTTTTTCACTGCAAAAAACATTTTGTTTTCCATTTATGGTTTTCTCTATATACGGAAAAAAATCTTCGTATGTTCTTGCAGGTATTCTTTCTGAAAAATTATTGTAATTCTTGATAGAATTAAAATCATATTGTTTACCAATTTCAGTATCCTTTGACTTAATTAAAAGTTTTTTNAAAACCTCTTGTTGAACATCAATTGGGTATTTAATAAATAATTCAATGTCATGAATTCTTTTTTTTAACATCCATGAAACAACAGTATTAAAAAATGAAAATGGCATATATTTATAATCTGTAAAATTAATATAAAATATGTTTAAAGGTGTATTAAGTAAAATGAGAACTGAGCTTGANCAGTCNTTAACCTACTTTTTGGAGTTGGGAGATGATTTTTTAATTTCAGATTACCTAATAAATAAAGAGATTAGATTTAAATTTTTAGGATTCTCATGCTTAAAATGTAGCTCTGAAGAAGAAATATTTAGACAAGGCCATTGCAAGAAGTGTTTTTTTGAATCACCTTCAACTGCTGAATGGGTAATTCGTCCAGAACTAAGTAAAGCTCACCTCAATNTTCAAGATAGAGATATTGATTATGAAAAAAGAATTCAACTTCAACCTCATATTTTGTATTTATCATTTACTGATGATGTTAAAATTGGAGTAACTAGAAAATCTCAACTCCCAACACGATGGATTGATCAAGGCGCAATTAATGCGATTGAAGTTGCTGAACTGCCAAATAGATATCTTGCTGGATTGTGTGAAGTTGAATTAAAAAAATATTATAAGGATAAAACAAATTGGAGGGCAATGCTTAAAGCTAATAAATCGGAGATTGATTTAAGCCAAGAAAAATTAAACGCAAAAAAATATTTACCTAGTGATCTTAAAAAATATTATAATTCTACAAGTTTAGTTAAAGAGATAGCTTATCCACTAGAAAATAAATTAGATTCACCAAAAAGTATTAATATTAAGAAATTGAAAGAGTTTAAGGGTAAACTTATTGGGATTAAGGGACAGTATTTAATTTTTGAAGATCAGTCAGTTTTTAATGTAAGATCAAACGAGGGATTAGTTGTAGAAATGGAATTAAATTAAATTTTTATTTCCTCATTTATTTTCAAATTAAACTTTTTTCTAAAAAAATAAACACCTAGATATAGCAAGGGTGTATCAACTGCTGCTACCAAAATTTTAAAAATAACACCAGATACAAATAAGCCTGTAAANCTTTCCCATGGGATCACTTGAAAGTAACATAGTAAGAATATTATCGTAAAAGTATCTAGTATCTGGGAGAAAAAAGTAGAAAAATTATTTCTAAGCCATAGCATTTTACCTTTTGTTAAGTTTTTCCAAAAGTGATAAATTTTTATATCAACAAACTGAGCGAGTAGATAAGAGGCCATTGATGCTGAAACAGCAATCAAACTTTTTGAAAAAACTAATCTAAATGTTGAGTCATCAATAGGAGAATTTTGTATAGCTGGAAGAAAATCAGCCACTGTTAAGATCAATAATGAAAATAATGATGCAAAAATTCCAGCTATAACGACTTGATTTGCTTTTTTCTTTCCATAAATTTCTGAGATCAAATCAGTAACTAAAAAGGTTATTGGATAAGGTAAAATTCCAACAGAAAGCTCAAATAATTTATTACCCAAAATTTCTACATCAAACGGATGCCAGCTTATAAATTTTTGAAAAATTAAATTAGATACGACAAGAGATGTTATAAATATCGCAGCTAAATACAAGTAAATTTTTTTAGCTAATTCTATTTTATGAGTATTATTGTAATCCATTAACTTATAATAAATTTAATCTTAAAGAATTATATATTGAAGAAAAGCACAACATATTTATCACTTGGATCTAATATAGGAGATAGAACAAATAATTTAAAAAATGCCATTAACTCAATTGAGAATCTAGTTGGGAAAGTAAATAAAATCTCAAAATTTTATGAAAATCCAGCTATAGGATTTGATGGTAATAGTTTTATAAATATTTGTNTTGAGGTAGTCACACATTTAAGTCCAAATGAATTATTGAACACATTATTAAATATTGAAAATGAATATGGAAGAAAGAGATTAAAGTCTGGAGAATATAGNTCAAGAATAATTGATATTGATATAATATTTTATGAAAATCTTTCAATAAACCAAAATGGATTAGTCATTCCACACCCAAGAATGCATTCTAGACATTTCGTTTTGATACCTATGTGTGACTTAAATCCTGATTTTATTCATCCTGTCCTAGGATTGAAAACTTCCCAATTACTTGATGAACTTGAAATAAGAGGCGATATAGTTGATATCAATTTTTCCTTAGAAGATTAAAAAAGTGCCATATCAATATTCCTGCTGCTATTGAAATATTAAGAGAATGTTTTGTTCCGTATTGTTCAATCTCAATTACCTCATTAGAGCAATTAATCACTTTTTGATCAATACCATTAATTTCGTTTCCAAAAATTAATGCATGTTTCTCAAAATTTTCTAACTGTTTAATTTCTTTTAAAGCCGTTGAATTTTCAGTTTGTTCAACTGACCATACCTTTGTTCCATTTGATTTTAATTTTTTTACTAACTCTATTATATTATCACAATGTTCCCACTCAACTGTTTCAGTAGACCCTAAAGCTGTTTTAGTTATTTTTCTATTTGGTGGAGTAGCAGTGATACCACAGAGATAAATTTTTTCTATCAAAAATGCATCTGAAGTTCTAAAGATTGAGCCTATATTATTTAAACTCCTGACATCATTCAAAATAATGATTAATGGAGTTTTTTTAATAGATTTAAAGGTTGAAATATCAATTCTGTTGAGTTCAGAATTTTTTAATTTTCTCATTAACCAAAAATAATATTAAACTGTTAACTAATCACCTTGAGCTCTAAACAAAAAAAAGAAACGCCTTTAATGAAGCAATATATGGAGATCAAGGAAAAATATCCTGATTCTATACTATTATTTAGAGTTGGAGATTTTTATGAAACTTTTCATGAAGATGCTATTATAACATCAAAAGTTTTAGGAATAATTTTGACTAAGAGGGGTTCAGGTGCTAATAAAGAAACTAAGCTAGCAGGTTTTCCATATCATTCTTTAGATACATATTTACATAAACTTGTTAAAGCTGGTCACAGNGTTGCCATTTGTGAGCAATTAGAAAATCCTAAATTGACAAAAAAAATTGTTAAAAGAGGGGTAACTGATGTAATTACACCGGGAGTTTCATTGAATGATGAAATTTTAGATAAAAAAGAAAATAATTTTCTTGCGGCAATAAATTTGAATAAGAATCANGTTGGTGTGTCTTTTCTAGATATTTCAACAGGTGAATTTTTAGTAGGAGAAGGATCCTTTGACTATTCACTAAATTTATTACAGACTTTCAATCCTAAAGAAATTCTGATTCTAAAGAAAGATGTTTCAGCTTTTACAGAAAAGGGTATCAATAAAGAATATTTCTTTTATGTAGATGAGTGGATGTCTAATATTAGTACTTCATTTGAAAAAATTAAAAATCATTTTAAAGTTAAAAGCTTAAAAGGATTTGGAATTAATAATGATTGTCAAGGAATCATTCCAGCTTCTATTATTTTACATTATCTAGAAGATTCACATAAAAAGAATTTATCTCACATAACTAAATTAAAACCAATTATAAGCGATGCTCATGTATGGATGGATCGTTTTACTATATCAAATCTTGAAATTTTGAGATCAAAATTTCAAGGCGGTAAATCTTTATTAGATATAATTGACAAAACAAAAACATCAATGGGCTCAAGGATGATGAGAATGTGGCTTTCATTTCCCTCAATTGATTTAAACGAAATAAAAAATAGACAAGAAATTGTTTCTGATTTAATTTCAAACTCAGATATTAATTTACATAGTCTCCTAAAAAATATAATTGATTTAGAAAGACTAGTTTCAAAACTAGCAAATGGTAGAGTAAGCCCCAGAGAGTTAGTTAATTTAAAAGAATCACTAATTAGCTGCANTGAAATAAAAAATATANTAAAAGAAAGATCTAAAAAACTNAAATCANTTTCTAAAGAAATTAATNTTNANAAGAAACTTATCGAATTAATATCNANTNCTTTAATTGATGAAGCTCCAGTAAATATTTTNAAAGGTAATNCAATTAAAAAAGGAGTTAACAANGANTTAGATTCNTTTAGAAATATTCTNNANAATAATAAGAAAAATCTNCAGGATATATTACAAAGAGAGATTGAAAATACAGGTATAAGNTCACTTAANATTTCTTTCAATAATNTTTTTGGATATTATTTAGAAGTTACNAATNCTCACAANAANAAGGTGCCTGAAGNATGGATAAGAAAACAAACATTNGTTAATGCAGAAAGGTATATTACTGAAGAACTAAAAGAATATGAAGTTAAAATTTTAAACGCGGAGGAGAATATTAAGAATATTGAANTATTAGAGTTTGAAAAATTATTAAAAAAATTNATTCCATNCTGTAATCTCATCCAACNAGTNGCAAAAACTATTGGCTANCTTGATTGTCTTCAGTCCTTTGCNGAAGTATCNGTTACNAATAATTATTCNAAACCTGATGTAAATGAATCTTTTATTTTTGANGCNNTTGAATCTAGACATCCTGTAATTGAACATTCACTCGAAGGATCAAAGTCTTACATTCCAAATGATATCACTNTTAANAAAGAGAATCAACAAATCNTAATGATTACAGGACCAAATATGTCNGGTAAGTCAGCTGTTTTAAGACAAACAGCATTACTTTCAATTATGGCTCAAGTTGGATGTTATGTCCCCGCAAAGTCTCTAAACATGGGNATTTTTGACAAAATATTTACTAGAGTTGGTGCAAGTGATAATATATCACAAGGTGAGTCAACATTTATGATNGAAATGCTTGAAAGTTCTTTAATTATCAACAATATGAGTGAAAGAAGTCTAATATTACTTGATGAAATTGGTNGAGGAACCAGTACATATGATGGTATTTCAATTGCATGGGCTATATCGCAGTATATTCATGATNATCAAAAAAAACCANTCACATTATTTGCAACTCATTATCACGAGCTCAATATGATGACTGACAAGTTCAAAAGAATTAGAAATTTTAATATTCAAGTAAAAGAGACNTCTAATGATGTCATTTTTCTAAGAAAATTAATCCCTGGCGGAAGTGCTCATAGTTTTGGAATTCATGTAGCNAAAATGGCTGGGATGCCACAAGAAATAATAAAAATTTCAAAAAATNTATTAAAAGGTTTAGAGAAGTCTCATGGAAACAAAAATGAATTCCAAGTTAATGATAGNTCAGAATTGCAATTAACGTTCTTTGATATGGAGAATAAGAATTATGAAGAATTTAAAGATGAGCTTGAATCAATTGATACNAANAATATNACCCCAATGCAAGCTTTGGTAAAACTCAGTGAATTGAAAAATAAAATTAGAGATGAAAAATAAANGTCTTTTTAATTTTCTTTTTACATTTNCATACCATTTTTGCGAAAGTAGCTCAGGGGTAGAGCATCACCTTGCCAAGGTGAGGGTCGCGGGTTCAAATCCCGTCTTTCGCTCACTCAACTGCTCGGGTGGTGGAATTGGTAGACACGTTGGACTTAAAATCCAATGAGCAGTAATGTTCGTGCGGGTTCAAGTCCCGCCCCGAGTACTCTAAAGGAGATGTTAATTANANCATCTCCTTTTTTATTTATATTTATNTATAATGGTANTCAGANTAATAATTCTTTATCTTTTATTAATTCCAAATAGAGAGATNAAAGTTCTTTCATATAATATTAGATATAACAATCCAAATGATGGAAAGGACNTTTGGGATAATAGAAAAGAATCAATTGTAGATTTTATAAATNATGAAGACTTTGATTTTGCTGGATTNCAAGANGNAACNTTNANTCAGCTTCAGTNTATAGANGATAAATTAGTNAATTATAGTTATCACGGTGTTGGTCGTGATGATGGAAAACAAAAAGGAGAATTTGCTCCAATTTTNTATAATAAAAANAGATATAAANTAATTTCTGGAAATACTTTTTGGTTNTCTGANACANCTANTANTNTCTCTGTTGGATGGGATGCTTCAATGGAACGTATATGTACNTACGCTCTATTTGAGGATAAAAAATCAAAANGAAAATTTTATGTTTTTAATACTCATTTTGATCANATTGGTGTCATNGCAAGAAAAAAATCAGCTCAATTAATTATTGATTATGTNAATAGTTTAAACGAAAATAATTTTCCTGTATTTATTACGGGTGATTTTAATTTAAATGACGACAGTGATCCAATTATCTTAATTCAAAAAACATTTNATGACTCGAATATTAATTTAAATAAAGAGGACAAGCTATATAACACTTTTACAGGATTCAAAANTGATGTAATTAATCCAAGAAGAATTGACTATATTTTTTATTCTAACATTGANATGGTTTCATCAACACACNTTCATCTTAAAACAGAAGAGAAAGAGATGGGCTTCAGATCATCACCCAGTAATAGCGATTTTTAATTAAAATATTTTCTATTCCAAATAAACTCGTTGAAGTTTTTACCTAAAGAGAATCCATAATAAATAAATATTGCTATTACAGATTTNANAATAAACAGGAAGGTTATGAAAAATTCTGCTCCGGGATTTCCCTTNTANTAAAAAATATTANCAGGAACTAANGCAGTAATTAAAAGTGAAATTAATGAAATGAAAANAAGAANGTTAATNAGATTCTTNTANGGCCATACNTTTAATTTTCTAAAAAAACTTAAATCATTNCCCCATTTATGTATTANATAATAATATCCATCTTCAAGCTTAGCAAAAAGCANAGGATCATCATAATTTTCTANTTCAAAAAGNTTTGATGGAGCCATGATTTTTAATTCTAAATCTAAATTTTTATGCTGGNTTTTAAATTCTTCAAGCTTNTTAATTGCTTCATTTGGAATCTTCCCTTTAAANAATTTNACATCTAAAAATCTTAGTCTGTAATCAATACAAATCTTTCTAATATCTTCAANATGAAANAGCTTTTCAGATCTTAATTTTGAAGGATTAAATTTTAACTTAAATANTGATTTATTCTCATCTTTATTAGATCTTTTTTTNACGGTTAAAAGTTCNTTGTAAAGATTTGTTTTNGGGAGANTTATCATNATTANCAAAATTAAANAAACAAAGATTTTTTTAAAAAAAATTTAACATTTAATTTCTTTATGATTTTGCANATATTCTTTTTTAACATTTACTGAAAGACCAGGNTTGTTTTGNATTTTCATTTCCCAATCTTTTTGATATTCTAGCCCCCCAATAATTGGATTTTCTTCATGAAAAAGAGGNCTATCACAATCNAAGAATTTAATATTTTNAGAAATNTAAGCTAAATGACAGTTTACGGTAAAAATTATTTTACTTTCAATAAACCCTCCGAATTGCATCATNATATTATTCTTTTCAGCAATTTTAATAATTTTTAATGCTTCATNAATCCCACCTGTTTTACCAATCTTNAGGTTAAAATATTGACAATGTTTTCCATCAACTAACTTNAATGCATCATTTGAGCTAAAAAGAGATTCATCAGCCATTATTTTAATAGGGCTATTTTCTTTNACGTAATTCAACTTATGAGCNAATTCTTTATNAATCGGTGCTTCACAATACTCAATATTATATTNATTCATTCCTCTTAATGTTTTTACTGCTTCCTCAATTNCCCATCCTTGNTTTGCATCAATTCTTAATTNAATGTTGTCGCCTATTGANTTTCTAATTGATTTTATNCTTTCAATATCCTGANTNCCATTTTCNCCAACTTTTATCTTAATNATNGAAAATCCATTCTTTTTAATTTCAATTGCTTGNTTNGTCATTTTCTCAATTGAATCTAGGCTAACTGTATAATCAGTNTAAAGTTTTTTGTTGATCTTTCCACCTAGATATTGATAAAGAGGTTTATTTACTTTTTTAGATGCTGCATCATAACAAGCTACATCTATTGCGGATTTNATACTTCTATTNCCATATATAAACCGGTTTAACTTTTCGTTAATTNTNTCNTGATCAAATATNTTAATANCTAAAATNGATTTACATAAATCAGGTGCAATTGATAAACAAGTTTTNATATTTTCTCCATTNATGGTNTTTGATGGNGCACANTCTCCCCANCCATAGGTTCCATCTTCTAAAANAACTCTGATAAAAATGTGATNCGAACTNTGTATTGGNCCTAATGATGTTATGAAANCTTTTTTAAGTTTTAATTCNCAATTAAAAATATCAATCGATTTAATTTTNATNATTNTNATTTTTAANNTNNATATGATCTAGAATATATACTTTTTCCCAGATTTGAAAGAAAAGGAATGCCAACTGAATCATATTCGTAAATTCTATCATTATAAATTTTATTTTCATTAACTCTTAGAGTACAAGTTAGAATAAATTCAATATTGTTTTCAAGGTCAACAATGTATGCTGATTCGGTTAGATGACCGTAAGCAAGACCAACTTTATTGTAAATCTTGAAATTTTCAGGAATTTTATTTTTAGAGTCTCCAAAAAGAAAAAACTTTACATAACTATCCCAGTACTTAGGTTCAGTGTATCCATATTGTAGTCCATCTAAAGTATTTAAACTCATTGCTTGTAATATAAACTCATGATAATCATCTTGAATTAAAAATATTTCCTTTTCATCGTATTTATTTTTAAATATTACTCTTTTAGTCAATTCATGAAGGTCACGTAATGAAATATAATTTTTGTCACGAAATGAAAATTTTTTAGAAAATAGACTATCATTTTTTACAAATCCATCTCCAACTATTTCATTTTTCAATTTTTTTCTTTTGGTTGAATAGCTGTCATTTTTCGATTCGATAATTAATTCATTTCCATCATCGAGATAAAAGATATAATTTAAATTTTCTTCAATTTCGTAGGAGAAATCATGTATAATGTATGAGTTTAAAAAACCTTTTTTTTGAAGCTCTGAATTTATGTACTTTTTTCCTAAAAGATGGAAAAGTATGTTATAAGCCTCATTATCGCTTATTAAGAAAATTTTTTCAATTAGCTCTCTTAGAGTTCTTTCTTTGTGTATAAGTTTATCTCCTTCAAAAACTGAAAAATTAGTATCTAAATTTATTATTTCCTCTGATTTATTTAAACTAGTAATGTATTGTAGAGTTAATAGTGCTACAGGTAGTTTTACAGTGCTTGCAGGGTAAAAGTATAATTCATTATCAACCGATAAATTATAATCTTTAAAAGATATTTTACCATCAGAATTTCTTGAAATTTCAGTTAAAATAATTTGAGTATTATATTTCTTCCAATCACTTAAAACTTCGTTTATAACTGGATTTTTAAAATCAATATGATCTAAAATTTCATTGTTACATGAAAATAAAAATAGTGTAAATAGTAAGTAAAAATTTACTTTACTCAATTAATTAAGTTAGTTGATTAGCTAATTAAATTAATAAATTTTTTGTTGCCATGTAGCCTGCAGTTCCACCAACGCTTCCACATGGAAAAATTCCAGATCCACCATAGTAGATGTTATCATAATCTAGAAAATTATAAAAATTATTTACTGGATCAGTGGAAAAAGTTCTTTGATCAAAATTTTGGAATCCCCTCATTGATAAGTGATCTATATTCCCTTCTGGAAAAAAGAAGATATCTTTTAAATCTTTAGGAGCTAAAAACTTGTTATCAACAATATCATCCATATTGAGGATATGATTTTCAAGTTCATTCGTAATGTTTTGAATTACATCATTGTAATTTTCAGATCTTTTTTCAAATGATAAGCTCTTTGTAAAACAAATTATTTTATCAAAGTTTTCAATGTTACCCATATTTCTTTGTGCCGCACCATCTGGATAAATTTGAATGTAACCAGGATAATAGTCTTTATTACTTTCAATTGAATTTTGACTACTTGAATTTAATGAGTCAATTGAATTTTCTTGAAAAATAAATCTGAAAGAGCTTTCTAAATTAGATTCTTTTTTCCACACTGCTGGTTTTTCAAAAAATAAAGTTAGTTTACCACTTGAACCACGATAGTCTTTTTCTTTAAGATTCGAACTATTATCTAAAAATTTTAATGGTGTTTTTGGATCAGTACAAAATATGATTTTATCAAAAGGAGTTGAATGATCTTTATTGTTAATTATACTATGAATTATTCCAGATTCTGTATCAATTGATTGAATATTACAATTCAATTGAATATTAACTCCTAGATTATGATTAATTTTTGTTAATTCTTCAGTTATTTTCCAAATCCCACCTTTAACAAACCCCCAATATCCATCAAAAATAGATCCTGAATCCATCAGTGGAATTGTAAATGCTGTACCTTTTTCATTGTATGATGCAGGACTACTTTCAATAACTGTCATACCCATGTAAACTTTTGTTTTTTCAGAGCTAAAATAGTGATCTAATAAATTTTTGGCAGAACCTCTGATCCATAACTCAGTTATCTCTTTTCCTAATATTTTATTTGCACTTTCGGTGGTAGGAGCTTTACCATTTATATATAAACTTCTGATGTAATCAATTACCAAATTTTCATCTTTTCTAAATCCTTTTACATTGCCATTCTCATTCCAATGATTTTTAAGCTCGTTATTTAGAAGTTCAGAGTTTCGGTATATTTTTGTAGGATTTTCATCATCGTTAAAGTATACTAGTTTTGGTATGTCCGGACAGTAAGTAGTAATGTTTTTTGAAAGTCCTGTTTGCTCAAAAATAAATTTTGGCATCATGCCTAGAACTGTTGCTCCATAGGCAAAATCTATTTTTTTATCATTTATAACTTTAGAATCTCTGACACAAGCTCCCCCTGTATGTTCCTTGAGTTCAAGTAATGTGACATCATAGTTTTCCTTTCTTAGATAGTTTGCAGCAACTAAACCATTAATACCTGCACCAATAACTACAACCTTTTTCATTACTTTCTAATACCTAACATAAAATTAAGTCCTGGAGCTGGCTCATAATATCGAGAACCAAAGGCATTGATTCTGATATTATCAAAATATTTAGTGTTAGTTAGATTATTTATTGAAATGAAACCATTCCATTTTTTATTAGAAATATTAAAATCTTTTAAAATTGTCAAATCAATTTTTTTATAATCATTTATGATGGTTTTGTTTGAGTTATCAGCATACATATCACCAAACATTTTAAAATCTAATATTAGGTTAATTTTTTTAGTTAATAAATAGTTTAAGTTAAATACATGTTGGTTTTTTGGTAATCCAGCAATTCTATTGTTTGAAAAATCTTTATCATTTAATTCATATTTGATAAACTTGTAATCACCAATTGTTGAAATTAATTTCAATTTTAATTTTTGATTTACTTTAAAATTAATTTCACTTTCAACTCCTGAACGAGATGTTTTTCCGGAGTTTCTGTAGAAATTTTGATCTGGAAAATCTTCCAATTGATATGATACAATCTCATTTTTTGAATATGATTTAAAATATATGATTCTATAATTTAAGTTAGATATAGAATTAAGATTAGAAAAACCAATTTCATAGTTGTTATACTTACTTGAATCTAAATTTTCATTAAATCCTGCATTTGATATATTAGATGAAAATTCATTTAATGTGGGTGTTTCAAATCCATTAGAATAGTTCACAAAAATTTCATGTGAGTCATTAATATTGTAATTAATATTAGAAGAAAGACTAGTAGAGTTAAGTTTGATAGAACCATTTTTATTTTTAATAAAGTCGTCATATTTAACAATATTATTATCAAATCTTATACTTGTATTAAAAGTAAACTTACCTGTCTCAAATGAGTTGGAATAATAAGTTGAAAAATTATGAAACTTCTCATCTTGATTCATTACTAGTTCACCTTTATCTCCATTAACATTATAAAATCTGATTCGTTCATCATTTTGAATATTAATTTCAAGTCCTAAATTGTGCTTTATGATTTTTTCTCTGCTAATATTTAAATTATAGCCCCAGAAATTCTTTTTTAAATCAATGATACCTCCTCTTGCGTAAGGAAGTTTTCCATAAAATAATCTATTATTGAAAAACAACTTATTTCTTAATCTAAGGTCACCAATTTGGTTGTTAAGTAATAATCCAATTTTAAATTGATTTACTTTTTCTCCTGAATTAAAATCAACATTACTTTGCCTTGCTTGTTCTCTGTTAGATTCAACTTCGCTTATAGTTAAACCACCAGGATCTTTAGCATAAGGGCTATCAAGAATGTTAGCAACAATTTTAAAATCACCTTTATTAAATTTTCTTAAGTATTTGAAATTAAAATTATGATTAAGAAATTTACTATTATTTCTAAATCCATTAGAGCTTGATCTATTTAAGTGAAAAACGATTTTACCTCTTTTTAAATTTATCCCAGAAGTGAAATTTATTTTTAGACTTTCAAAAGAACCAGCAGACACATTAGCTTTAATAAAATCTTTTTCAAAATTATCAATTGTTGATATTGAGATTACACCTCCTGAGGAGTTTCCGTATAAAGATGAATTCACTCCTCTTAAGACTTCCAGCTGATTAATGATTTCTAAATTAATATTATCAAGTTGAGATTGACCATCTACAAATGTTTCAGGGAGTCCATCTACGTAAATTTTTATCCCTCTAACTCCAAAATTAGCTCTACTTCCAAATCCTCTAATTGATATTCTTTCATCTTGTGCGTAGTTATTACTATTCATTATAAAAACTCCTGGAACATAATTTAAATACTCACTAAGATTGTATTGTCTTAAGTATTTTTGCTTAAGATCTAAATCAATTTTAGAAATTGAATAAATTGAGAGTTGTTCTTTATTTGATTCTCTTAAAATCTTTACCGAAACTTCGTCTAACACAATTGTGTCATTAGTCTGAATTACTTGAGAATGCATAACAAATGGTAGTAATAGTAGTAGAAATCTTTTCATTGATTTTAAAGTAATTTTTTGAATTCTTCAAGTTCAGTATTGGAAAACAACCTCCATTTTCCTCTAAGAATATCTAATTTAACGTTCATTATTCTAATCCTTTCAAGTTTTTTAACCTTATATCCTAGATAATCACACATTCTTCTAATTTGCCTATTTAACCCTTGGGTTAAAATAATTTTGAATTGATAGTCATTGATATATTTTAAATCACATTTTTTGGTTATAGTTCCAAGGATTGGAATACCGTTTGACATTTTTTTCAAAAAATCATGATGGATTTTTTTGTTAACTGTAACTAAATACTCCTTTTCATGCATATATCTGGATCTGAGAATTCTGTTTACAATATCTCCATCATCAGTTAAAAAAATTAATCCTTCACTCATTTTATCAAGTCTTCCAATTGGAAAAATTCTTTTTTTATAGTTAATAAATTCAATAATATTTTTCTCTTCTTTCTCAGTATCAGTAGTACAAACTATTCCCCTTGGCTTATTAAAAATCAAATAAGTTCTTTCTTTAACATTATTTCTAATTTTTTCGCTATCAACCTTTATAATGTCTGAAGAAGTTATTTTATGACCGTGTGAAACAATGGTATTATTAACTGTGACTCTACCTTGGTCAATTAGCTTATCAGCTTCTCTTCTTGAGCAAAACCCAGCTTGACTTAAATATTTATTAATTCTTGTGTCCAAACTTAAAGATCTAATATTCCATCAGGTAATTCCATCTCAATAACTTTTTCATCGTGATTAATCTGAATAATCATTTCATCAACAAATGGTATTAGAAGTTTTTTTTCAATATACATAACCTCAATCAAATCTTGCTGATAATTATTTATAATTTTCACAATTTCACCAATATGTTTTTTGTTTATGTCTATTAATTCATATCCAAGAAGTTGTTTTGTCTTTGAAGTATTACAATCTTCTTCATTAAGTTGATTTTTTTCACAATAAATTTCAACATTCCTCAATTTTTCAGCCTTATTTTCGGAATCAATTGAATCAAAACTTATTCTGTAAATATTCGTTTTTTGGTTTTTTAATGATTTGATTTTAAATGGAACTAAGGATGAATTAATTTTTAGAAGTATTAAACCAAAACTATATTTTTTTAAATTAATAGTTGAGTAAACACAAACTTCTCCTTTATAGCTAAAGGGCTTTAAAATCTTTCCTAGATTAAATATGTTTTTATCTTTCACTTGGACAGTGAGAGATTACTCCTCTTTTTTGTCTTCTTCTTCAGCAGGTGCTTCTTCAGCAGGTGCTTCTTCAGCAGGAGCTTCTTCAGCAGCAGGTGCTTCTTCAGCAGGAGCTTCTTCAGCAGGTGCTTCTTCAGCAGGTGCTTCTTCAGCAGGTGCTTCTTCTTCAGCAGGTGCTTCTTCTTCAGCAGGTGCTTCTTCTTCAGCAGGTGCTTCTTCA
>PAEO01000016.1 GCA_002703065.1 Flavobacteriaceae bacterium | reverse complement strand
TGGGTTAAGGTAGATTCAGTATTCTTTACAAAATCTGCAAATCAATGGGATATGCCAGCTGATGATATTAAATGCTATGAGGCTAATCCTAATATGCTTAATAACTTAAAGAGCGTAATTAAAGCATTATGAAAAAGATAGCATTTTTCCTTGTTTAATTTAGGACTGAAATAGAAATATTTAAGTAACTTGCAAACAACAACCACAACAAATAGGGAACATAGCCAATAAAGCTTAAAAAACTGCGCTCTAACCATAATTTTTTAATTATCAGGACATTTACGGCAATTAACGCTGCAATATTTATAAAAGCCAAATCAGGAGCTTGGTAAGCAAAGAATATCCAGCTCCAAGAACCATTAAGCACAAGCTGAAGAATGAAGAGTTTATATATATGCTTAGCATTGAAATAACTTACTACTCCCATCATGGTGTAAAGGATTGGCCAAACTATGCCAAATAAGTAATTTGGAGGATTGAATGTCGCTTTATTAAGAGACTCATACCAAGTCCAGTCAGTATAAAAGGTTGATAGTCCTCCAAGCCAAGCAGTAACTATGGTCAAAGCAGGCAGAAGTATTTTTAAAACCATAATATTTAATATAATCTAATTTTCCGGAGAAAATTATGGAAATATATATTATTTATGCTTTAGGTTTGACACTACTTCAGCTTTGGATAATACCAATGGCATTAAACTTTAAAAATTTAGGATGGATGATGTCTAATCGCGATGAGGATCTTGATATTTCATCAATGCTATATTTGCAAAGAATTAATAAGTCTACAGCTAATCTTTATGAGTCGTTGCCAGCTTTTTTAGCATTAGTTTTACTATCATTGCTGATGGGTGTTGATACAAGTACTGCAGCCTGTGTTTGGCTTTTAGCTAGAGTTGCACATTTAGTTTTTTATGTGACTGGAATCGGTATGCTTAGAACATTATCTTGGCTGACATCACTTGGTGCATTAGTTTATATGGCTTGTGCTTTAATTTAATTTAATTGAGGGGCATTATGTCCCTCAATTAATTTCTCTCACCATTTAAATCAAAATCTTGCATGAAATTCCAAATGGTTGAGGCAGCATCGATATCATTATCATAACCTAAGCCATCACGATTGGGCCATTCGTGATCTGTCCCCCCTAGACGATAAAAAGCTAATCGCACACCATCATTGCACTCATCCTTTATTGTTGCTGACCACGCATACCCATCACCATTGTTATCAGCACCATCAACAATTGCTGTTGCCGTGCATTGATTGAAATCTGTCCAATATTCTAGAACTGAGCTAAAACCAACCGCATAGGAACTTCCTCCAATGGGTATTGAGCTGTCGTTTTCTCCATGAATATGGATTATTGGTAATGCTCTATCTGGAGTGCAATTATCAAGTTCTTCTGTGTACATTAACCCTGCCACTGGTCCAAAAGCAGCAACTTTATCACTGAGATAGCACGCTAAACTATAAATCATAAAACCACCATTAGAAAAGCCAGATGCGTATACTCTGTCTCCATCAATGTAATATTCTGAAACCAATGCATCAATAAGCTCAGATATAAATGCGACATCACATACTTCACCAGCTGTATTGCAACCAATACCTGTAAACCAGCCGGTAGATCCTTTGCCTTCAGCCACGGTTCCTTGCGGATAGACAGCAATGAAATTTTCAGACTCTGATAACTCTCTGAAGCCTGTATATTCCATTTCATATTCTGCATAGCCATCACCACCATGAAAGTTCATTACCAGTGGAGAAATATCTGTTGAATCAATTAAATTGTCCGGTATGTAAATAAAGAACTCTCTTTCCAAGCCACCAGAATTCATTGTGCAATACTTTGTATTTCCCGAGTTATCGTAGTTTGTGCATGAAGTTGAGCCTGGTGCAGGTGTTGGAGCAGGTGTAGGTGCGGGTGTAGGTGCGGGTGTTGGAGCGGGAGTAGGTGCAGGAGTTGGCATTGGAGTATATGAACTATCTGACATACTTGATGAGCCGCCTCCCCCACAAGCGCTTAAAAAAATTGTTGTAACTAATATTTTTATAAAATTACTGATTTTCATTTGAAATTACTGGGCTAAGGGCAAGTATAGAACGGTATTAGTGGATAAAATCATAATAAAAACTAAACAAGTAATAATGGGGCCTAAGTAAACTCGTCCAGTTAGCTGAAAGAAAATACGGTTGAAATAAGGAAGAATAAACATGATAGGTACAATACCAAATAATAGATTTACGCTTAGCCAATTAGTGGTCCAATAAACAGTTCCAGTTTGAGCAAATGTCGCATATTGAATAAAAATTATCAACATCAAGCCAAGCGAGTTTGCTATACCTGCAAGTAAGCGAGATTGCCATTCAGGTTGGTTAGCGAATCGCATAGCACCGTTAACTCTGAGTGAATTTGAAAAGAAGAAGATAAAAAATACAGGCAGATACATTGCTAACACTAATAACATTTCCCACTGAAAAACCCTCACTCCCATAAACCAAAATCGATAATCTATGTGAAATAACCCATATACAATGAATAAAATTATGTAGTAAAGAGCAAAGACAGACAGACCAAGCAATATAGTTTTTAAAAGTTCAGATTTAGTTATTGTTAAACCCCAGGCCTTAGTATCCACTCCATTCTTTCTGCCAAAGAAGTAATACGTTAAGAAGAAAATAAGTAAACCTACCGTCCCATTAAAACCTGCCCACAACATTACTGAATTGTTCATTCTTTGTGGAAAGAACCAAGTTAATTCACGGTTTGTGGCTTCTGGAAATAGGATTTTTGCAACATCGACCATTGGAATAAAAGTGACACAGGCAATGCCAGCACTTAAGAAGAAAATAAACCAAAAAATAACCTTTCCATGTCCTTTTGGTTTTGGCAATGCAGGGGGAATCGGCTTAACAATACTCTTAAAAAATGTTGCACTCAAAAGCAACTTTGTTAATGGTATGAGCATCACAAAAGCAACAATCATATTGATCAATGTCATTAACTCTTTCCATTGCCATATTTGGTTATATGGATCCAGTTTTATGGGCGAACTAAAAACTGTATCAAAGTAAGATAGTTGATTAGCTGTGGCTTCAGCATTGTAGGGCTGAAAGGGATGAAGCAATTCTTCGTTGAAGATAACTCGACCAGTTTGATCTGAAATATTTCCGTAATATTTACCCAATTCAACCTCTTCTACACTTACATCAAGTACAGCATTGACCGTTCTTAATGACTCGGGTGCAATACGCATATCTGCAGCTTCCCATGCTTGTAATTCATTTCTGAAAGCGCCTTCATCATAGAGAGCGTAACTTACTCCCATATTTGATTTGATAGGCTTTAAAACATTGTCTTGGAGGGTCAGGACATACCCTGATACAAATACAGAGTTTAAAATGCTTTGATCATTATCTGATTTGGCTTTTTTACCAAAATAATTAGCCCCCCTAATGGCTGCATTGCCCCCCATGGAGTGGCCTGTTGCTCCAAGTTTTGATTTATCAATAAAATCATACTCATCAGATTGATAAACGTGTTCAATAAGATGAAACATGCCATATCCCTCTGTTGTTGCTGCTCTTCTACTAAGAGAAGAACTTGAAATGCCTTGAGCATAAGGGTCAATTAAAGCAACTACATGACCTCTACGTGAGAGTTCAATTGCTATATTAGATAAGGCTTCTTTTGAGCGTTGAAACCCAGGAATAATTGCTATAAATGGAGCTGGAGTAGCTGAGGTAGCTGTTTTAGGGGTATAAAGATCGTAATAGATATATTGGTTATTGACAGTATCGAGTCTCTCAAGAGTTATATCTGTTTTACCAAAATTTGATTGAATTATTGACGCAGCAAGACTGCATATAAATATTATTATTAGACAAACTCTAAGACCCATTTATGTATTGTAAATAAAAAACTCCGCCATAAATGACGGAGTTTTAAAAAAATTAAAAAATTATTTTAAACGATAGCCATACCATGTGGATGGTGTATCACAAGACATATGATCCCATCTTCCACGTTCCGCAGCTGAACCGTAGGTCTTCTCCCAAAAAATGTCGGAATTTTCACCTCTTGCAGCAAGACCAGGTGCGCCTGCACTAATCCAGAAATCTGGTCCTTGACCTCTTGGGCCACCAGCTCCAGGGTAAATGAACCTATATCCACCTTTTGCTCCATTGGCATAATGCTCTTTAGCAAATGTAGCTTGTAACTCACGTAGTTTTTCTGGATCTGCACCTTCATCATATGTGCATGGCCAGTAATCAACCGCAAATTCATCATATTGAACATCATCTGAAGAAGGACCTACTCTTTGGAATGCTTCTGAATCATCTTCACACTCAAAAGGAGCTTCTGGCATATTGTCATCAGCACCCATTAAAGCGTACATTTTTTCTGTAAATTCTCCCAAAGCACTACGCGAAGGACCATGAGTAACGAAAAAGAAGTCACTTCCCCCTCTCATTTCTTCATTGGTAAAAATTGGAAATAATGCAGAAACAGATATGTCATTCTCAAATGAGGTTGCATGCTTTAACCATGCAGCAACAGTTGCTTGAAACATTTCTTGTGCTTTATCATCATCCTCTACAATTTGTGAGCAGTAAGAATACTCAGCATACATTGGCTGATACATGCTCTTATGGTCATCTGTAAAGGCAAAAAAACTAACAAATATTAAAAATAAAATTCTCATAATTTTCTCCTATTAATTAGCTGAGTTATATAGCCAATCAGTTTTAAAAGTTGACATTGGGCCACATGAAGCCATTCTCTGGAATTCGCTCCAATAACCACTTTTGTTCATCATCTCTCTGTATTCAGACCAGCTACCAATAATATTACTTCTTGCTTCAGCGCTGTAATAGTGACGCATTATGACAAAATCATAGGTAACATTTTCATCTGCCCCTCTATAAGGTAAAAGATAATGCTCCCCATACCCTGCTCTATTGCCCATCTCTATTTCTTTGGCTTCAATTTTGGCAGCCAGATCAAGAAGTTTTTCAAGATTTCCCATTGTCTCAAAATTACATTGTCTGAAATCAACAAATTTAAACCTATCATATTCTTCACTAGGAATTCTTATGCCTCTGGCTCTTACACCACGCATAGATATGCTGCGTTCCATTTCAAATGGTTCACTGTCATATTCACTGTTTTCTGCTGCCCAAGCAGGATATTTATTCATGTAAGCACCCCATTCTTTGTACTGTTCTTGTCCATCAGGCCAGAAACCATAAGAAATTAGATCGTACTCATACTCACCCGCCCATATTGGTTGAAAAAGTGCTCTGCCGTAATTTAGATCGTTTGCTTCAAGGAATTTTAAATATTCCATTTGCTGTTCGTGCACATCGTTATAGGTTTTACCCTCTTTGATGTTGCCAAAGAAAAATTCTGCTCTGTAGGTGTACTGTTCAGAAGTCTGAGCTAATACTTCAAAGGAGAAGATTGTAACGATTAATAAGATTATTTTTTTCATATTTTTTCCAAATTAGTCTTCAAAATCACTTTTTGATGTTTGGTGAACACCACCATAAGCTGCAGATGAGAAATGTGATGTCTTACGTTTCCAACTACCCATTTCTTTAACCCAGGTTTCTGTAACACGTGTTCTATATGGTGCATTATTTTCGCCATTGACACCTTCATAATAGAATCTTACATAATATGCTCCATTAGCGACTTTATTAGCCTCTGCAAAGTAAACATTACTTGTTCCTACTGGAAAGTTGCTCTCATAATCTTCAAGCGACCAAGTGCGGCCTGGTTTGTGAAAACTTCCATCAGAGTAAGTTTCATAAACGCCTGTTTTGCTTTCCATGCTTACCATAGTGGCAAAATCACGGTCAGTTCTTGCTGCGTAGTATTTAGCATGCGCAGCTAATACGGCTTTTTCTTCAGGACTATGGCCATCTGAAGACATATAAAATGATAACGAAATTAAAAGTGCGAATAGTATTCTCATTAATTCTCCTTATTTAGGTGCAGATTCTGGTTGATAGTCGTAATAACCCTCAACAGGAATCATTAAGTGCACATATGGTGTCCCCTGCATCATTACATACGGAGCACCTGTATCAAAATCTGTTGTTTGTGAACCGAAAGAGTTTGGATCTTTTGGCATAAGCATTAAATGGGCGCCTGAGACTATCCAATCTTCTGGATCGGTGTTTGCTTTATCACCCTCTGAGTATGGTCTGAAATTATCGACTCCAGTATCACCATGAAGCATCCATATCCAGCCATCATTAGTTAATTTTGGTGCTGTTTGTGACATATAGGCATCTGCCCAAGCCATTGCATTAGCGTCAGCGCATGCTGGGGCTGCATCTTGTTTTGATTTATAGCCCATTTTTGGCATAGCCACAAAAGCAAGACATGTCCACCCATTGGTTCCCTCTCTAAGAACTTCTCCAGAAGGACTAATTACAGTAGCATGATCACCAATAAAAGATGGTGCTGCAGAAGTTAAGGTTTTCATTATCCAGCTCTCATCTTTATAGCCTTTTGAGTCTTTAGGCCCATGATCAGCATTTAGATTAAAGATTAAAAGTAAAAGTATTGAAATAAAGATTTTCTTCATAAATATTCNCTCANNTAAAACTTANCAAATGTTNNNAGTAGTTGTGTTACATTTGTGTGAAATGTACAAAAAAAAGTGCTTTATATGTAATCATGATAAAAATGAAANGNAATTTTCGATANCTNCTAGAATTTTTGATCATTATCACTGGTGTNCTTATCTCCTTTTATTTNGATGATGTNAGACAGCTTAATGANAAAAAAGGTTACAAAGATAANCTTATNAGTGAACTCTTNGTATCTTCTGAGCAAGACCTTGCTCAAATTGAAAATATTACCAAAGACCTNAATCAAGTNCAGAANAATATTGCAACGATGCTTGAAGATATCAATGATGGTTCNAAAGACCTGCAAGATAGTATTATTGCGGAGAAATACCTCTTNGTTACGCANAAAATGAGTGTGTCTTTCTTTCCACANAATGGTACTTTTGATCAACTTATATCAACTGGTTCAATGGAGCTAATTGATTCCGATAAATTTAGGCGTGTTTTGCTAAATAATTACACACACTATTACGACAGAAACAGTGCAAACAACCGAACTCTTGATGACTTGTATTTAGCTTTTGGCGCAAATATCGACCCATACATACTAGTTAAGCCCATTGAAGAAAATGATGCCTCTTTTATTTATGCAGATAAATCAGTTGGAGATTATGAAATAGATAAAGAATTTTATTTGTCTAACATGTTTCAAGCATATTTATTAACAGCTCAATCTATGGTTGGCAAAAATATTGATATGCTTAATATTTTTCAGAATAGCTACCAAGAAATTATTGATTTAGCTAATGAGGAAATCCAATAAAAAAAAGGCGTGCAGAGCACGCCTTTTTCTATATTAGCTTAGCTTAGAAATTATATCTAAATCTTAAGAATGCATATCTGCCACTGATACCCATTGGTGCAAGTTCACTATAAACTTGTCCAAGAATTCCTTGATAAATATCATTTGTAAGACCAAATTCATTTTGGCAATTATCCACTGTAGGACATTTATTAGCATCTGTAACTTTGTCACCAGAATTATCAAATACATTATTAATACCAAAACTCATTGTTGTTTCACCAAAGTCATATGAACCCTCAAGATCAAATAACCATACGCCTTCAAAGACGCCGGGTGAACCTAGATATGCTTTTTGCCATGTATCAAACCACTCGCCCCAATAACTAGTTCTTACAAGTAAGCCCCAGTTTCCATTTCTATGATTAGCGGCGAAGTTGCCTCTATTGTCAGGAGTAACTCCTTTAAATGATTGCTCAGCTAAAGCATCAATTGCTGATCCTGCATTAGTAACATCAACATCATTTTGACTCCAGTTAGCAGTCCAAATTGTGCTGCCACCAAAGTCTTCTGTTTCAGTAGTTGCAGTAAGGTCAAAACCCTTTGTTTTTGTAGCAAAATCATTGGTAAAGAACCTAAATGTTGGGAAATCTCCAGCACCAGGAACACCAGCTGCTACTAGTTCAGCAATGTCTTCGTCTGTTAAAGAGAAATTTCTTGAAAGTGCTAATCTGCCATCAACTGCTATTGAATAAACATCAATCGTCCAGTCAACTGGATTAGGCAAGAATGAATATTTCTCAGAACCAAACATGCCAAAAGATCTGTTGATTGATTCTTCAGGTTTAAGCTCTTCACCGCCATACAATCTTGCTAATGGTAATGTTGAAGGAATAACCCCTTCGTTTACAAGATCTCCTGAGCTGTTAAATACAGTAGAGACCTTTTTAGCATTGCTTTGGCCTGGTGTAGGTGCTTTAAATCCTGTACTAAATGTACCTCTGANACCAAAGTTAGGTGCTGCTTTATAATTAAAGCCAAGCTTGTAGTTTTCTGTGGTACCAAAAGTATCATAGTCTTCCCATCTGTAAGCAAGACCAATTCTTAATCTAGAATCAATATCCCATTCTAAATCACCGTATAAAGCCTTGTTATTTCTATCCCATGAACCGGCTGCTGCCATTGGGAATCCAGGATAACCATTTGAGGATAAACTAAATCCTTGGGATGCTAGACCACCATCAAGATAAGACTCAGGCTGTCCAGCCACAAGCGTGTATTCTTCTGTTCTTGCTTCATAACCAAAAGCTAAGAAAACTGTATCAGAAGCCTGATATGTAAAGTCTGCATTGAGATTCTTTTCTTGTTGTTGTTCTGCTCCAACATCAAAATTTCTAGGTGTGCTTGGACCATAACTTGCGTTGACAGAATTGTTTAAAAATTCATCTGCCTCGTTATATCCATAGTAGTAACTGAAGTCATATGTAACGCCATTTGCAAATTCGCCATCGTAACCAATTAACATTGACATATCTTCAACGTCAGCACCAAATCTTGGTGTAAAGCCACTAGGTATAAGTTCTTGGAATGCAAAACAATTTGGGTCTGCTTGAACAGCTGCCCATGCAATAGGATCTGGCGTGCTGCCATTAAAGGCTACAACCGGACAATCAACACCATCGTTAGGTGTAAGATCTCCAATTAACATAGTGTCACCACCATCGTTGCTGTAAACAGCTCCTCTGTTTGTTGGGTTTCTGTAGTAGAAAGTTCCATCAACTGTTTTTGAATTGTAGTTTGCGTGACCATAAAGCTCACCTGACATGTATGATGTTCTAAAGTTTAAGAAGGTTTTTAGATCATCTTTGATGAAAGGCCTTCCCCATGGCATTGCTGGATCAGGAACGCCTTGGTAACCATCAGCTATAAGTGCAGCTGCGTCATCTCTTTGCACAGCTCTAACTGTTGATTGTTGATTACCAAATTCAAAACTAAGGTTTGCAAAACCATCTCGTAAAGGCATACCAAAATTACCCATCACATAGCTCTGATCACCATCTCCTTCGGAGTATTGGCCTTTTCTATATTCCATGAAACCGCCTTCTGCTGAATCATTTAAATTGAAGTTAATAACCCCTGCGATCGCATCTGAACCATATTGTGCTGATGCTCCATCTCTGAGAACTTCAACAGATTTAAGTGCAGAAGCTGGGATAGCTGATAAATCAGGTCCTTGTGCACCATCAGAAATATATGCACCCAACCATGTCAGCACGCTACCTCTGTGTCTTCTTTTACCGTTAACCAAGACCAATGTATGATCAGGCGACATACCACGCAAGTTAGCTGGTCGCATAACACTTGCAGCATCACTGATTGGCTGGTCATTAACACTAAATGAAGGAACTAAATTCCTCATTAGGTTATTAAAATCCGTGTCTCCGTTATTTTGAAATTCACTTCCAGAAATAACATCAACAGGCGAAAAAGTATCTTGAGGCGATCTTGCCTCACTTCTACTACCTACGACAGTAACTTCTTCAACATTGTCGTTAACTTCTTGAGCCCATAAAGAAGAAAAGACCACTAATGAAGAAATAAATAATAATTTTTTCATTGATATCCTCGCTATATCTTATAAAAATGGGCTTTTCCAACAAAGCCCTACACCCGAATATGCCATAATGTGACATTTATGCAACAGTAATCAGAAAAAAATAAAAAAAAGCAGCGTTTTTGCTGCTTTTTCCCTTTATTTTATTCCTTTAGATAGGTTTCTAGGGCAAAACTTAGTAAGAATTACCAACCGCAGGAACGGCCTTCATTTTGAACATCAAGCCATTCTTTGAGTGGCGCGTAGTAATTTAACATTGCTGTTCCAGACAATTCTCTTGTACCAATAATGCTTTCTAAGGCATCTTGCCATGGCTGGCTTTGTCCCATTGACAGCATTGCTCTAAGTTTTTCACCAGCTATTTCACTGTCATAAATTGAGCATTCATGTAATGGGCCCTCAAAACCAATATCGTTACAAAGCG
>PAEO01000004.1 GCA_002703065.1 Flavobacteriaceae bacterium | reverse complement strand
GAAACGGAGCCAAAACTCTTCTAATCGAAGAAACAGATTGGTTAGGAGGTATGTTAACTTCTGCTGGTGTAAGTGCTATTGATGGTAATTATAAACTACCCTCAGGATTTTGGGGTGAATTTAAAGACAGTTTAGTTTCTCACTATGGTAGCTTGGAAGCTTTAAAGACGGGATGGGTGAGTAATGTACTTTTTGAACCAGAAGTTGGAAATGAAATTTTAAAATCAATTACTCAAAATGAAAAAAACTTAAAAATTTTATATTCTACATCAACTCAGTCTGTTTCAAATCATGATGGAAATAATTTTAATTATCAAATTAAAACTTCAGAGGGAACTTTTTTTTCAAAAATAATAATTGATGGTACAGAACTAGGAGATCTACTTCCGATGCTTGATGACGATTATGACGTTGGAATGGATAGTAACGAAATGTATGATGAAAATATTGCTCCTGAAATCAAAAATGATATTATACAAGATTTAACCTTTGTTATGATTCTTAAGAATTATAATAAAAAAGTAAAAATTGATAAACCTGAAGGATATGATGCTTCAGAATTTTACTGTTCAACTTCTCATAAAGATTGTCCTGAATCTGATAAAGCACTTTGGTCACCTCATCAAATGATGAATTATGGCAAATTGCCAAATGATAAAAGTATGATCAATTGGCCGATTTATGGAAATGATTACTACTCAAATTTAATAGAGATGAGTAAAGAAGAGAGAGAAGTGGTATTTGAAAAAGCTAAAAATAAATCATTAAGATATCTATATTATATACAAGATGAACTTGGGTTTGACAATTATTCTATAAGTGACGACGAATATGAAACAGATGATAATTTTCCATTAATTCCATATTACCGAGAAGCTCGAAGAATTAAAGGTCAGGTTACTTTTTCACTTAATTATATTAAAAATCCATACGATCAAAAACATAAGTTATACAGAACAGGGGTTTTAGTGGGAGATTATCCAGTAGATCATCACCATGACGCTCATCCTGAAAAAGAAAAATTACCAAAACTTGCATTCTATCCAATACCCTCATATAGTCTGCCATTTGGGAGTTTAATTTCTAAAAAGAATTCAAATTTTCTAGTCGCAGAAAAATCAATTTCAGTTTCAAATTTAGTTAATGGAACAACTAGATTACAGCCAGTAGTATTACAAATTGGACAAATAGCCGGGTTAATTGCTTCAGAAAGTATTAAACAGAAAAAAAAGCCTAGTGAACTAAATATTAGGCATATTCAGTCATTAATTTTAGAAAATGGAGGATATATACAACCTTACCTTGATGTCGAAAAAACTCACCCACATTTCAAAGCCTTTCAGAGAATTGGTTCAACAGGTATCTTAAGAGGAAAAGGAATAAATGTTGGATGGTCAAACCAAAGTTGGTTTTATCCAGATAATGAAGTTGACTTAGAACTTTTTTTAAATGATTTATCCCCATTTATTGATTTATCTACCTATCCATTAAATGGTTTAATGCTAAAAGATTTAAAAACTTGGATAGAATCAATTATCAATGAAAAAATTGATTTTAAGTCAGATTATTTATCACTGAATCTTACTGATTTTAATTTTGATAGAAAAGTAAACAGAGGTGAGTTGGCAGTAATAATTGACTATTATCTAAATCCATTTATACAATCAATAAATTTTTTAGGAGAAATTGAATAGTACACTTTCTATTAAAAGAGCAATTATAGAAAATATTGATTCTATAATGGATATTGTATCTAAGTGTACCCAAAATATGATATCCAATGGCATTTTTCAGTGGAACGATGATTATCCCTCAAGAGAAACCTTCTTGAATGATATTGAAGATGAAAATTTGTATGTCCTTTTTAAAAAGGATAAAATTATTGGATGTGTTTCTTTTTGTAATAAAATGGATGAGTTTTATGAAAAGGTAGAGTGGATATCAGATTCAAAAAATAACGTATATGTACATCGATTAGCAATTACGCCTTTTGAGCAAGGGAATGGATATTCAAAAATTTTAATGAATTACATTGAAAAAGAATGTAAAACAAGACATGTTGATTCTATAAGATTAGACACTTTTAGTGTTAATGAAAAGAACAATAAATTATATGAAGGATTAGGATATAAAAAACTTGGTCAAATATATTTCAGAAAACAAAGTGATTATCCATTTAACTGTTATGAGAAATTGTTAAGATAGAATGATTATTTTTACAAAAAAATTATATGTCTAAGAAAAAACCCGATCAGGTTGCGGATAATCCAGGATTACTTCCATATGCATCTAATGTTGGAGCACCCGCTATAAAGGCAACAAATCTAACTAGCTATAAACAAGAAAAACTTGTTAAAACAAATAAGTTTTTTTCATCTAAATATGATGAAATCAAAGAAGAGTACAGAAAATTAATGGAGTCTTATGAATGGAATCAACTCATTTATAATTCAAGCTTTAGTTTTAAACCTGAGAAAGGTGAAGTTTATCATCTGTATCAAAGATCAAATCAAAAACTCTTTTTATCAATTATTCAGCCTAATGAATGGGACCAAATATATATTGGATCATTTAGACTTGATTCAAATGATAAATGGGAAAAAGTAGAATTTCAAAATGATTAATATAAATTTAAACTCATCTAAAAAAATTTATTTTTCATCAGATAACCATCTAGGTGCACCTGATCAAAAAGTGAGTTTTGAAAGAGAACTTAAATTTATCTCTTGGCTTGATTTAATTAAAAAAGATGCTCAAACGATTTTTCTATTAGGAGATCTTTTTGATTTTTGGTTTGAATACAAGCACGTAGTTCCAAAAGGATATACAAGACTTTTTGGAAAACTAGCTGAGCTTTCAGATAGTGGTATCGAAATTTTCTTTTTTATTGGAAATCATGATTGTTGGGTCAAGGATTATTTTGAAAAAGAATTAAATATTAAAGTCCTTAAAAAGCCTACAAAATTTCAAATTGATAGTAATAAATTATTTGTTGGTCATGGTGATGGATTAGGTCCTGGTGATTATAAATACAAGTTTTTAAAATTAATTTTCAGAAATGTAATTACTAAAAAATTATTTTCTTTCCTTCATCCAGATATTGCAATTTCTTTAGGAAATTATCTGTCAAGAAAAAATAAAATTATATCAGGAAATGACAAGAAATTTTCAAATAAAGAAAACGAGCTTCTTTATCATTTTTGCAAAGAAAAACTTAATGAAGAATATTTCAATTATTTTATCTTTGGACATAGGCATTATCCTTTAGAAATTGATTTAGGCAATAATTCTAAATATCTAAACACAGGTGATTGGATTTCATTTTGTTCATATATAGAGTACGATGGCACTTCTTTTAGTCTTAAATACTTCAAGGATTAATTTTGATAGAAAACAAAAAAATTGAATACGAAAACACCGTAATTATAGGTGTAATTAATAAGAATCAATCAGAAAGTATTGTAAAGGATTATTTAGATGAGTTAACATTCTTGTCTGAGACAGCTGGGGGAGTCGTAAAAAAAAGGTTTGTTCAAAAACTTGAAAGTCCAAATCCAAAAACATTTATTGGTACTGGGAAAATAACCGAAGTACAAGCTTACAATAAGAAAAATGATATAAGTTCAGTAATTTTTGATGATGAATTGAGTCCAACTCAGCAAGGTAATCTTGAAAGAATTTTGAGATGTAAGATAATAGACAGAACAGGACTTATTTTAGATATTTTTGCTCAAAGAGCACAAACTAGCTATGCAAAAAATCAAGTCGAGCTTGCACAGTATCAATATTTGATGCCTAGATTAAAAGGTTTATGGACTCACTTAGAAAGACAGAAGGGGGGGATAGGCATGAGAGGACCAGGTGAAACAGAAATTGAAACNGANAGAAGAATNGTTAGAGATAAAATAAGCTTATTAAAAAATAANCTAAAGAACATAGATAAACAAATGTCTGTNCAGAGAGGAAATAGAGGAAGTTTAGTCAGAGTATCTCTTGTGGGTTATACCAATGTAGGTAAATCAACACTTATGAACTTAATATCTAAATCAGATGTTTTTGCTGAAGATAAATTATTTGCAACTCTAGATACAACTGTTAGAAAAATTGTTATAGAAAATCTTCCATTTCTAATGACTGACACGGTTGGTTTTATTAGAAAACTTCCAACACAATTGATTGAATCTTTCAAGAGTACATTAAATGAAATTACAGAATCAGATTTAGTATTACATATAGTGGATATTTCTCACCCAAACTACGAAGATCATATTGAATCAGTTAATGTTATATTGGACCAAATAAAATGCTCAGAAAAACCTTCATTAATGGTTTTTAATAAAATTGATAAAATATCAAATGAAGAACTTGAAAGTTTAAAGTTTAGTTTAAACGGTAACAGAGAATATATATCTGCCTTTAAGAAAATAAATATTGATAGTTTAAAAAAGAAAATTTATAGTGGGGTTAGAAAAATACACATTAAAAGATTTCCTTATAATAATTTTCTCTATCCAGATTTAGATTAAATATCAAGACTTAATCCAATTCCCAAAACTTCTCTAACCTGAAGTCTTTTTATTGAGTTGTCATCATATATGAACTGGAATATAAGATTGGTTGTCAAATATTTATTGATATTCATAATTACAATTATTGTATAATCTAAGTCAATATTCCCTGCATTTTTAAGATAGTCTGAATATAGACCCAATCTATTTTCAAGCTCAACATTTTCTAATAATTGAAATTTATAGTATAAACTTAAAGATGCACCAAGTTCAAATCTGCTGTTTTCTCCTTTTTTTACACCAAAATAAGTTTTTCCGTCAACTAAATTTTGTGTAAAATCTTTGTTGACTAGAATTAATCTTCCTGTAAAAGGAGCAAAGTTAATCCATAAATCTTTTGATTTTCTCCAGTATAATCCAACACCTAGTTGTAAATAAGCAGGAGAAAAAAATCTACTTAATTCAGCTTTTGTTTCTTCACCGTTTGAATTGCTATATCGAAACCCTTTTGTCCATTGTGTTTTGAAATTTATAAATGATGAGTAGCTCCAATTTCCAATCAGATTATTACTAAATTTTTTACCCAAAAGAGAATTAATTTCAACTCTATCATCAGTTTTTTTTAAAAACTTTGAACCAGCAATACTGTTTAACCCATATGCAGTATTAATTTTAGTGTCCCAGTTCCAACCATTATTTTCATAGTTGAAATCATAATCTACTTTAATAGTTCCCGATACACTAGTCTGACCTCCAGCTGTCCAATAACTATAGCTAGATTGATTTCCAAGAAAAGTGAATTTCCCAGATTTCTTCCAATTAGAATTCAGTTCAATTGAGTCAATTTCTTTTTCTTCTTGAGTAGTTGAAATCAAAGGAATAAGGAATATAATTAAAAGAATAACTTTTTTTATCAATCTAAAAAAAATGACATATTTGAAATACTTACTCTTTCTTATTTCACTTAATTCTTTTTTCATTTTTTCCTTTTAAATATTGGAACTGACGAGCATGCTTCACCAAACATAAGGGACTTAACTTCGTTTTGGATTTTATCTACAATTAAAGAATAGTAGTAATTTTTATTAGCGTAATTGGAACATCCCTTCACGATAACAGATTTTTCTTTAAATTCATTTAAATCAATATTGTGAATGGAATTTATAATACTATAATTATTATAATCTTCCTCAGATCCAATAAAATTTTTTATTCCATTTTCCTTCAGCTTAGATGAAATTAAAAGGTAAGCCCAATGTGGAATAATAGCATTATTTGAGCATTGTATTAGGACTAAATGGTTATTATAATCATTCCAATCATGATTATTGACTTTATTTCTAAAGTCCTTTTCGATTAGAATTAACTCATCTTTAAGCCATATTTTTANATCAAAAACAATTATTTTTTTTTNATTTATGAATTCATCAAAATCAATCGTAACTAATGAACTTTCAGCAACCCTATTTTTAATTTCAAAAGACATTACAGAAACCCTAGCTCAAGTTTAGCTTCTTCACTCATCAAATCCCTTGACCAAGGTGGGTCAAATGTCATTTCTACTTCAGCGCTCTTAACTCCTTCAATTGATGCAACTTTATCTTTAACTTCTTGTGGAAGACTTTCAGCAACTGGACAATTAGGAGTTGTTAATGTCATCAAAATTTTAACATCGTTATCTTCATTTAAGAATACGTCATATATCAATCCAAGTTCATAAATATCTACAGGGATTTCGGGGTCATAAATTGTTTTAAGTACTTTAACTACAGTTTCTCCAAGCTCTTTTGGATCTATCATATTTTTTCCCATAATTAATTTAATTTACTATATGCTAATGCATAAAATTTAATTTGTTTTAACATAGATGATAGACCGTTAGCTCTGTTAGGAGACAAATGCTCTTTTAGTCCAATTTGATCAATAAAACTCAAATCAGCATTTAAAATTTCATTAGGTTTTCTATCATTTAAGACACTTAGTAAAATTGCTACTATTCCTTTACTAATTATTGCATCACTATCAGCCTGAAAATTTATTAATTCATTTTCAAAGCTTGCCTTAAGCCAAACTTTACTTTGACAACCTTTAATTATATTTTCTTCAACCTTAAATTTAGTATCCATTGGGGCAAGATTTTTAGATAAATCAATCAAATATTGATATTTCTCAGTCCAATCTTCCATAAAAGAAAAATCTTCAACTAAACTTTGTCCTTTCTCTGAAATTGTCATGATAATCAAAGATACGAATTAGCTTAACATTTGTTTTGCAAATGTTATTGCCTTGATTAATTCATCAATCTCTTCAATAGTATTTATAAACGAGAAGGAAGCTCTGACTGTGCCTGATATTTTAAAATAATCCATAATTGGTTGAGCACAATGTTGGCCGGTTCTAACTGCTATTCCAAATTTGTCAAGAATAGATCCTATATCATATGCATGAAGACCTTCNATGTTAAATGATATGACCGATGTTTTGTTAGGAGTGTCACCATAAATTATCATTCCATCAATTTGCTTAAGNTTATTTGTTGCATANTCTAGNAAATANTCTTCATANTTTTTAATATTATNAANACCAATATTATTCAAATAATCTAGGGCATATCCAAAAGCAATGGCACCTGAAATATTAGGTGTTCCAGCTTCAAACTTGTGTGGTAAATCTGCATAAGTAGTTTTTTCAAATGTTACTTCAGAAATCATTTCACCACCACCCATGTATGGTGGAATAAGATCTAATAATTCTTTCTTTCCATATAAAAATCCAATTCCTGTTGGTCCNCATAATTTGTGTGCTGATGCTGTGAAAAAATCTATATCAAGTTTTTGNAAATCAATGTCNAAATGAGCGGAACTTTGAGCNCCATCAATTAANACTACAGCTCCATTTTTATGAGCAATTTCTATNATNTTTTCAATGGGATTAATTACGCCAAGCGCATTTGAAACATGATTTACAAATACTANTTTAGTTTTATCTGAAATTAAATTCTCAAAAACTTTTAAATCTAATTCTCCATTTTCTTTTAAAGGGATAACTTTTAGTTTAGCATTATTCTTTTTTGTCATCATTTGCCATGGGACAATNTTTGAATGATGCTCAAGACCTGATANTATAATTTCATCACNACTTTTTAAAATATCGGTATATCCGTTAGCAACNATATTTATTGAATGAGTTGTTCCAGATGTAAATATTATTTCTTTTGTGTCACCTGCATTGAAATGCTCTTTGATTTTAGTTCTTGCAGATTCAAAATCTTGTGTCGCTTCTTCACTTAAAGAGTGTACTCCCCTATGAATATTTGCATTATAATTATTGTAATAATTAGAAATTGAATTTATTACACTTGTGGGTGTTTGAGANGTTGCCGCATTATCAAAATAGATAAGAGGTTTATTGTTGATTTTCTTACTNAGAATAGGAAAATCTTTTCTAATATTTTCAACATCAAAATTCATTATAGTTCAAATCCAAGATTAACACCTAATTTACCAGCAATAATCTTTTTAATTTTTGTTTTTAAAGGTTTTATTTTAACACTTTCTAAAACATTATTTGCAAAAGCATAAGTTAATAGTGCTTTAGCTTCTTTTTTTGGTATGCCTCTAGTTTGTAAGTAAAATAAGGCAGATTTATCTAATTGACCTATTGTACANCCGTGTGAACATTTGACATCGTCAGCAAAAATTTCNAACTGAGGCTTAGTATTTACAGCTGCCTTGTCCCCAATAATTATATTATTGTTTTGCTGAAACGCATTTATTTGTTGAGCAATTTTATCTACGATTACTTGGCCATTAAAAACTCCAACGGAGTCACCTATAAAAATTCCTTTATAATCTTGGTGACTTGTGCAAGACGGATTAGCATGATGAACTAGTGTATGATGATCTGTAAGCTGTTTTTCATTTAATATTGTGANACCATTAAGTATCGAATTTATTCCTTTGCCATTTTGATAGAAACTCAAGTTGTTTCTTGTAATGTTATTTCCAAAAGAAAAGGTATGGCAGCTTGCTTCACTATTTTTTTCTTGANGAATGNAAGTATTATCTATCAATGAATTGCTAGTGTTATCATTTTGAACTTTNTAGTAATCTAAAAATGCNTTCTCTTCAACAAATATTTCAGTTAATGAATTGGTTAATGCACCNTTTTTTTCGATTGAATAGTGNCTTTCAATGATTTCAACTTTNGAGCTTTTTTCAACTATAATTAAGTTTCTNGGCTGTAACATTAAAGAATTATCANTNCCTGTATTNATATGNACNATTTCAATTGGCTTAGCTAACTCAATATTTTTAGGAACATGCACATAAGCACCTTCTTTTGAAAAAGAGGTATTTAACAAACTAAATGAGTCACTTTTGTTAGTTAATTTATTAAAATATTTATCTAATAATTTTGAATACTTTTCCTTGTTCAGAATCGCTGATAAAATACATATATCAACACCATCGTGTGTAGTTTCTGACCAAAAAGGATCGTACATTCCGTCAATAAAAACGATTTTATATGACTCTATTCCATTGATAAAAAAGTCCTTAACTTTGTCAAAATCTAGAAGGTGTCTTCTTTTAGAAAATATTTTTAGGTCTTCATTTAGTACTTTTTTTATTGGTGTGTATTTCCAATCTTCATGTTTCCTGTCCGGAAAGCCAATTTTCTCAAAATCTTTAATTGATTTTGATCTAATTTCGTGAATAGACGAATTTATATCAGCATCTAATTCAAATGCTAAAAATGATGAAACTAATTTATCTTTTAGAGACATATTTATTATTTAAATCCAATCGTATCCTTTTTCTTCAAGTTCTAGAGCTAAATTTTTATCCCCAGATTTTGCAATTTTTCCGTCTTGCAAAACATGAACGTAATCTGGGACTATATAGTCTAGCAGACGTTGGTAGTGAGTAATAATTACTGTCGCATTATCATCAGTTCTTAATTTATTTACTCCATTAGCAACAATTCTCAATGCATCAATATCAAGCCCTGAGTCTGTTTCATCTAAAATCGACAGTGATGGTTCTAGCATAGCCATTTGAAAAATTTCATTTCTTTTCTTTTCACCACCAGAAAAACCCTCATTAAGAGATCGAGACAAAAATTTTGAATCTATCTTTAATAACTCTGCTTTTTCTCTAATTTTTTTAAGCATTTCATTGGCAGGCATTTCATCCAATCCATTTGCTTTTCTCATCTGGTTTATCGAAG
>PAEO01000003.1 GCA_002703065.1 Flavobacteriaceae bacterium | reverse complement strand
ATTGATTTAGTTGAAAACATTAGGCTTCCAAATGAGACTGACGATTAATGAAAAATCTATTTTTAATATTTTCTGTTCTTACAATATATTCCCAGAATGAAAATTTTGAAAAAAAATCTTTCATTTATGAGACTGATACTCTTAATTATAGAATTTTAAAACCCCTTAATTATGATTCAAGTAAAAAATATCCCGTACATCTATTTTTACATGGCGCAGGTGAAAGGGGTAATGATAACGAATCTCAATTGATTCATGGGTCTAATTTATTTTTGAAAGAAAATAATCGAAAAAAATATCCATCCTTTGTAATATTTCCACAATCTCCTAAAAACGATTGGTGGGGAGGTCATTATGATCCTTATAAATTTGATTACCAAGTCAAAAATTCAAAAGCACTAAAATTAGTGATTAATTTCATGGATGAATTCATTATGAGAAGTGATGTAAACAAAAATAAAATTTATGTAAGTGGATTATCTATGGGTGGAATGGGGACCTTTTCAATATTAAGTCAAAGGCCTGATATGTTTGCAGCAGCAACTCCAATTTGTGGTGATGGAGATCCAAATAGTGTAAAGTCATTTGCTAAAAAAGTACCAATTTGGATATTCCACGGTGCACTAGACAGAGATGTTCATCCAAATAGATCTCTAATTATGGCTCAGGCCATAATTGAAGAGAACGGAAGTCCGAGAGTTACCATATATGAAAATGTTTACCACGATAGCTGGAATAATGCATTTGAAGAAAAAGATTTTTTATCTTGGATTCACTCTAAATCAAAATAACATGAATAAATTATTAAATCTTTACTTTTTAATAGCTATGGTTTCTATTAATGCTCAAGTAACATACATTCAAGGTGGTGGAACATTAGATGATTGGGCTCATTTAAAAAAATATGAAAAAGATAACATGGAAATCAAAAGAATTGATGATCCAAATAGAGTAGTCTTCATGGGAAACTCAATAACTGAGGGATGGTTGTATTTTAATAAATCTTTTTTTATTGAAAATCCATTTATTAATAGGGGAATCGGAGGACAAACAACTCCACAAATGTTAATTAGATTTAAGCCTGATGTAGTTAATCTTAATCCAAAAGCTGTTGTGATACTTGCTGGAATCAATGATATCGCGGGAAATACCGGCCCAGTGACTATTGAAAATATTGCTGAAAATATTTTTTCAATGGCAGAAATAGCTTTAGCTAATAATATTGAAGTATTTATTTGTTCGGTATTACCAGCAGCAGATTTTCCATGGTCACCTGGAAAAAACCCAGCTGAAAAAGTAATAAAAATTAATTCTTTACTTAAAGATTATTGCAATAAAAATAAACTAACCTATGTTGATTATTACTCTGCTATGGATAACGGAAAAGGTGGCTTGAAAGTGCCAGAACATACAGCTGCTGATGATTTAGTTCATCCTAACAAAGCTGGCTATGCTGTAATGGAGAGAGTAATTCTAAAAGCTCTATAATATTAATTAATTTTTTTAAATTAGTTAACGGTGAAAAATAATATATATTACTTTCTGATACCTTTCTTGGCAATTCTTGCTTTCAAATATTTTGATTTATTTTCTGTTAGTGAACAAATTACAGGTGTTGAGAAAAATGAAATCCTAATTTCCCAGAAAAATATTCCGGAAACTGTTGATTTCAACTTTCACGTAAAGCCTATTATTTCTGATAAATGCTTTGCTTGTCATGGCCCTGACGAAAAAGAAAGAGCTGCTAATCTTAGACTTGATACTGAGGATGGATTATATCAACTCACAGAAGAACTTAGCTCATACGTTGTTGATAAAAAATCACCTGAAAAAAGTGAAATGCTGAATAGAATTTTTCATCATAATCCAAGTATTGTAATGCCTCCTCCCGAATCAAATTTGATATTAAGTGACTATGAAAAAGAGATATTAAATAAATGGATATTGCAAGGCGGTAAATGGAAAAAACATTGGTCTTATAATAAACCTATCAAGCCTCAGATACCAGCTGTAAAAAACAAGAGCTGGATAAATAATGATATTGATTATTTTACTCTTAAAAATATAGAAGCTAATGGACTTAATATTTCTAGGTTAGAAGACAAGGAAATATTGATTAGAAGAATATATTTTGACTTAATTGGATTACCTCCTAGTGTTGAAGAAATTGATGAATTTTTAAATGATCAAACTAAAAATTCTTACGAAAAAATTGTTGATAAGCTATTGAACTCAGAAAATTATGGGGAAAGAATGGCTAGCATTTGGATGGACATAGCTAGGTATGGAGATAGTCATGGATATCAGGATGATTTAGAAAGAGTTATGTGGCCCTGGAGAGATTGGGTCATACATGCGTATAATTCGAATTTACCATACGATGAATTTATTACTTGGCAACTTGCCGGAGACTTAATTCCAAATGCAACTAAAGAACAAATAATTGCAACTGGATTTAACAGAAATCATAAAATAACACAAGAAGGAGGGGTAATTCCAGAGGAGTATAGAACTGAGTATGTAGCAGATCGAACAAATACTACTTCAAAAATGATGTTAGGATTAACAATGGAGTGTGCTAGATGTCATAGTCATAAATATGATGAAATTTCACATGATGAATATTATGGCATGTTTAGTTACTTTAATAATATTGATGAAGAAGGTTTAATTACATATCAAGATAAAGCCCCAAAGCCAAATATTACAATATCTAGAAAAGATCTTGAAAATGATTTAGGGTTTATAAAGCTACCAGATTCCATTGATGAGGTTACATTCATGGTAATGAAAGAAACTGAGAATCTAAGAAAAACATACGTACTGGAAAGAGGCTCCTATGATGCTCCTAGTAGAGAAGTTAAACCTATGACACCAAATGCTGTACTTCCAATAAATAAATCCACTTCAAACAGATTAGATCTTGCTAATTGGTTTTTTGATGATGAAAACCCATTAACTTCCAGAGTTGTTGTAAACAGATTGTGGCAACAATTTTTTGGTGTAGGTATTGTTGCAACACCCGACGATTTTGGAAGTCAAGGTAATAGACCAACGAATCCAGAACTTTTAGATTGGCTTGCAGTGACCTTTATGGAAAATGGATGGGATACTAAAAAATTCATAAAAAAAATAGTAACCTCAAAAACATACATGCAATCAAGCAAAGTTGATGAACAAAATAAAAAATTTGATGCTGAAAATGTATTCCTTTCATATTATCCAAGACAGAAACTCGCAGCTGAAATGATTAGAGATAATATCCTTGCATCAAGTGGTCTTTTAGTTGATAAACTAGGTGGACCTAGTGTCAAACCATATCAACCGGAAGGACTTTGGGATGAAGTTATTGGAGGAGGTGGTGGATCACTTGCACGTTATGTACAGAGTGAGGGAGATAACTTATACAGGAGAAGTTTATATACTTTTTGGAAAAAAACTGTCCCTCCCCCATCAATGATGATATTTGACGCATCTTCAAGAGATAATTGCGAGGTAAAAAGACAGGATACCAGTACTCCCTTACAATCTTTAACACTAATGAATAATCCTGAGTTTATTGAAGCTGCAAATTTTTTATCTAAATCTATTGAGAATAAAAGTTTAAATATAAATGATAAAATAATTTATCTGTACAGGACAGTAACTGGAAGAACTCCAAACAATAATGAAATATCTAAATTGAAAAATTATTTAAAAGATCAAATTGAGCTTGATAATGTAAACGCATTTAATAAATTAACTATGCTTGTATATAACTTAGATGAAACTAGTCAAAAAAGCTAAATGAAAGAATTACATAACCATTTTATAAATAATAACAGAAGAAACTTTCTGAAAAAGACTGGTTTATGTATAGGTGGTCTGGCGTTAGGGTCATTAATTAATCCTTTTGAAAGGGATGACAAGGATCCATTTTCCTTGATATCAAATCAATTAAATCTTCCAAATTATGCTCCTAAAGCTAAAAGAATAATTTATCTATTTCAAAGTGGTGGTCCTTCTCAAAATGATCTATTTGATTATAAACCAAAATTAAGTCAGATGAAAGGTATTGACTTACCTGAATCTGTTAGGATGGGACAAAGGTTAACTGGAATGACATCTGGTCAATCTAAATTTCCTCTAGTTGGAAGTTCAACTAAATTTAAACAATACGGAGAAGCAAGAGCTTGGGTTAGTGACTTAATGCCCTATATTGGAAAAATCTCAGATGAACTATGTTTTATAAAGTCCATGCATACTGAAGCTATAAATCATGATCCTGCAGTAACTTTTTTCCAAACAGGATCTCAACAACCAGGAAGACCTAGTATGGGATCTTGGCTAAGCTATGGTTTAGGAAGTTTAAACAAGAATTTACCAAGTTTTGTTGTTCTACTTTCTAGGGGAACAGGAAGACCAAAAGGACAACCTTTGTATTCAAGGCTTTGGGGAAATGGCTTTTTAAGCTCTCTTCATCAGGGTGTACAGTTTAGATCAGCAAAAGATCCAGTATTGTTTTTAAAAGATCCTGAAAGCCTTTCCAAAAGTGAACGAAGAAAAATGCTAGACTATCTTTCTGAACTCAACGAAGAACAAGAAAGAAAATTTGGAGATAAAGAAGTTTCAAATAGAATTTCTCAATACGAGATGGCATATAGAATGCAAACCTCTGTTCCTGAAACAATGGATATTTCTGATGAACCAGAAAGTATTTTAAAGCTTTATGGGCCAAATGCTAATAAACCCGGAACATATGCTGCAAACTGTATACTTGCTAGAAAATTAATTGAGAAAGATGTTCGATTTGTTCAACTTTATCATATGGGCTGGGATCAACATGAAAACCTGCCAAATCAAATCAAAGGTCAAGCAAGTGATGTAGATCAACCAACAGCTGCATTAATCATGGACTTAAAACAAAGAGGCTTACTCGAAGATACTTTAGTTGTTTGGGGAGGTGAATTTGGAAGAACAGCATATAGTCAAGGTAATATAAGCGCATTAAAAGCTGGAACATATGGAAGAGATCATCACCCAAGATCTTTCACAATCTTTATGGCTGGTGCGGGTGTTAAGCCAGGTTTTACATATGGTGAAACAGATGACTTAGGATATAATATTGTTAAAGATCCTGTTCATGTTCATGACCTTCAAGCAACTATACTTCATCTTTTTGGAATTAATCATGAAAAAATGATTTATAAATATCAAGGAAGAAGATTTAGACTTACGGATGTTTTTGGTGATATAAAACATGATATTCTAACATAAATGGTTAGATATTTTTGTCTATTTTTTTTCTTTTTTGGCTTCTCTCAAAAAAATACTTTTAAAGATTATAATCAAAAAATAGCAGGTATTGATTTTAATCTCGAAATGGTTGCATTACCCTCAGGAACTTTTAAAATGGGAAGTCCAAACTTCGAAAAAAATAGACTTGCAGATGAGGGGCCTGTTCACGAAGTTTATATTGATTCTTTTTGGATTGGAAAGTTTGAAATAACCTGGGATTTATATCAGCTTTTTATGCAAAGAGAAATAGACTCTAAAAAAATTAAATACGGAAATGAGATTAATGTTGATGTTGATGCTATTACTAGTGCTACAACTCCATATGTTGATATGACATTTGGAATGGGTTCAAATGGATATCCTGCTATTTCAATGACTCAATTAGCTGCATCTAAATTTTGTGAATGGCTTTCAGCAATGACAGGAAATTATTACAGATTACCAACAGAATCTGAGTGGGAATATGCCTGTAGAGCAGGAAGTGAAAGTGCATATGGTTTTGGTAATGATATGAATGAATTAGCAGACTATGCTTGGTATGATTATAATAGTGGAGGCAAGTATCAAAAAGTTGGTTCAAAAAAACCAAATAATTGGGGATTACATGATATGCATGGAAACGTAGCAGAATGGACACTCGATCAATATAGCCCTAGAAGTTATTATTCTTACGTAAATCAAATAGCTGATAATCCTTACAATCAAGCACAAAAACTATATCCAAGAGTAGTAAGAGGAGGTTCGTGGATGAGTAGTGAGTATAGATTAAGAAGTTCTAGTAGAACACCATCAAATAAAAATTGGAAAAAACAAGATCCCCAAATTCCTAAAAGTAGATGGTGGCATACAGATGCTCAATTTTTAGGTTTCAGAATTGTTAGACCCTATAAAGTTCCAGATAATTATAAAGATTTCTGGATACAATAATTATTACTAAATTGATGAGGTGAAAAGACGTGGTTTTATTAATACTATTGCTGCAACAACTCCCCTGGCAGTATTTCCGAAAACTAAATCCATAGGTGATTTATTTGAAAATAAATTTAATTTAAATTATGCCCCTCACTTTGGAATGTTTCAAAATATGGCAGGTGAAGATTTGATTGATCAATTAAACTTTATGGCAGATAATGGTTTTAAAGCTTTTGAGGATAATGGTATGAAAAATAGATCCATTTCAATACAAGAAAAAATTGGATCCACCCTAAATAAAAGAAATATGAGTATGGGTGTTTTTGTAGCTCACAAAATTTATTGGAATGAACCAAACCTTGCTAGCGGTAATAAGAACAAAAGAGAAGAATTTTTAAAACATATTACAGAATCTGTTGATGTTGCTAAAAGAGTGAATGCAAAGTGGATGACAGTAGTTCCAGGACATAAAGATTTAAGACTAAAACTATCCTATCAAGAATCAAATGTTATTGATAGTTTAAAATTTGCATGTGATATTTTAGAAAAGCATAATCTTGTCATGGTTTTGGAGCCTTTAAACTTTAGGGATCACCCTGGGCTTTTCTTAACAGAAAGTCCTCAAGCTTACAGAATATGTAAGGCTGTAAATTCTAAATCATGTAAAATATTATTTGATATTTATCATCAACAAATACAAGAGGGTAACTTAATTCCTAATATTGAAAAATGTTGGTCCGAGATTGAATATTTTCAAATTGGTGATAACCCTGGCAGAAAAGAGCCTACAACAGGCGAAATCAATTACAAAAACGTATTTAAATATATACACGAAAAAGGATATAAGGGAATTTTAGGAATGGAACATGGTAATTCAATTTCTGGAATACCTGGTGAGAAAAAACTTATAACTTCCTACCAAGAGGTAGATAACTTTAATTAACAACTATTATGAAAAACATTAAAAGAAGATCATTTATTAAGAACACGTCAATTATAACTGGTGGTTTAGTTCTACCATCATTTTCTTTGAAAAAAAATAAAATTGATTATAGTAAAAAATTAAAGATTGCAGTTGTTGGATGCGGAGGAAGAGGAACTGGTGCTGCTGTACAAGCATTAAGAGCAGATAAAAATGTAGAATTAATTTCAATGTGCGATGCTTTTAAAGANAGGTTAGAAGGAAGTTTAAAATCAATTCAAGAAGAACTTGATGGAGAAATTCAANTAGAGNTAAAAGAAAAAAANAAATTTGTTGGATTTNATGGATANAAGAAAGCTATTGATAAAGCTGATGTAGTTATACTAGCAACACCNCCNGGNTTNAGACCNCAACATTTTAANTATGCTGTAGAAAATGANAAGCATGTTTTCATGGAAAAACCTGTTGCAACTGATGCTAATGGCGTTAGACAAGTTTTAGAAACTGCAAAACTTGTNAAAGAGAAAAAANTAAATGTAGTTGTTGGTTTACAAAGAAGATATCAACCATGTTATCTTGATTTTATGAAACAAGTTAAACGTGGAATTGTAGGGAAAATAACTTCTGGTACTGTAAGATGGAATAGTTCAGGTGTTTGGGTTAGAGCTAGAAAACCTGAACAAACTGAGCTTGAATATCAAATGAGNAATTGGTATTATTTTAACTGGCTATGTGGAGATCATATTGTAGAACAACATATTCANAATTTNGATGTTGCAAACTGGTTTTTAAACGAATATCCAATTTCNGCCCAAGGNATGGGTGGAAGAGAGGTAAGAAAAGGNATNGACCATGGTGAAATNTTTGATCATCATTATGTTGAATATAAATATGCAAGTGGAGCTGTGATACACAGCCAATGTAGACATCAACCAGGCACNCATAGCCAAGTAAATGAGACTTTNGTTGGAACTAAGGGAGTATTNAATTTGANNAATAGTGGTGTTATTACNATAAATGATCATNATGGAAACATAATACATCAGTATGATCCAAAAAATGACGAGAGTCCATACCAAATTGAACACAACAAATTATTTAATTCTATAAGGANAGGTGGGCAAATTGATGATACAGAATACGGAGCNAAAGCAACAATGACTGCAATAATGGGAAGAATGGCAACATACNCAGGCAAGGTAGTAAAATGGGATGATGCTATTAATGATCAAAATATTTTGGTTCCTGAAAATCTAACNTGGAATAGTGAAGCGCCAGTAAATCCAGANGAAAATGGATTTTACAAGNTTGCNGTCCCTGGAAAATAATTTTTAATGAATCATAGATTNTTTAATCCATTATTACTNTTTATCATTTTAATTTCATGTAATAATGTTANTGATAATGATTTAAATGATTTAAATGATTTAAATGATTTAAATGATGAAGTAATAACATNTCCAAGAGAATTTAATATATCTCACAATTCATTAAATAGAAAATATATTTTTTATAAGCCAAAAAATTTAGCTGAAAACTCCCCTTTAGTTTTTGTTCTTCATGGATACACCAGCAATTCTTCTAATATTATGAACTATTCTAAAATGAATAGTATAGCAGAAGAAAATGGTTTTGCTGTTTGTTACCCTCAAGGAACCAACAATTCATTGACCGGAGCATCGCATTGGAACGCAAATTTAAAACCCATGAGTTCTGTTGAAGACTCTAGCTTTTTAACTGAATTAGCTAAGCACCTTCAAGATGAATATGATTTAAGTACCGAAAATACTTTTGCGTGTGGTATGTCTAATGGGGGTTTTATGAGTTACACCCTAGCTTGTGAACAAAGCGAAACTTTTAAAGCCATTGCATCAATTACAGGGACAATGAGCGGTTATGATTGGCAAAATTGTAATCCAAACCATAAGATACCTGTGCTACAAATTTCAGGAAGCAATGATAGAACAGTTCCTATGGATGGCTCGATGTCTCCCACTTGGGGTTGGGGAGGAGCACCAGATATAGAAAATATAATTGACTACTGGTCCGAAATCAATGAATGTTCAAATTCAAAGATTATTAATTTACCCGATATTAGTAGTCAAGACAATTCTTTTGTAACACTAAACAAAAGATTTAATTTAGAATCAAAAGATAGAGTTAGACTATATACAGTTCACGGTGGTGGACATGATTGGCCAGGTGCTTGGGGAAATATGGATATTGATGCAAGTGAAGAAATTTGGGATTTTTTTAGTAAACACTTAAAATAGAATCAATGAAAAATTATAACAGAAGAGGTTTTTTACAAACATCAACTCTAGGTGCTATAGCAGCATCTACATTGAGTGTAAATTGTCAAAATAATTTAAACTCAAACAGAGATGGAATATACATGGGAGATTTCTCTGATAAACCAAACAATAATATTAGAGCTGCATTTATNGGAATAAATAGAGGAAGTACACACCTCAAAAATTTTGCTACTCTTCCTGGGACGGAAGTTGTTGCTTTNTGTGACTTATATGAAGANATTGTTGAGAGAGAGTATGGNAAATTAAAAACTTANACTGATAAGTTNGATAATCTAAAAAAATATTGGGGTGATGAANATAAATGGAAACTAATGNTNGANGAAGTTAAACCTGANGTAGTTTTTATNAGTNCAAATTGGAACANNCATGCTCCAATGGCTATTGAATCAATGAAAAAAGGAGCTCANGCNTTTGTCGAAGTNCCNNTGGCTGTTACGCTTGAAGAAATGTGGGATATTGTAAATACATCTGAAAAAACAAAAAAGCATTGCATGATGATGGAGAATGTTAATTATGGACGAGATGAATTACTTTTTTTAAACATGTGCCGAAAAGGTCTTGTTGGTGAACTCNTACATGCAGANGCAGCTTACATACATGAACTGAGATGGCANATGTATAATGAAGAAAGNGGAACNGGNTCCTGGNGAACATTACANTATGCCAANGGAAAAGGTAATCTTTATCCAACNCATGGTCTTGGACCTGTNGCACAGTATATGAATTTAGCTAGAGGNGANGATAATTTTANANCTTTNGTTTCATTTTCNTCTCNTGCANNNGGAAGAAATATATACTCAAANAANAATTTTGATGAAAATCANAAATGGAATAAGCTAGATTTTTCTAATGGGGANATGAATACNTCCATNNTAAAAACAGTTCTTGGAAGAACAGTAATGGTTCAGTGGGACGANACTAGTCCAAGACCCTACTCTAGATTAAATCTAATTCAAGGAACCTTAGGAACACTTGCTGGATTTCCAACAAGAGTTGCTTTAGAAAATGGATTTAAGGATGTAACAAAAGATCATCACTCTTGGNTACAAGGTGANAATTTACAAAAGATATATGATGAATATGATCATCCTTTGTATAAAAGATTGAATGCAAAAACNAAAAAATCAGGACATGGTGGTATGGATGGCATTATGATGTACAGAATTGTAGAATGTTTACAGAAAGGNCTTCCTCTTGATCAAAACGTTTATGANGGTTGTTTTTGGAGTGCAGTNACACCATTGAGTGGAAATTCTATNGAAAATGATGGAGCTCCACAACAATTTCCAGATTTTACCAGAGGTGAATGGNNAAAAACTAAAGAATTAGNAATNGTTTTATAAAATAAAAAAAGCTCCCCTTTAGGAAAGCTTCTCATTGGTTTCTACAAACCCCNTGGTAAANTACCAAGGTTACACAACGNNNCAAATGTAGTTATTTTATTTACATTNCTAAAATTNGAATTTTATAANATGANATNTNCTCTTATATTTTTAATAACATTATTATCATTTCACTGTAAAGTTTTTTCTCAAAAAACAGAATTTAAAGTGATGGCATGGAATATTTTGAGATCTGGAAATCAAATTGATAACGGAGTTGATATTGTTTCAGATATTATTAAAGAAATTAACCCAGATGTTGTTTTAATGGTTGAAACTTATGGATCAGGACCTTATATAGCTAAAAAAAATGGATACAATTTTCATTTAGTAGCTAAAGAAGGAACTGCTCTTGACGATAAATCAGTAAATCTTTCGATATACTCAAAGTTTCCATTTGGTGAAAGAATTGATACTGAATATCCATTCTTTTTGGGAGGAATTGAAATTCTTATTGATAACAAGAAAGTTAGATTTTTTTCAAACTGGTTTCACTACCAGCCATGGAACAATAAACCTGAAGAAATGGGAAAAACTGTAGAAGAATTATTGGAATGGGAAAAGACTGAACATCGATATAATATGATTCAAAAGGTATTACCTTATTTTAAAAAATATGCTAATGAAAGTGATTCGATACCTATAATTGTGGGTGGTGATATGAATAGTCCTTCACATCTGGACTGGAGTAAAAAAACAAAGAAAATCCATAACGATCTGGTTGTTCCGTGGTATTCAACAAAAGTTTTTGAAGATTTGGGGTTTACAGATTCTTATAGGCACGAAAACCCTAATCCACTAAAGCACCCTGGTATAACTTGGGATCATAAAGAAAGAGACGACTCTCATAGAATTGATTACATTTTTTTTAAAGGAAANAANTTNAAATCTACAAGCTCAAANACCTANATGCAATTCTTTAATGANAATATTAATATNAATNATAAACAATTCAAATACCCATCTGATCACGGAATTGTTGTTACTAATTTTAAATTTTAAAAGGNAAATTATTCCTTAATAAAATGNCCATTGATAATTATATCAAANNTACAGTTTGAANAATCATAGCATCTCATATCNATAGATGTATACTTTTCNAAATGTGCTGCNCCAGGATTTCCAACNTGAGANCCNCCAGTACGAGTNTTACCTGACCANCTAGAGAAAATATAACCATCANAAGGTTTAGCTTTANCATNTGCTANATCTCCCCATTCATATTCACCNGTCGTTAATTCAGTCGTTTCAAGNGTNACNGTTCCTCCCTCANATGGAATGGCATTAGTAGTTACNGTAAAGATTNTTGTTTCTTCNTNCTTNNTACANGAAATAAGTATCAATNACAANTAANAANAGTAGTTTTTTCATTAACTCTTTTTTANCTCCTCAACNGACAANGATTTCGCTGTTTCNTATGATTTTTTAATNTCACTNANNAAGCGCATATACATATTTGAATAATATTGAGCTTGAGACAATAAACCNTAAAAATCACTTGACANGTAATAATCCCTATTAAAATCAAATGTNTTNACTGTTCTTGAACCATAAAATTCNCCATCNTANGANTTGTAGCTGAATCTAACTCTGAATTTTTTTAAAATTTCTCCTCTTTTGGATATNTTCCACTGATCAATTTCNGTAGATGTAGCGTAGTTCCTNTCTTTNTGATGATTNAACATNTCTANTAGTAANTTTTTTAACTCATTATTTTTAATTAANTCAAAAGTTCCTGTTGATATTAATTGTTCAAAAATCCCNTCTTTNGGAAAAAANGAAATACCAACCTCNATATCNANTATNGTTTTAATTGCTTCAAGATCCGTAAGATTTTTATGATTTAGATCTATATCATTTAATATCTCTAATATTTTTTTTTCAGAATCTTGTAAGATATTTAGTAGATCATCAATTTGAATCAAATCCTCATCAAGACTAATAATCAAATCGNTTACAAGGTCATTTTTTGTTAATATATCTTCTTTATTTTTTCTAACATCTTCAAAGAAGAAAGAAATAAAAATGCTCAATATAATTACAAAGCTTTGTAAAAAATATTTCAGATTATTTTTTATGATATTAGTTTTTGAAATTTGAGAATCAGCCATCAGCAGTAAATCATTACTTTACTAGTCTTTCTTAACAAAATTTCCAGTAACATTAATATCATACACGCAAAATGTAGGATCAGGACAACTCATTCCTAATGATGTGTAACCCATTCTTAATTTATCTGCTCCATTTCCTGTTGTTACAATTAAATCACCTAAGTAAATATTTCCAGAAAATTTTTCAAAATTATAACCAGGGGATGCTAAAGCTTTTATGCTTACTACGTCACCCCAAAGATATTCACCTTGAGTTTCGTCAGTAAGTTCAATTGTAACTGTACCTCCTTCCGGGGGAGAGGCAGACAAATATAATTTAAATGTCCTTGTTTCTTCCGGATACTTCATACATGAAGTCAGCATCAAAACAAACAGTAAGAAGAAAACCTTTTTCATAAAAAAAAGTTACGAAAAAAAATAAACCTCTTCAAAATGAAGAGGTTAAATTTAAGCGGTCTGGACGGGACTCGAACCCGCGACCCCATGCGTGACAGGCATGTATTCTAACCAGCTGAACTACCAGACCTATAATTAGAAGTGCAAATATACACTAATTGATTATTTATAAAAGAGCGTCAATATATTCTGAATAAACATTTTTTTGAGAAACGCCTACTTGTCTATTTACTAACTCTCCATCTTTAAAAATTAAAACAGTAGGAATATTTCTAACTCCATACTGAGCTGCAAATTGTTGATTACTATCAACATCAACTTTTCCAATAATTGCCTTACCATCATAATCAGAACTTAATTCTTCAATGATTGGACCCAACATTCTACATGGACCACACCATTCTGCCCAAAAATCTACTAAGACTGGCTTGTCAGATTTCAGAACTGTTTCTTNGAAATTTGCATCAGTTATTTGTAGTGCCATAATTAAAAATTTTTGCCAAAAATAGGAATTATTAATAAACTAATTTAATCTATATTCTAATTTTTTTTCTTTGAGACTTCTAAGCAATTGTTCATCAATTTTTATCTTATACTTATTAGAATTTAAATTAACTTTTAACCCATCTTCATTTCCATAAATGTTAAGAACAAGTTCTTGGTCACCTTTATGATTTTTAAAAATCTGTTTAAAAAACTTAATGTGATCTTCCTCAATTAAATCCACTTCTAGCTTTACTGACAGTCTCTTTGCAGTTGTTGATAAACTATCTTGAAGTTGATTGAAATTTAAAAACTGTAACCTAGGATCTCCAACTCTTCCAGTTTCATTATTTTTCCAACCTTCTTTTACATACATTTTAATGTAAACAAAATTATTTTCTTCCAGGTAATGTTTAAACTTTAAATATTCTTCACCAAAGATTCTCATTTCATAAGATTCTTGATAGTCCTCAATTACAAATGTTGCCCATCCTTTACCATTTTTAGAAATTTTGTGTTGAACTTCCCCAATTATTCCACCAATCCTTAATTCTTTGTCAATAAACATTCTTAAATCTCTTAAATCAGATAGCCTAATATTGGAAAGATANGATAGGGTGTCTTTAAAATCATCTAATGGATGGCCTGAAATATATATACCAACTACCTCTTTTTCTTTTTTAAGTTCATCTAATTTAGACCACGGATTACATTCAGGAAATTCAGGTTCTTTAATTCTAACTTCAAGTGCATCACCGAAAAGGCTTGCCTGTGATGAATTTTGACGTTCTTGAAATTTTGATCCAAAACGAATTGCCTTTTCAATAAATGATTGCCCATCTTCTAACTCATAAAAATATTGAGCTCTATGGGTTTTAGAATTCATTAAATCAAATGCTCCAGCTAAAACTAAACTATCAAAGGCTTTCTTGTTAGCAGATCTTAAATCAACTCTTTTTGAAAAATCAAAAATCGAATCATATCTCTTTTCTTGACGAGAATTAATAATAGCTTCTACTGCACTTCTACCCACACCCTTTACTGCACCCATTCCAAAGCGGATTGCACCCTTGTCATTTACTGTAAATTTATAGAACGATTCATTAATATCAGGCCCTAATACTTCAATACCCATTTGTTTACATTCTTCCATGAAAAAACTTACTTGTTTTATATCGTTCATNTTGTTGGAAAGAACAGCAGCCATATATTCAGCTGGATAGTGGGCTTTTAGATAAGCAGTTTGGTAAGCGATATAGGCATAACATGTTGAATGAGATTTATTAAAAGCATATGAAGCGAATGCTTCCCAATCTTTCCATACTTTTTCTAAAACTTCGTGACTAAANCCATTAGAATTTCCTCCTTCAAAAAATTTTGGTTTGAGTTTTTCAAGCAAAGAGAATATTTTTTTTCCCATAGCTTTTCTCAGAAGATCTGCATCACCTTTTGAAAAATTAGCAAGCTTTTGTGAAAGCTGCATTACTTGTTCCTGATACACTGTGATACCATATGTTTCTTTTAGATACTCTTCCATTTCGGGAATATCATATGTAATATTTTCTAATCCATTTTTTCTCCTAACAAAAGAAGGAATGTATTCAAGCGGCCCTGGTCTATACAAAGCATTCATTGCGATAAGATCTTCAAAAACTGTAGGTTTTAAATCACGTAGATATTTTTGCATACCTAAACTTTCATACTGAAAAATTCCAANTGTTTGACCTTTTTGAAACAACTCGTAAGTTTTTTTATCATCTAGGGAAATATTTTCAATGTCAATATCTTTTCCATGAATATATTTAATCAACTTTATCGTGTCTTTAATCAAGGTTAAAGTCTTAAGTCCAAGAAAATCCATTTTCAAAAGTCCTGCATTTTCTACAACTGAATTATCGTATTGGGTTACATATAATGCAGAATCTTTAGCAGTTGCAATTGGAACAAAATTGGTAATATCGTCAGGAGTTATAATTACNCCACATGCATGAACTCCAACGTTTCTTAAACTACCTTCAAGTACTCTAGCCTGATTTATTGTTTCTGCTTGTAAATCATCACCATTAGAAAGTTTTTTGAGCTCCATTGCATTCGAATAATCATCAGATCTTAGTTCTGAACTAAGCTTTTTTTCGTCCTTATTAAAAATCTCATTCAATTTTACTGTATTTGGAACTAGCTTAGCTAAAAAATCTGCGTCAGAAAGAGATAAATCTAAAACTCTTGCAGTATCTCTAAGAGATGATTTGGCAGCCATTTTTCCGTAAGTAATTATTTGAGCTACTTGTTTTGAACCATACTTTTCAATAACATAATCTATAACCTTACCCCTTCCTTCATCATCAAAATCAATATCAATATCTGGCATACTAACCCTGTCAGGGTTTAGAAATCTCTCAAAAAGAAGGTCATATTTGATTGGATCAACCTTAGTTATACTTAGGCAATATGCAACTACAGATCCAGCAACAGATCCTCTACCTGGACCAACAGAAACACCCATCTTTCTAGCAGCATTTATCAAATCTTGGACTATTAAAAAATAGCCTGGATATCCAGAATTTTTTATCACTTGAAGCTCAAAATCTATTCTTTCAAGTAGATCATTAGTTAAATCTTTGTAATGAAATTTGGCCCCCTCTAGCGTTAAATGTTTTAAATAATCATTCTCTAAATCATCTGAATCAGTTTGGAAATCTTCTGGAATATCAAATTTTGGTAGCAGAACATCTCTTTGTAATTCAAATTCTTCAACTTTATCTACGATTTCTGAAATATTTAAAATTGACTGGGGAATATCTGAAAATAGTTCAACCATTTGCTCTGGAGATTTGAAATAATACTCTTGATTTTCCAATCCATATCTAAAATTTCTACCTTTTCCAATTGGGGTGGATTGTTTTTCTCCATCTTTAACGCACAACAAAATATCATGCGCATTAGCATCTTCTTTGTCTAAATAAAGAGTGCTGTTAGTTGCAACAACTTTAATATTAAACTCCTTGCTAAATTTTAATAGTTGAACATTTACAATTTCATTTTGCTCTTCAGAGTGTCTGTTTAGTTCTAAATAAAAATCTTCACCAAATTTATCTTGCCACCATCTTAGTGCTTCAATTGCTTGTTTTTCACCAANATTTAATATTTTATTTGGAATTTCCCCGTACTTATTTCCAGAAAGAACAATAAGCCCTTCGCTAAACTCTAAAACTACTTCTTTATCAACTCTAGGAACATAGTAAAATCCGTCCGTGTAACCAACAGAACACATCTTTATTAAATTTTGATAACCAATTTTATTTTTAACCAAGAATACAACTTGGTATCCATCATCCCTACTTGATTTATCCTTATGGTCCTCACAAACATTTAATTCACAACCAATAATTGGTTTGATATGACGATCAGCATTTTTTGGATCACTATTGTAGTTTTTAACAGCTCTGTAAAAATGAAAACATCCCATCATATTTGCCTTGTCTGTCAAAGCAACTGCTCTCATTCCAAATTCAGAAGATTTTTTTACAATTTCAGAAATTTTAGAGGTTGATTGAAGAACTGAAAATTGTGAGTTATTATGAAGATGACAAAAATTAGACTCTAATTTTTTAGAGTTTATGTCACTTTCACTTTTAATTTCAATTTCTTGGTTATTAGAATTTTTTAATTTTTTTGATTCTTCTTTAAGATTTAAGTGCTCTACCCCGTACAAGTCAACTTTAGATGAATAAGTTGAGTTAAGTGAATCATGAAGTTCATTAAAATCAATAAAATCAGTTTCGTTAAAGTTTTTAATTCTAACTAATTCAAAAAAAGATCTTGCTGTTGCTTCAACATCTGCAGATGCATTGTGAGCATTTTGAAAATCAGCACTAAACAAGTGCTGATACAGTTCAATTAATGTTGGAAATTTAAACTTTCCAGATCTTCCACCTGCAATTTTACATAAGCTTGCAGTTTTTTCAGTACATGTGTCTAAAACCGTTTTATCTTTTAAAGTATCTTCTAGATTTGATCTGTAAAGTTCGGCTCTAATAATATTTAGATCAAATTTTAAATTATGTCCTATTATGTATTTTGTTTTATTTAAATCATTTAAAAAGGAATTCAAAACATCATCTAACTCAAGACCTATTTGTTTACTAAGCTCAGTAGATATTCCATGTATTTTCTCAGACTCAAAGGGAATATCAAAATCATTAGCTTTTATCAAACAACTGGAATCAGAAATAATTTTTCCATTATTATCATGGAGTTGCCAGGCCAGCTGTACACAACGTGGCCAGTTGTCAGTATCTGTTATTGGAGCGTTCCATTTTTTTGGTAAACCTGTTGTTTCTGTATCAAAAATTAAATACATATAAGCTATTAAAAATACATATCTTTTTAGTAATTACATCAGTAAAAAAAAATTAATTTTACTTGGTTATTAGATAAATTAAACTATTTTTGCTGCCAATTAATAACAGTGGTTTCGGACCTCAAAAATTAATAATATGGCAGTAAGAATAAGACTACAAAGACACGGTAAAAAAGGCAAACCAATATATTGGATAGTTGCCGCAGATTCAAGATCAAAAAGAGACGGAAAATTTTTAGAAAAATTAGGAACTTATAATCCTAACTTTAATCCACCTATTGTAACATTAAACATTGACTCAACTGTAAACTGGATTCAAAATGGTGCTCAACCATCTGAAACAGCTAGAAACATTATTTCAATAGAAGGTGCATTGTTAAAAAATCACTTATTGAATGGAGTTAAGAAAGGAGCATTTTCNGAAGAAGATGCTGATAAAAAATTTGAAGCTTGGATTAAAGAAAGAGATTCAAAAACTGAAAAGAAACTATCCACTCTTGAAAAAGAAGCTCTTGATAAGAAAAAGAAAGCCCTAGAACTTGAAAAGGAAGCTAATGAAAAAAGAAAATTAGCTGCAGAAGAAGCACTTGCTGAAGAAGCTCCTGCTGCTGAGGAAGCACCTGCTGAAGAGGCACCTGCTGCTGAGGAAGCACCTGCTGAAGAAGCACCTGTTGAGGAAGCACCTGCTGAAGAGGCNCCTGCTGCTGAGGAAGCACCTGCTGAAGAAGCNCCTGCTGAAGANGNACCTGCTGCTGAGGAAGCNCCTGCTGAAGAAGNNCCTGCTGCTGAGGAAGCACCTGCTGCTGAAGANGCNCCTGCTGCTGAAGAAGCACCTGCTGCTGAGGAAGCACCTGCTGNNGANGNANCNNCTGCTGANGANGCNCCTGNTGNTGAGAAAGCNCCTGCTGAAGANGCTCCTGCTGAAGAAGCTCCTGCAGAAGNAGAAGACAAAAAAGAGGAGTAATCTCTCACTATCCAAGTGAAAGATAAAAACCTATTTAATCTAGGAAAGATTTTAAAGCCTTTTAGCTATAAAGGAGAGGTTAGTGTTTACTCAACTATTAATTTAAAAAAATATAGTTTTGGCTCAATACTTCTAAGAATTAATTCATCCTTAGTTCCATTTAAAATCAAATCATTAAAAAACCAAAAAACGAATATTTACAGNATAAGTTTTAATTCAATTGATTCCGAAAATAAAGCGGAAAAATTGAGGAATGTTGAAATTTATTGTGAAAAAAACCANCTTTCTGAGGAAGATTTTAATGCTTCCGNGACAAAACAACTTATNGGATANAAATTAATAGACATAAACAAAAAACATATNGGTGAAATTGTGAATATTATAAATAATTATCAGCAGGATTTGATTGAGGTTATGTATATTGANAAAAAACTTCTAATACCTTATGTTGATGAAATGATTATTCAGATTGATCACAATGNAAAAGTTATTGAGATGGAATTNCCTGATGGAATATTAGATCTTTAAGTTTGGATACAAGAATTAATAAATATTTAAGTCAAGTTGGGTTTTGCTCAAGAAGAGAAGCTGATAAGCTAATTGACCAAGGTAGAGTCACAGTTAATAATAATGTCATTGTTTCACACGGTTATAAAGTAACTTCCTCAGATATTATAAAGGTTGATAGCGAAAAAATTAGAAATAATGTTAAAGAAAGAACTTATTTGATTTTTAATAAGCCAAGAGGAATAGTTTGTACTACTGATACTGAGAAAGAAGAGAAAAATATTATTGAATTTATTAATTATAAAAAAAGAATTTTTCCAATTGGAAGGCTTGATAAAATGAGTGAAGGATTAATTTTTTTAACTGATGATGGGGATATTGTAAATAGAATTCTCAGATCTAGATATATGCATGAAAAGGAGTATTTAGTTACAGTAAACAAAAAAATCAATCATGATTTTTTGAAAAAAATGTCCAATGGTATTCCAATTCTCGGGACAATAACAAAAAAATGTGATTTAAAATATATAAATGACTATCAATTCAAAATTATTTTAACCCAAGGGTTAAATAGACAAATTAGAAGAATGTGTGATTATCTAGGATTTAAGGTTAAAAAACTTGAAAGGATTAGAATAATGAATGTCAAATTAGATATTCCTAGAGGAAAATGGAGGTTGTTTTCCAATACTGAAATTAAAGAATTAAAAAAATTACTTTAAGATCAATGAAAAGATTTATAATATTATTTCTACCATTTATTATTAATTCTCAAGTAATTCAAACTAACGACACTATTGTATTAGATGAAGTTTCAGTTAAGATTTTAAGAGAATCTAATAAAGAAGGTCTGTCAATTTATTCAATTTCTAAAATTGATTTGGATTTAAAACAAAAATACTTAAGACAATACAATCTTAGTGAGTATTTGAATTATGTTCCAGGAGTTTTTATAATGAATAGCAATAACTACGCACAAGATGAAAGAATATCAATTAGAGGATTTGGAAGTAGAGCTAATTTTGGAGTTAGAGGGATAAAAATTTACGTTGATGGGCTCCCTGAAACATTTGTTGATGGTCAATCTCAGCTTGACAACATTAATTTAGAGATAATTAATCAGCTAGAAGTCTTAAGAGGAGTGAATTCATCTTTATACGGAAACTCCTCAGGTGGTATAATCTCAATATCAACAATAGATTTTTTTGAAAAAGATTTTATTAAAACTAATCTGTCTGCTGGTTCTTTTGAGAGTCTAAAAATAAATTTGACCTCGGGGATTAATTTAAATAAAGGTAAAATCATTTTTCATTTAAATAGGTCAAGCTCAAATGGATTTAGAAATAATAGTAAATTTCTCAATCATAATTTTAATTTTAAATACTTAAGAAAATTTGATAAGGGTGATCTTAAAATTATTGCTAACATTCTAGATAGCCCATATGCTAAAGATCCTGGTGGTTTAACTAAAGGCGAAGTTGAATCTAACAGAAAACAAGCAAGGAAAAGAAATGTTGATTTTAATTCAGGGGAAAAAGTAAATCAATTTAAAATAGGATTATTACTTAACAACAAAATTGGAGACTTTAAATTGAGAAACAAGTTGTTTTTCAATAATAGATTATTTTATGGAAAACTACCTTACGCAAGAGGAGGTATTATTGATTTAAAAAAGAATTTCTGGGGATATAATTTAAATATTAGTAAAGAAAAAATCTTAAAGCAAAATTTAGGACTTGAAATTAATATTCAAAATGATGAACGATTAAGATTTTATAATGTTAATGGAAATAAGGGTGAACTTGTGATGAATCAAGATGAGAAGTTTAATAATTTTTCAACTTATTATTCCAACTCATTAAAGGCCGGCAAGTTTACTTTTAATACAAGTCTAAGATTTGATAATAATACTGTTAAATATGACGACTTTATTAATACTAAAAATGGTTCTATCAAACTTAATTCTACTAGTCTCTCCTCAAATATTAATTACAATATCAACGACTCAAATGAAATTTATGTGAACTATTCTAATGGATTTGAAACACCCACATTAAATGAATTTTCATCTAATATTTCAAATACAGGATTTAATGAAAATTTAGATTCAAGCAAGTATAACAACTATGAAATTGGTTTTTCTAATTTTAATTCTCTATCAAACTTAAATTATAGAGTTATATATTTTAAATCATATTCAAAAAATGAGATTGTATCATATCAATTAGAAGATTTTCCAGATCAAAATTTCTACAGAAACTCTGGAAAAACATCTCGTTCAGGAATTGAAAGTGAAATTAATTTTAAAGTAAATCAAAAATTAAAATTGAACTTAATTTCAACAATTGGTAATTACAAGTTTGTCAAATATGAGGTTAATGGTCAAGATTTTTCAAACAATAGAATTGCTGGATTACCAAAAAACCAACATGTATTTAACTTAAACTATTCATTAACTAAAAAAATTAATCTAATATTAGATTTTAAAATGTTTGGCAATATGTATGCTGACAACTCAAACAAAACTATCATTAATGATTATAAAAAAATTGATTTAACAATTTTCAAAGATTTTAATATTTCTAATAAAAATTGGAATGGTTTTATATCTATAAATAATCTAACTAACACTAAATATTTTGATAACATTAGAATTAATGCCTTTGGTTCTCGATATTATGAACCTGCTCCAGGACTTAATTTTATGTTAGGTATTAGAAAATAATGAAAAAGGTTGTAGTTATTGGTGCAGGTATTAATGGATTAGTTGCTGCAAACTATCTAAAGAAGGAAAACTACGATGTCACATTACTTGAATTCAAGGAACATACAGGTGGAGCTTGTATCAGAGACTCTAAAGTTATAAATGATAAAAAAATAGATTTTGCCTATGGAGCAACAGTTTTGGGCATGATGCCAAAATTTATTTTTGAACAAACAGGACTTTCAAAAAACATTACTACTTACTGTCCTGATATACCAAAACTAGTATACTTTAAAGATGATGAAAATCCAACAAAAATTCACCGAAACTCTGAACTTCTGGAAAATGAGCTTAAGAATCAATGGAATGAGAATGGTAATGTAAAAGGATTTAGAAGAGATGAAAATTTGGTAATTGATTACATTAGGTATTTATATGTAAATGGTAAAACGCCTTGTATTGAAAATGCAAATAAAATATTAGGAAAAAAGATGACTGATTTATGGATAAGAGGTTCAGCCAAAAATTTGTTAGATCACTACTTTACATCTGAAAAAACAAAAATTTACATGGGTATGACTGTAATTGAAAGTAGTCCTGCATCATACAATGAAAAAGGCACAGCATTTACAATTCCACTTATGGATTCAGGATCTATTTTTAATGGATATTGGGGGTTTGTAAAAGGTGGAATATGGAAAATAACTGAAGAATTAACAAAAATTAATCATAATCTAGGAGTTAATATTAAGTTGAATTGTAATATTCAATCAATTGATACAGAATCTGGAATAATTCATAGTATAATAAATAATAAAGATCATTCAACTCCTTTTGATAAAATCATATTTTGCACTGATCCAAAAACAACATTAAAATTTTTAGATAATAGTTCGAAACTTAAGGAAAAAGACTATCGTGGTTCAAGTGGTAAACTAACTTTATTTTTTAAAAAACCAGTAGTTTGGAAAAAAGAATCTAGTTTAGAAAGCTCTTTCAGATTTATTTTTCAAGAAAATTCAATTGACTCATTAAATTCAAGTAGTCAAAATTCAATTGAAAGTACTAAAGATTATTATCCTGGTTACATTCAAATTTATCCAGATGGTGCAGCACAAAGAAATATGGGTAACATTGAAAACTTTGATAAAATAATTTGTTTTACAAAGAGCTTATCATTTGAAAAAAGATCTGAAAATTACAATGATGTAATTCAAAACATTACGAATGAACTTGAAAATCATATCCTCAACATGGATGATATAGTTGATAACAAGTTTTTAGCTCCTAAAGATTTAAAAGATATCTTCTTTTTTCCTGAAGGCAATATAGATCACTTATCAATGAGGGGATTCCAAAATTTTGATCAAAGAACTTTTTCCAGTGATCCAGTAAATAATTTTTATAATTTTCTAGATTATGAAAACATTTATTATGGTGGATCTGGAATTTTTCCATGTGGAAGTGTCGGCGGTACGGCAGGCTACATGGCAACAAAAAATTTATTAAAAGATGAATAAAAAATTAAATGTTGGGTGGGTTGAATGGATTTCCTTACCTGACTTAGGAATACCGTCAATTGAAGCTAAGACTGACACCGGAGCAAGAACTAGTGCTCTACACGCGCATAACATCCAACCTTTTGGATCAAATAAAAATAGAAAAGTACGGTTTGTAATCAATCCTATAAAAGATAATCCTGAGCTTGCGATTTATTGTTCTGCAAAAGTTATTGATGAAAGAGAGATAACATCTTCAATGGGAAGAACAGAAAAAAGATATGTAATAAACACCACTCTTAATATAGGAGATTTTTCAAAAGAAATTGAAATTACTCTAACAAATAGAGAAAATCTTAATTACAGGATGATACTTGGAAGAAGCGCCTTAGAGGGTGCTATTGTTAAACCAGATTCAAGCTACATTCAAACAAAATTGGATTACGATGTTTATAAATCCATCAAAAATAAATTGAAACTTAAAAGAAGTTTAAGAATTGGAATTTTAACAAGAGAACCTAATAGTTTCTCAGTACGTAGAATTATTGAGGAAGCTGAAAAAAATGATCACGTAGTTGAAACAATTGACACAAAGAGATGTTATTTAAAAATTGACAGTTCAAATCCAGAGGTTCATTACAATGGAAAACCTCTGCCAATTTATGATGCAATTATTCCTCGAATTGGGCCCTCAATAACATTTTATGGAATGTCAGTTGTAAGGCAGTTTCAAGCGATGGGAACCTTCTGCTTAAACTCATCTCAATCAATTGGAAATTCAAGAGATAAATTAGCTGCTCATCAAATTCTAGTCGGAACAGGTATTCCAATGCCAAATACTTCTTTTGCTAATTCACCAAAAGACACAAAAAGTTTACTTGAACTAATTAGCGATATGCCATTAGTGATAAAATTATTACAAAGTAGCCAGGGAAAGGGAGTAATTTTAGCTGAATCTAAAAAGGCAGCAAGTGGTGTAATCAGTGCATTCCAGAGAATAGGAGCACCATTTATCGCTCAAGAGTTTGTGAAGGAAGCTAATGGAGAGGATGTGAGATGTTTTGTTGTAGGAAAAAAGGTTGTTGGGTCAATGATGAGAAAATCTTCTGATGATGATTTTAGATCAAACTTACATTCAGGTGGAACATCTCATAAAGTTAGAATCACAAAGAAAGAGAGACTAATTTCAATTAATGCCGCAAGATCATTAGGTTTAAATGTTGCTGGCGTTGATATTATAAGATCGGATTCAGGTCCAAAAGTACTTGAGGTTAATAGCTCACCAGGAATTGAAGGTATAGAAAAATCAACAGAAAAAAATATTGCTGGTGAAATAATTAAATATATTGAGGAAAATGTTAGGTTAATTAATATCAATCAAAAAAAATACTAATTTAATATTGTAATCAACTAACTTAATTAATTGAGTAAAGTAAATTTTTACTTACTATTTTCACTTTATTTAGTTTCATGTAACAATGAAATTTTAGATCATATTGATTTTAAAAATCATAAAGAAATTAAATGTTAAATTTTTTTAAAAAAAATCTTTGTTTGTTTAATTTTGTTAATGATGATAAATTTCCCTAAAACAAATCTTTACAACGAACTTTTAACCGTAAAAAAAAGATCTAATAAAGATGAGAATAAATCAATATTTAAGTTAAAATTTAATCCTTCAAAATTAAGATCTGAAAAGCTTTTTCATGTTGAAGATATTAGAAAGATTTGTATTGATTACAGACTAAGATTTTTAGATGTCAAATTATTTAAAGGGAAGATTCCAAATGAAGCAATTAAAAAGCTTGAAGAATTTAAAAACCAGCATAAAAATTTAGATTTAGAATTAAAAATCATGGCTCCATCAAAGCTTTTTGAATTAGAAAATTATGATGATCCTTTGCTTTTTGCTAAGCTTGAAGATGGATATTATTATCTAATACATAAATGGGGGAATGATTTAAGTTTTTTTAGAAAATTAAAAGTATGGCCATATAAGAATCTGATTAACATTCTTGTTTTCATTTCATTAATTTCACTTTTAATTACTGCATTAGTTCCTGGTAATATTTTTTACTACAAGGGAAATCCCGGAGCAGAATTTTTCATAACCTTCCTGTTTATTCTGAAATCTGTAATAGCAATATTTATTTATTATGGATTCTCTTTAGGTAAAAACTTCAACGAGTTTATTTGGAATAGAAAATATTTTAATTAAAAATCGCTATTACTGGGTGATGATCTGAAGCCCATCTCTTTCCTTCTGTTTTAAGATGAACGTGTGTTGATGAAACCATTTCAATATTAGAATAAAAAATATAGTCAATTCTTCTTGGATTAATTACATCATTTTTGAATTCTGTAAAAGTATTATATAGCTTGTCCTCTTTATTTAAATTAATATTCGAGTCATCAAATGTTTTTTGAATTAAGATAATTGGATCACTGTCGTCATTTAAATTAAAATCACCCGTAATAAATACAGGAAAATTATTTTCGTTTAAACTATTAACATAATCAATAATTAATTGAGCTGATTTTTTTCTTGCAATGACTCCAATATGATCAAAATGAGTATTAAAAACATAAAATTTTCCTTTTGATTTTTTATCCTCAAATAGAGCGTAAGTACATATACGTTCCATTGAAGCATCCCATCCAACAGAAATAATATTAGGTGTGTCAGATAACCAAAAAGTATTTCCAGAAATTAATTTATATCTGTTTTTATTATAAAAAATTGGAGCAAATTCTCCTTTTTGTTTTCCATCATCACGACCAACACCGTGATAACTATAATTAACTAATTTATCTTCTATATACTGAAGCTGAATAAAGGTTACTTCTTGCAATCCAGCAAAATCAAAGTCTTCATGATTTATAAAATCTACAATTGATTCTTTTCTATTATCCCAAATATCCTTTCCATCATTTGGATTGTTATATCTAATATTATATGAAAGAACTTTAATCTCTCTATTTGGAATTAATAAAAGATAAAGAATTATTAATCTGACTACCATTATAAATAAATATAAATAAAAAAGGAGATGTTGTAATTAACATCTCCTTTAGAGTACTCGGGGCGGGACTTGAACCCGCACGAACATTACTGCTCATTGGATTTTAAGTCCAACGTGTCTACCAATTCCACCACCCGAGCANTNNNNTGAGCGAAAGACGGGATTTGAACCCGCGACCCTCACCTTGGCAAGGTGATGCTCTACCCCTGAGCTACTTTCGCAAAANTGGTATGCAAATGTAAAAAGAAAATTAAAAAGACTATTATTTTTCATCTGTTATTTTATTTTTCAATTCACTCAGTTTTACTAGAGCTTCCATGGGAGTAATATTATCTGTATCAATTGATTCCAATTCATCTTTAAATTCCTCATAATTTTTATTATCCATTCCGAAGAAAGTTAATTGCATTTCAGAACTTTCATCAATTTGAATATCTTTATTTTCACTATGAGATTTNTCTAAACTTTTTAAAATATTTTTTGAGATTTTAATGATTTCTGAGGGCATTCCAGCCATTTTTGCAACATGAATTCCAAAACTGTGAGCACTTCCACCAGGAATTAATTTTCTTAAAAAAATAATATCCTTTCCAGTTTCTTTAATTTGTATGTTGAAGTTTTTAACTCTTTTAAATTTATCACACATCATATTAAGCTCATGATAATGCGTAGCAAATAGAGTTTTTGCTTTTGTTGGGTGATCATGTATAAATTGAGCTATGGCCCAAGCTATTGAAATACCATCATAAGTACTTGTTCCTCGNCCAATTTCATCCAATAAAATTAAACTTCTATCACTAAGATTATTTACTATAGATGCTGCTTCTAACATTTCTACCATAAATGTAGATTCTCCTTGTGAAATATTATCACTGGCTCCAACTCTTGTAAATATCTTATCGAAAAATCCCATTTTGAGTTTTTTTGCAGGAACAAAAGAACCTATTTGAGCCAATATTGAAATTAGAGCTGTTTGTCTAAGTATAGCAGATTTACCAGACATATTTGGTCCAGTAATCATTAATATTTGTTGATCAGTTTTATTAATTCTTATATCATTAGGTATATAAGATTTACTTTCTTCTAAAGTATGTTCTATTACTGGATGACGAGCATCAATTACTTCAAAAGTATCAGACTCATCAATTATAGGCTTTGAATAGTTATAAGTTTTAGATGTTTCTGAAAATGATAATAAACAATCAGAATATGCAATAATTTTAGCAATATCTTGTAAATCAACAATATGTGTTATTAATTTATCAATCACTTTATTATATTCAGTGAACTCAATCTCTTTAATTTTTTCTTCAGCAACTAAAATTTTTGATTCATATTCCTTCAGCTCCTCTGTTATATATCTTTCAGCATTGACAAGAGTTTGTTTTCTAATCCAATTTTCCGGGACTTTATCTTTATGAACATTAGTTACTTCCAAATAATAACCAAAAACATTATTAAAAGATATTTTTAATGAAGTTATTCCTGTATTTTCANTTTCTCGTTCTAAAATTTTTTGCAGATGCATTTTACTATTATTGAATACATCACGAAAATTATCAAGGTCCTTATTAATTCCATTTTTGATAACATTACCTTTGTTTATATTAACAGGAGACTCATCAAAGAGATTTTTTTCAATCAATTGAACGACCTTATTAGAATCTCTAAATTTTTTCGATAATAGCTTTAAATTTTTTGATGCGTTGTTTAATTCCTTTTTAATTTCATCAACCTTTAAAAGCGAAAGTTTAAAACTTAATAATTCTCTTGGATTAACCTTATAATTTGTAATTTTTGAAACTACTCTTTCAATATCAATAATTGAATTATATCTTTCAACAAGATTAGGACTTGATAACTTAACCAATTCTTCAACAATATCATATCTGAATTGAATTTCATTTAAATCAATTGAAGGAAAACATAACCATCTTCTTAAAAGTCTTGATCCCATTGGTGTCATTGTTTTATCAATAATATCTAAAACTGACTTTCCACCTGGAAATTTAGAATTGATCAATTCTAAATTTGAAATTGTAAATCTATCCATCGATAAAAATGACTTATTATCAATAGGGTTTATTTTACTTATATGTGTTAAATGCTTTTTATGTGAATCTTCTAAATAATGAAGAATCATAGATGCAGAAATCACACCTAAACTACTATTACTAATTCCAAAACCTTTCAAAGTTTTAACATCAAAATGATTGTATACCTTTTTTAATGAGGTATCGAGATTTATCATCCAATCATCGACAAAAAAGAAGTACTCTTCACTAATATTTTTGTTTTCAAAAAATTTCTTATCACCTTTTGAAATAAGAATTTCTTTAGGATTAAAATTTTCAAGAAGATTTAAGCAATAATCAAATGAACCTTCACTTAAAATGAATTCACCAGTTGAAATATCAAGAAATGCTATCCCAACATTTTTTTTATTAAAATTAATTGCTGCTAAAAAATTATTTTTCTTCTGATTTAATATCTCATCATTTAATGCAACACCAGGTGTAACCAAATCAGTAACTCCTCTTTTGACAATAGTCTTGGTTAGCTTAGGATTTTCTAGTTGCTCACAAATTGCCACTCTATGTCCTGCTTTTACTAATTTATGTAAATATGTATCTAATGAATGATGAGGAAATCCAGCTAATTTAGTTTCTTTATTTANNCCAGATCCTCTCTTGGTTAAAACAATTCCTAAAACCTTAGAAGTAGTAATTGCATCTTCATGAAAAGTTTCGTAAAAATCTCCAACCCTAAATAATAAAATTGAATCAGGATATTTTTCTTTAATCTCCCGATATTGCTTCATTAATGGCGTTTCTTTACTTACCTTAGAACTCAANTCAANTAATTTATAGTTNAAACTTATTTTTGGTTAATGAAAAAATTAAAAAATTCTGAGCTTAACAGAATTGATGTTTCAACTTTTAAATCTATTAAAAAAACTCCACTAATCATCATTCTAGATAACATTAGAAGTTTAAATAATATAGGCTCTATTTTTAGAACCTCAGATGCTTTTTTAATTGAAAAAATTTACTTGTGCGGAATAACTGCCACTCCTCCAAATAGAAAGATTACAAAAACTGCAATTGGATCTACNNAAACNGTTGAATGGGAATATATAAATGANATAAANNATTTGNTANANAATTTAATNANTCANGANGTNAAAATNTGGNCAGTNGAACAAGNNGTAAAGTCNTCTAAACTNNAAGATTTGAAATCAATTGATGCAAACAAAAAAAACGCTTTAATTTTTGGAAACGAAATAGATGGAGTAAGTCAAGAAGTCATAAATAAATCACATGGAGTAATTGAAATAAGCCAGTATGGAACAAAGCATTCTCTTAATATTTCAGTAGCTGCTGGAATTGTTATTTGGAAATTTTATAATCTCATAAAATCAAATTAAGAATTAACCTTAATTATATCCAATCTTACAGGCAAATCCAAAAGCAGTTCATTAACAGTCTTATTTTTCAAAGGATGAAAAATTTCTTTACTTATATCACAAAGTGGAATTAAAACGAAATGTCTTGTATGCATTCTAAGATGAGGTATAGTTAAACTTTGTGTTTTCAAGATCATATCATCTATAAAAATAATATCAATATCAATATTTCTAGATTTGTAAACGTCATTCACTTTTCTTTTTCTTCCAAATAAATTTTCAATTTTTAAAATGGAGTTTATCAGGTTATTAGGGAATAAATTTGATTCAATATGCAAACACGCATTTAAAAAATCATCGCCAATAAATCCCTCAGCTGGATTACTATAAAAATTTGAAATCTTAACTATACGACCCATTGATTCTTCAATTTGTTCTATTGCTAAATTTAAATTGTATTCTTTATCTCCTATGTTAGAGCCAATTGATAAATAAACGTTTCTTTTTTTCAATATTAAATTCTTAAGGATTAAATTTATTATAACAAAATGGACTACAATAATACTGAAAAAGTTGAGTTAGCAAAAAAAATATACTTATATCTAGGTGCAATTTTTATAACTTCATTAGTTGTATCAAACTTAATTTT
>PAEO01000015.1 GCA_002703065.1 Flavobacteriaceae bacterium | reverse complement strand
TTTCACAAAAACTTAAAATACAATTAAAAACCAAATTAATCTAATTGCTTAATAAGAGGTTGCTAAATTAACAGAAAAAGATATGCCTATGGTTTAGTTTAAAACTTTTCTATTTATATGTATATATTTGCAGTCGTTGTATACAAGCTTTTTAGAGTTAGATTAACAACGTTGTACACTCGGTTGTACACGCATAATTTATAAAGCTTTAAAATAATGCTAAATAACTGATATACGGCCTCGTAGCATAACTGAATAGTGCATCTGATTACGGCTCAGAAGGTTGTAGGTTTGAATCCTGCCGAGGTCACAAGGGGAATAGACAACGTATGTTTATTCCCTTTTTTTTTATTATAATAATATTTATATTAATCTAAATAACTTACATCTCAATAAAATGAAAAAATCATTATCAATCCTTTGCTTAATTCTAATAAACTTTTGCTATTCACAAGAAAAAATAATTTTATCTGATCTTGAGAACTTGACTTTAGATATTGGTGAAGTATTTAAACCCAGCTCTCAAGTAATTGATTCGGATGGTACTGAAGGTAAATGTATTAGGCTTTATTACTACAATAAAAAAGGAGTTTTTAGTTCAGCCAAATCTATAACATTTGATAGATCTGAGGGAACACTCACTGCAAATGAACCTGGAACTCATGAAGTTGTAGCAATATGCATTGATCCGCAAGGAACTAGAATAAGTAAAACATTTTATGTTGACGTTAATTACCCAAAAGTAAAAGAAGTTAAATTATCATTGAATAATGAAAATATATATGTTGGTAATTACATTCCTCTTATTTACGAGATTACTGATGAGCGGGATACAAAAAGAGTTATTGACTTTTGGTCTACTGATGTCGCGGCCAGATATTTTTCAGAAGTTGATATGTCATTAAAATCAAACAATAATAAAATTGAAATTGATGAATCAAATAACATTCTAGCTATAGAGGAGGGAAGCTCTAAAATAATAGCATCATTTGATGGAATCAAGGGTGAAATTGATATTAAAGTCAAAAAAAATCCTGTGGCAAGATTAGTATTAAAATCTAGTGAAAACAATGTTAAATCTGGTGACGTTATAAATTACAGTACACTAGCATATGACAAAAAAGGTAATCTAATTGATGGAATAAAAGTAGAATACTTTTTTGCAGGTAAGTCATCTGATAAAAGTAATACAGCATCTGGATTAATTCTAAATGATGGAAGATTTGTAGGAGATGTTCCAGGAAAATATATTATTACTGCTAAAGTTGGTAATATTTCAACCTCAAAGGTTGCAAACGTATTTGCAAGAGAGGTTCAAAGGGAAGTAAAATCTGTTGGTACTGGTCTTGTCGGTGATAGACATACTTCAGACTTTTGGATTTTTGAAGGTGTTGATGGTGGGGATTATGGTGTTACGGGTACATGGGGAGCAGATGGAACTGCATTCTTTTGGGATGTTTCCGACCCCTCCAACTTAAAAAAAATTGACAGTGTCCAAGTTGATGCAAGAACAGTTAACGATGTTAAGGTATCGCAAGACGGTAAAATATGTGTAATAACAAGAGAGGGCGCATCTACCAGAAAAAATGGAATGATTATAATAGATGTTTCAAATCCTAGGGATGTAAAAATACTTAGTGAGTATACCAAAAATCTTACTGGAGGTGTACACAATGTATTCATTGACAATAATCATGTTTATGCACTTAGCAATGGTGAAAGATATTATGTTGTAAATATAGATGACCCTTCAAATCCTAGAGAAGTTGGTATGTTTGAATTAGGTAAGGAAGGACAATCAATTCATGATGTATGGATTGAGGATGGAGTCGCATATTCATCAAATTGGAGAGATGGAGTTTATTTAGTTGATGTTGGAAATGGAATTGTTGGAGGCTCTCCCTCAAATCCAATAGCTTTTGGTAATTACAGTTATGCAAGTGGTGCTCATCACGCAACTTTTCCATTTAAAAGTAAATCAACTGGTAAATTTTATACGTTACTAGGAGATGAAATTTTTCCTAATGGCGTTAATCCCAACAGCACGAATGAAACTGCTGGATTTATTCATTTTATCGATTTTTCAGACTTAAATAATCCTAAAGAAGTAGCGAGGTACGAGCTTCCAGGACATGGCTCTCACAACTTTTGGATCGAGGATGATATACTATATGTGGCAATGTACACTGGAGGTTTGAGAATAGTTGATATAAGTGGAGATCTAATTGGCGACCTATATAAACAAGGAAGAGAAATAGGNTATTTATTAACAGGAAGCNAGGANGGNTATATTCCTAATGACACTATGGTTTGGGGTGCTCAACTATACAAAGGNCACGTATTTTATTCTGATTTCAATACTGGTTTNGGGGCAGCAAAAGTNTCNGGAGGAAANCCTGANAATAGTAAAACNAATCANCATTTAGATAATTAAAATGCTCAGAATATTAATTATANTATTNATATCNTTTAATATNACNNACTCTCAAGACTACTANNTGTANGTAGCTGCNGAATCAGATGATACAGTGTCATTACTAAAGTTTGATGGCAGTAGTCTTAGTGAAACAGAAAGAATAATTGTAGGTAGTTATCCTACTGAAAATGAAGGGCCACATGGACTTACAGTAGACCCTAATGGAAAATACTGGTATTTAACCCTTGCACACGGAAACCCATTTGGTAAACTAATTAAATATTCAACTGAAACTAATAAAGTAGTTGATGAAACTACTCTTGGTTTGTTTCCTGCATCAATGCAAATATCAACTGTAACTGGATTTTTATATTGTGTAAATTTTAATTTACATGGTGATATGAAACCATCTTCAGTTTCTGTCGTAGATTCTGAAACAATGACAGAAATAACAAGAATTGAAACTGGAAGTATGCCGCATGGGTCAAGAATCACAAGTGATGGACTTAAACAATATTCGGTAGCTATGATGTCCGGTGAGTTATTTGAAATTGATGCACTCTCACTAGAAGTATCAAGGATTTTAGATCTTGAAGATCACTCTAAAATGGATCATTCAAAAATGAAGAATTCAAAGATGGATCATTTGAATATGGATCATTCAAAAATGAAATATTCAAATGTTAAACCCACCTGGGTGATACCTCACCCAAGCAAAAATGTAATTTATATAGCTGGAAACGGTAGTAATGAAATTATTGAGGTTGATTCTGATTCTTGGAGGGTGTCAAAAAGAATTAAAACTGGAAAAGGCCCCTATAACGTTGAAATATCTCCTGATGGTAAATATATGATTGCTACTCTAAAATCAATCGGAAGTACAGGNATTTGGGATTTAGATTCAGGAAAATTATTAAGTGAAGTTAAAAACTCAACATCTGTATCACATGGTATAGCAATATCACCAGATAGCAAATATGCATTTATTTCTGTTGAAGGTATTGGTGGAGAGCCAGGGATTGTTGATGTAATAGATATAGAAAGTCAGACATTAATTGATAATGTAGAAATTGGAAAACAAGCTGGCGGTATAGCTTTTTGGAAAATGGAAATTTAATTTCCTTTAACAACTTTAACAATAGTTGATAATAGTCCATTCTTTTTCTTATCATTCATAAGCTGCCAAAACATTATTCCTCCGAGTTTATTTTTAACAGCATATTCAGATTTAAGTTTGATAGATTTATGATCATCAAAAGTTGCAAAAACTTTATTAATTGAATCATATGCATAAGGAGAATTAGCTATTTCGTCCCAGTAAAAAGAAAAATTTTCTTTCACTTCTTCAAAATTCATTTGATTATAGCTTCTATTCCATTCAGCATTTTGACCCAAACCATTTGATTTGTTATCAATATTTTTAAAAGTTTTGATATAGAAAGCTCCACCAATAAAAATCTGCTCAGGTTTTACTCCGTAACCAATAAGCTCTTCGATAGAATTATATGCAGATCTTCCATTAAAATCAGCCGAACCTAAAGCAGTGTGGTGTCCAGTTTGTTTAGAACCACTACCATAGAAATCATACGTCATTAAGTTAACATTGTCAACTAATGGCATTACTTTATCCCATTCTACAGAATTTTCAAAAAACTTGCTAGATGCACCTGCAGCAAAGCTTAATATATCACCTTCCTTCATGTGCTTTCTAAGAAGAACAACTAAATCAGTAAAATTTTCTTTGTCCTCAGGTTTCCATTTATGTCCTGGATAACCAGATATTCCAGGATATTCCCAATCCAAATCAATTCCATCTGCATTATAAAGCTCAATAATTTCTGCTGTTGATCTAGCAAACTCTTCTCTAGCTTCTTTTGAGCTAAAAACATCACTGCATGTTTCACATCCTCCCCATCCACCTAAAGAAACAAGTACTTTAAGATTAGGATACTTATTTTTTTGATTAACAACATTAATAAGAGTTAAGCTGTCTGCTTCATTATCAATAGCTAGTTTATTTCCTTTTAAGTGAAGAAAACTATAAATAATTTGGTCAACACCTGTTAAGTCAAATTCATCAATAGATTTTTCATCTCCAGCATAATAAGCAATAATTTGTTGTTTTTTCTCTGTTAGGTTTTGACATGAAATTAAAAAGACAAAGAATAAAACAATTAGTTTATTCATTTTTCCCCAATATTTTTTTTAATTACATGTAATGTAGTTAAAAAAGTAATTTTTTCGACAGAATTTCTAAAATCTTCCTCATCTACTCTTTTTTCAAGATGATTGATAAAATCATCAATAGTANTTTTNCTATTCATAAAAAAAAATTAAAAAAAAAGAGGAGAACAAACTCCTCTTTTAATTTAATTAAGACTAAAATTATTTGTTATCTTTTCTGTAACCAATAATTCTTCTAATTTTCCCATCTACTATAAAAGCATCAGCAATAATCCAAGGATTAGACTCCTCTCCATCAACAGTTTCAGTGACATTATGTCCAGCAATGACCCAATCACCATTTTGACCTTCAACATTCATAGTATAAGAAAAGAATATATCCCATTTTGGATTTGAGGCATCCATGTAAGCTTTTAGAGTCTGAATATGATTATCATTTCCAATGACATCAGTTCCATCTGCTAGGTTTAGGACTATAGAGTCATGATTCATTGATGCAATAGTTTCATAATCTCTATTATTGTGCGCATCAATGTATTTTTCCCAAATTCCAAGATTAGCTGGATTAGCATCTCTTGCATCAATTTTTCCATCTGCAGTGGCTAAATAACCAGGTGGAGGACCTAATTCGACTTCTTTTGGAGCAGTTTCACAGGAAAATGTAAAAACTGCAATTAATAATATTATTAAATGATTTTTCATAGTTATTATTTTTAAAGTTATATAATATTTATTCTTGTGGAACTTCAGCTCTGGAATATACCCAGAAGGCACCAATTTTTCCATCCTCAATGTAAACATCAAGAACATCATATGAAGACACCTCAGTTCCATCAACATTTCTTTTTAACACATGTCCTGAAATAACCCACTCACCAGGTTGACCATCAACTTTCATTGTGTAAGAGAAGAAAGTATCCCATTTTGGATTTTCAGCAGCAAACCATCCAGATAATCTTTCAATATGAGCATCTATGCCGTCAACAACTCCTCCTCTAGCATCAAGAATTCTAAAAGCACCAAATTGTTGGGTAGAGTCAGCGTTCATCTCTCTTATTAAGTCAAGATCTTGGTCATTGTGTGCTTGAATATATTTATCCCATAAATCTAAATTTGCAGGATTAGCATCTCTAGCATCTGTCTTGCCATCAGGTGTAGCTAAATAACCAGCAGCTGGATTGTCATTACATTCAGGTGCGGCAGTTTCACAGGAAAAAGTAAAAACTGCAATTAATAATAGTAATAAGTAATTTTTCATAATAGTTATAGTTTTACTCTATTAAATTACAAAAAAAAACAACCCGAACGAGTTGCTTTTTTTTATAAATATAATTTCTCTTTAGAAATTATGTGTAAGAGTAAATAATGCTTGTTGACCAACCATTGGCATATTAACCATTGTTTGATATTTTTTACCTAAAACATTATCGACTGTTAAATCTAATCTAGTTTTTGAACTTAGAGGTAAACCAACATTCATATCCCAAACAGTTCTTTTTGGAACAAATCCATCAAACCAGAACAAATCAGAATTGGTTGAGTTTAATGTATTAATGTTCATTGAATTTTGGTATCTAAATGATATTCCAAAGTTCATTCCTTTTTCAGGGTTATAAGCAAAACCTGCTTTAACTCTGTGCTTTGGAATATTTAAGTGATAAATACCTGGTGAAGTTTCATCACCCCCAGAAACATCTTCTTTGTCAAATTCAGTTTGATTAACAAAAGAATAGTTCGCAAAAAGAGAGGCAGCATCACTAATTTCATATGATGTAGCTATATCGCTTCCCCAATAGTTAATATCACCAAAATTTGTACTTCCCCAATATAGTCTACTCATGCCATTAGATTGATCAGCTTGAACTAAACCAAAAGAGGGGATAGAAGCAGCTGTTGCTGCAGCAAATTGACCAGCAATTTGACCTAATAATACAGCATATTGAGCAGCTAGACTTCCAGGTAAACCAGCATTTAGATATGTACTATAAAGCACATTAGACATTGTTGTATACATTGAAGTCTGTGCATCTACAGGATCTAAAGCAACGTGAGGAGTAATTTGTTGAGCAACAACCATATTAGTTTTTCTTATATTATAAATATCTACAGAAAACGAAAATTTGCCCAATGTATTGTTATATCCTAATTCATAAGTTGTTTCGGTAGATAGTTTCGAGGAATCAGCGTTCATGATATCCATTCTATTTCCATTACCATCATGAGTGTAAAATGGAGTGTATGCATTATATGCTAAAATATCCCCTAACAGAGCAGCTGGATTTTGGAATGGTAGTAGTAATAACATATTACCAGTTGCCATTGCTTGTTGTGCTACCGCGCCAATATACTGACTAGCAAATAAATTCATCATGGCAAAGTGATCCATACCTAATCCATTGTACGGGCTTGGATGTGCACCGTAAAGAGCATCAAAAGTTGGCCATGGTTTCCACGTAGGATTTGTAAATGTTATTGCATTTTTATTTCCATAAGGCCCCATATAACCACCGTCCCATGAGTTAACAGCAAAGTCACCAAATAATGTATACGCATTATCAGTCGCATGAGATTGACTCATACTTAATCTTAATGTTCCTCCAGAATTATCATCGATAAAGATTACACCCTTTGGAGAGAATGCATTTTGATTTAAAACTGAGAAATGATCAACTCTACCTTGGAACAAAAGACCAATATTGTCAGTTAAGCTTGTCGATGATTGTAATGAAAATCCGTAAGTTCTAAAATCATCTTCATCTTCGTATGTTCCAAATACTCTTCCCTCAGAATCAAACTTAGTTAATCTGAGATCTGCAGTCAATGTCACATCAGTTGCTAATTTAGGTAATGCTAGATCATATCCAATTTGAGCATGAGATTGTTTGCTTTCAATTGTTTGATCCTGACCTAACCAATAATTATAGTTACCTCCTCCTGCAGGAGCTTCATTAGAAGTAAATGAAAATTGAACGAAAAAGTCTCCAGAGTTTAACTTAGCATTAAAGAAAGTACTTTGCATATCTCTTTTTTCATCACCCCACCATTGTCTTCTTTGAATATTTTCAGTTTCATTGGTTCCAAAAGATAATGTTAAATCATAATCTTCATAATTATAATAAAGAGATGTATCAAAGTTAAAAGAAGACATTAATGGTATTTGACCTCCTAATGCTTGTGATGTTTGATCACCAACTAACCAGTCTGTATTTTCAGAATAGCTTAAATTGATTTTATATCCAAATGTTTTGTCTTCGTTATGGTCAGCATGTCTTAGGTTAGCAGAAAATAAATTCCAGTTTGACTGAACATCTGACTCACTTCCAGATAAAATTGATGCATTTCCATTTTTATTTATACCACCGCTAGAAATAGCCACTGTAGTTCCAGGGTAATCAAAAGGATTTTTAGTAGTTACACTAACAACACCAGAGGTAGCATTTAATCCATAAACAGCTCCAGATGATCCTCTAACAACTTCAACTCGAGCAATGTCAAGACCAGATAATGTAGAAGCAGCAGCATCAAAAAATTTAAGACCAAAATTGTTTAATTCTCTTCCATCAGAAAGAAATAGAGTTTGAGTTGAAAAAATATCAACACCCTCTCTTAAATGGAGATTTAAACTGTTAACTCCTTGTCTTGAAATATTAACACCAACAGTGTTATCAAGTAGTCCTAAAGCATTAAACGTTTTTTTATTGTTAATTTCTTCATCAGAAATTACTGTTGTTGAGTTACTTGCGCGGTTAAGCTTTTCAGCTGTTCTAGATGCAGCAGTAACTTCATCATCGTTTTGTTGTGCATTAATGTTAAATGAAAATAAAATCAATAATGCAAAAACCAGATAATTAAAATTTTTCATAGTTGTTTAATTTGTATGAATTTAACAATATTTTATGAGAAATTTAAATTCTTTTGATTTTACTCCCAGAGAACTTCCTCAGACGCATTATACCAATTTTGATATCTGGATGAAAAAGCTTCGTCAATCTTTGCTCTTTTAATCTTTAAGGTTGGAGTTGTTAAACCATTTTCAGATGTCCAATCCTCAGAAAGAAGAATGATTTTTTTTACCTTTTTGTATCCATCGGCAGTTGAATTGAAATCCAAAAGTATTTTTTTCAGACTTTCCTCTGTTTTTTCTTTATCAGTTAATGCTTGTTCATTTGGAACAGCTAATAATATGGGCTGAGCTAAGCCAAGTCCGACAATGCATAGCTGTTGAAAAAGATTTGATTTCTCAAACTTTTCTTCAATCAGATGAGGTTCTATGTATTTTCCTTTTGATGTTTTAAAAATATCTTTTACTCTTCCCGTTATATGTAAATACCCATTTCCATCTAAATGCCCTTTATCTCCTGTATTAAACCATCCATCAACTAAAACTTCATTAGTGTAATCTGGGTTTTTATAGTACTCTTTCAGTAAATAAGGACTCTTATTTAGAATCTCTCCATTTTCTCCAATTTTAATTTCAACTTGATCCCATGGTTTTCCAACAGAGCCTTTACCTTCACCTGTTGAAGTATCTAAGTAAGAACAAACACAACAATTTTCTGTCATTCCATAACCATTGAGAATATTAATTCCTAATTTACCATACCATTCAATCAGTTCTTGAGGAAGAAAAGCAGCACCACTTACAATAGCATTTGCATTTGACCAACCAAGTGATTTTCTTACTTTTTTCTTAATCAAGGATGATATTATTGGAACACTTAAAAGAAAGTTTAATCTTTTTTGTGGCATTTTTTCTAAAATCTTTTCTTTGAATTTATTGTAAATTCTAGGTACACCAGCGAACGTTGTAGGTTGCACATCGGCTAAATTTTTTGGAAAAGATTCAAGTGATTCAACAAATGACATTGTGCCACCATATCTCATGCATTGAAATTCAAGGACAACTCTTTCAAAAATGTGATTTAAAGGTAAATAAGAGAAAAAACTATTATTACCGTTTCTGTCCATCCCCAATGGATTCACATCGCTTTCAACAATGATTTTTGTTAAAAATATAGTTCTGTAATCTAAAACAACCCCTTTTGGATTTCCAGTTGTTCCAGAGGTAAATACAATTGTCCAAATATCATCAAGCTGAGGGTAGTAGTCTTCTTTTTGAGGTTCATTATTTTTTAAAAGATCTTCCCATTTATCAGAATTATTAATAACCGAATGATTTTCATAATGAGGGAAAGAAATAACTGGAATATTTTTAACACCTTTAGATTGTTCATCCCAATTTTCTAACTTTCCTGCAAACAATAACTTAACTTCTCCAAGATCAATTAACTTTTCAAGTTCAAAAGATTGAAGTGTAGGAAAAAAAGGGACTGAAATATGACCAGCCATCATTACGGCCAAATCAGCAATTATCCATTCTCTACAGTTTTTTGAAATGAGTCCAATGTTAGATTTTGGCGGAAGGTTATAACTACTAATTGCAGTTGCCATTTTTCTAGCCATTACTCCAACTTCACCCCAGGTATATTCTATCCAACTATCTCCAAATGGCTGTCTTAAAAAAGGGTCATTAGCTTTTTCTTTTTCCCATTTATAAAATGGAAAATCATAATATTTGTTATCCATAATTAACTAAATATAGTTTTTTTTTAAAATATAATATTAGCATTATAGTTGATAAGAATATTTATCTTAGTCTATCTAAAATGAAGAAATTTAAATCCACAATAAACAACAGAAGTGCTTCTTTCAAAAACAATAAGAAGGCTATGTTAAAACTTGTTAAAAAGTTAAACGGATTTTTGAAATTATCTAAAAGTGCTGGATCTCCAGGAGCACTTATAAAAGCTAAACAAAGAGGAAAATCTTTGAGTTCTGAAAAACTAAATCTTATTCTTGATAAAGACTCGCCATTCTTAGAATTAATGCCATTAGCTGGCATGGGGCATGAAAATGGTTTTGGTCCAGGTGGTACTACATCTTGCATACTTGGTTTTGTTTCAAATAAATTATGCCTTATTAATTCAAATATTGGAACTAAAAAAGGTGGTGTAGTTGATTACGCAACAAGTCTAAAGAATTTAAGAATAGGTCAAATTGCTGAGGAAAATAAACTTACCTTGATTAATCTAGTTGAAAGTGGAGGTGCCAACCTTCCTGATCAAGATAAAGTATTTACCAATTATGGTAAAATGTTTTATGATATGTCAAGAAGATCAAAAAAAGGTATCATGACTATTTCTATTGTATTTGGAAATGCAACAGCTGGGGGTGCTTATGTCCCTGGAATGTCTGATTTCAATATCATGCAGAAGGATCAAGCAAAAGTTTTTTTAGCTGGTCCTCCTCTTGTAAAAATGGCCACTGGTGAGGAATCATCCGACGAGGAATTGGGTGGAGCTAAAATGCATAGTAACCTTTCCGGTGTTTCTGATTTTTTGGCAAATGATGAAAAAGAAGCCATAGAAATGGCGAGAAGTATTGTAGACAATGTAATTGATGATAGGATAATTGATTCAGGAGAAGATGCTAACCCACCTATTTATGATAATGATGAAATACTTGGAATAATTCCCGAAAATTTAAAAACTCCATTTGATATTAGAGATCTAATAGTAAGATTTGTTGATAATTCTATTTTTGAAGAATTTAAGAGTAATTACGGAATAACAATGAAATGCGGATGGGCTAAAATCAATAACCATAAAGTGGGTATCATAGCAAGTAATGGAGTGATTTTTAGTGAGTCTGCAAAAAAAGCAACACAATTTATACTACTCGCTAATAAAAATAATATACCTATTCTTTTCATACATAACACTACTGGTTTTATGGTTGGAAAAAGACATGAGCAAATGGGTATATTAAATCATGGCTCTCAATTGATTCATGCAGTTGCTGGAAGTGAAGTTCCACATATTACACTTTTAGTCGGTAATTCTTATGGTGCAGGTAATTATGCGATGTGCGGTAGATCATTTAATCCAAGATTTTTATTTACATATCCCAATGTAGAATCTGGGGTTATGGGTGCTGAGCAATTAGCAGGAGTTATGGAATTGATAAAAATAAATGCTGCAAATAATAAAAACGAAAAGTTAAATAAGAGACTTCTAAATAAAGAAAAAAAGGAATTAATAATCAGTGCAAAAGAAAAATCTAGCATTTGGCATACAACATCTGAAGTTTTAGATGACGGAGTTATTGACCCAAGAGATACAAGAAAATATCTTTCATTATGTTTGGAAGTGATTTATAAAGAAAAAATTAATGGATTAAAATCCTATGGTACTTTTAGAATATAAACATGTTTTTTAAGGAAGAATACATAGAAAATTACGATTTCAGCTTAAATAAATTTACGCTAGTTAATATCACAGATAATTTTTTAGAAATAACCCTAAACAGAAACGAGAAAAAGAATGCGCTGAGCACAGAAATGATAAAAGAACTAGCTGTTTGCAGCGATTATGCAAATACTAAAAAAGAAATAAGAGGTGTTATTTACAAGTCTTCTGGAGATACATTTTGTGCTGGTCTAGATTTAAAAAATTTAAAAACCAATGAAGATATTTTTTTAGGTGATGTTTTTAATAAACTAGAAAAACCAAAACTAGCTGTTATTGAAGGAAATGTTTATGGTGGAGGTTTATTGTTTTTATCTTGCAGTGATTTCATAATAGCAAAAAAAGACTTAATTTTTTCTCTCACTGAAACTAAAAGAGGTCTATTCCCATATCAAATAATGCACTCGTTTTCAATGGTTATGCCTCCAAAAATAGCGTTAAAGTTATGTGTACATGCCTCTACTTTTAATTCAGAAGAAGCAAAGAAATACAACCTAATAGACATCATAACCGATGACATTGAGTTACAAATTAGAGAATGGAAAAATTCTATAAATCAAGGATCACCTAATGCTATAAATTCGGGAATTAAGGTATTTAATAAATTATACCATAACAAAGACACAATCGCTTACCTAAATAAAGAATTAGATTTATTAAAAGAATCTGATGATGCTAAAGAGGGAATAAAAGCTTTTATTGAAAAAAGAGATCCCAAATGGAAATAAATAATAAAACTGTAAGAATAATACAGATTCCAAAAACTTATCCCTTAAGAGAAATGTGGATGATGAGTGAAGAAAACTTTGACCTTCAGCTAAAAGAAAATGAATTTATTGTCAAGAATGAATTTATTTTCTTAGATGATAGAACCTTAGAATATTTAAATAAAGAATCATCAAAAATTTTAGATAAAGTCATGTTTGCTATAACCTTTGGAAAAGTTTTAGAATCTAAAAATGTAAACTATGTTAAAAATGATGTTGTAATTGGTAATGGTGGCGTACAAGACTATTGTATAACAAATGAAAAAATATTTAATAAAGTTGATAATAATTCATATTTGTTGGATGAAGATGAATGTCATGAAGGAATACATAACTTTCATAATATTTTAATAAAATTATATGATGATAAAAAAAAAGGTAAATTAGTTTTAAAGATATAATCATGAGTAAACCAGAATTCTTCAACAACCTAAGTCTACCTGCAGTAGCAGCTCCAATGTTTCTTATTTCAGGTCCGAAACTAGTTATTGAATGTTGTAAGAACGGGATTGTTGGAACTTTTCCAGCATTAAATCAAAGAACAACTGAAGGTTTTGAAGAATGGGTCATACAGATTAAAACTGAGCTTGAAGAGTTTGAAAAAGAAACTGGAAAAAAAGCTGCTCCATTTGGAGTAAATCTTATCGTTCACAATACTAATCCCAGAATAAAAGCAGATCTTAAGGTTTGCGTTAAACATAAAGTTCCTCTAATTATAACTTCTCTTGGTGCTGTATCTCAATTAGTTGGAGCCATTCATTCATATGGTGGTCTAGTATATCATGATATTATTAAGAAAAGACATGCAGAAAAAGCTATGGAAGCTGGGGTTGATGGTTTAATTCTAGTGTCAGCTGGAGCTGGAGGGCATGGTGGAACACTCAATCCTATCTCACTTATTTCTGAAATTAGAACTTTCTTTAAAAAAACAATTTTACTTTCTGGTTGCATTAGCAATGGTAGAGATATAGCTTCAGCATTGCAAATGGGTGCAGATTTAGCTTATATGGGTACTAGATTTATTAATACAAAGGAGAGTTTAGCTGATGAAGGTTATAAAAACATGATTATAAATTCAACTGCAGATGATATAATTTATACAGCAGTTGTATCAGGTGTAAAAGCAAACTTTATCAAACAAAGCCTTGAAGCAATGGGAATTACTGAAGATGATTGGAGCAAAACAAAAAAAATAAACTTTGGAGAAGAATTGGACGCAGCAAAAGCTGAGGCAAAAGCTTGGAAAACTATTTGGTCAGCAGGTCAAGGTGTTACAAGTATTAAAGATTGTCCCTCAGTAAGCAAACTAATTTCAGACCTAAAATCAGAGTTTATAGATTCAATTAAAGAGCAATCACAACTATTAGAAAATTTCAAATAAAAAACCCGCTAAAAAGCGGGTTCTCATTGTCAAAATGATTTAATGTTATTCAAAAAGTGATTGATTCCAATAAGACCAAGAACTTATAATTTTACCATCTGAATCAAAATCAAATGAATGATGAAGAGGAACATTAACCTTTTTACCATCAGATTTTCTTGTAAATCTCATCATCCACCATGACAACACATTTCTACTATCTCTCCAATCATATTCGATGTAATCAGGATAACCAATTTCATCAACTGCATATAAATCAAAGTTTTCTAAGAGTTCAGAATTTGCTTTTATAGCCTCATCAAGAGTCAATGAAGTTCCCCACGGAAGATTAATATTTCTAATAACTGCATTTTCATGCCAATAGGAATAAGCTCTATCATAATCTTTATTTAAAAATGAATACATGAACTTTCTTACAGTGTTAATGTTTTCATGACTATTGTAAATTACACCATTTTTTCTATCGGTTTGAGCTTCTCTAATCATTCCAAAATTTCTCTTATTACTATACTCAATAATTGCTGTGATAAGAGAGGAATCTTCGTTTAAGCGATATATCCTTAAAACAGGATGATCAAGCTCTACACCAGTACTTTTATGTACTCCGTAAACATGGAACCAGGATTGAACCCAATTTCCTGATCTTTTATATTCTAATGCATCTGGATATGCTCCTTCTGTATCTTTAAATGAAACATAATCATAATAGTTTTTGAACCATCTAACATTATTTAAAACATTATTTTTAGTTCCACCTAGATCATCTTTGTTTTCAGAATTTCCATCATACCATCTCACGCTATCATCAAGAAGTGATGCAACTTTATCTAAATCTCCAGATGCATAGGCTTCATGGAATGAAGCTACTAAGTCAATTCCAGGGTGTTTATCGTAAATAACTCCATTTTTGTTTTTTTGTGCGTTTAGAGAAAAAACAAATAAAAAACTTAATAAATAAATTACTTTTTTCATTTCAATTCATATTTAAATTATTTTTCTTCCAAAGAGGCAGTATATGCAGCAATTTCTGTATTTTCAATGGTTTCACTGAAATATGCTACAACTTCAACTATTTTACCATCTTCCCATTTATAATCAAAGTGACTTCTGTTAGAATAGTTGTCACCTGTGGTTTGACCTTTTCCAGTCCATGTAAACCATGCATTTGACCAAATGGTGCCATCAGCGAAATAATTTGTATGAACATATAAATCCTCAATATTTATATTTTCATATAGAAAATCATGATGAGACTTCCAACCATTAAGAAGATCATCTTTTCCGTCTATAACTATATTGTTAATCCTGGAAATAACATCTTCAGAATACTGATCAAAAAAAGTAAAATCGTTTGCTTGATAACTTTCAATATGGCTTACAATGCTAGCTGTAAGTTCATCATCAGATTTAATTATTGATTGATTTGATGTAGAGCATCCCACGAAAAGAAAGCAAATTAAAGTTGTATATATATATTTCATACTTATTGGTTTATGTAATTAATTTGTTTTGTTACAGGGTCAATTCCACCAAGCATCACCAATATCTCATCTTCGTGATCTACAACTGATGCCCAAAACTTCTTAGAAGTTTCATTCATAGGTTGAAAATCACCTTCCTCAAATGCTGCAAAATCTGACCAAGAATCATAAAATATATATATATTAAACGAATAACCTGCTCCATAAAGATGTCTGTTTGAGTAAACTGCAACTGGAATTCCACTATCTTGGTAATTTTTAAGATTCTGTTGTAAACCAGCATTAAAATCCTGATTCATTCCCCACTTAACATTGTACTTAGATACAACCATTATTTTATAAGTTGACCAATCAAGATCTTCTGCTTCCCAAAACAATGAGTTTTCATTAGAGATTCTGATTTCATCATAATGATTATAAACAGCCATTTTATTGTAATTGCCCCATTGTGGACCTACAACTTGTTTTTCATCATCAGAAAGTGAATTCCAGTATGCTGTTCTAGCTGCAGCAGCAGCAGCAGTGTCTTTTTCTAAATCAGATTCTGAATTATAAAATGCATATGTAGCAACTGAATAATTTCCAGCATACTTGTGGGCAAAAATACCACCACCTGTTACAGTTGATTCATCAGAAATTGATACATCATGAAATTTTTTATGAAGAGTTAAAAACTCATCCATTTTTTCTCTAGGAACATCATGGAAAGTAATATTTGCAATTGATTGTTGTGAGTAGGTTGCTATAGAAAGTAGCAAAACTACCAGATAAGTTAATTTTTTCATTTTAAGATTAATTGTTGAATTTTACATAATCAAAAGTACTTTTTAGATTAAAAAATTATTATAAAATAATTAACCAAAGATAGTATTTTATTAATTACTAATTTTTGAAAGAATAATTTTACGAATTTATTAAAATTATGTTCTTAAAATTTAGAAATTAAAAATATGTGAAAATAAAAAAAGGCTACATTTTTATGTAGCCTTTTCAATTAAAAACTAAAAACCTTAAGTTTTATAGATATGTTAAGTTAATATGAACTATTGCTTGACAATTATCAATGTAGCTTTTGCTCCAGTTGCTAAATTCCATTGATTCGCAGATAATAAAACGTCATTATCATCATAAATTCTTAATTCAGCGGTATTAGGGCCAGATTCACCCTGATTTAATGCAATGAATTCTATTTTATTGAATCCTTCTTTTAGTTTCAAATTAATTCCTCTGAATGACGAATTCAAGGTTAAATTTTGAACAACAACCTCATCGTTTACAAGAATGGATACACGATCACCGTCTACATATTCAAAATCTCTACAGACAATATTAGCAGTATCAGAAATTGTCTTAACATCACCTAGATAAGCATCACCTGTATAATTGTTTGGATTTTTTTCTTTTTCCTTGTTCAATTTTTTTAAATAAGTGTCTCCAGGATTCAAATAATATTCTTTATCAGAAATCATGAAACCCTTTTTATCTTCACTTTTTTCAATTTTCTTAAATGTAAATGAATTAGGATTATTTTTAATAATAGGTGGGATTTTAACTGATTTTTTAGGCGGAGTTATATCAATTTTACGACTACTACTCTCAACTTGAGAATAGGAGTTAACTATAAATAGTGTAAGAAATAATGTAAATAAGAATCTTCTCACGATACAAATTTAAAAAACAAAAACTATACCTTTATTTACTTAGGAATTTATTGTATCTCCACTTTGAAATCGTACCGAGGATAAATACGAATATAATACTGTAATAAACAAAATCAGGTGTAATTACTTTATCACCACTGGCATATGAGTGAAGGCCAACTAAATAGAAATTCACTCCGAAATATGTCATAACTATACTTGCAAAAGCTATTATTGACATTAAGTTAAATAACCAACTTCCTCTCATTTTGGGAATTAATCTCATATGAAGAACAAAAGCATAAACTAAAATACTTATCAAGGCCCATGTTTCTTTAGGATCCCATCCCCAGTAACGACCCCAGCTTTCATTGGCCCACATTCCACCAAGGAAGTTACCTATTGTTAACATAACTAATCCAATAGTAAGAGCCAATTCATTAATTATGGTTAGTTCAGAAAGCTTATGCTTAATTACTTTTGCGTTTTTAGATGTAGATAAAATCATCAAGAATAGAGAAACAATACCTAATATCATTCCTAGAGCAAATGGACCGTAACTTCCAACAATAATAGAAACATGTATCATTAACCAATAACTATCAAGAACAGGAACTAAATTAGCAATTGAAGGATCCATCCAATTCCAATGTGCAATCATCAAAATCATCGATGCAACAAATGAGGTTGAAGCTAATGTTAAATCAGATTTTTTAGCAAATAAGAGTCCTATACCCATAGTAGCCCAAGCTACATAAATCATTGATTCATAAGCATCACTCCAGGGTGCATGTCCTGAAATATAACCTCTGGCGATTAAGCCAATTGTATGCAAAATAAATAATCCAAAAATTATAATTTTAAACCCTTTAAATATATAATTGAAGAGGTTGTTTATTTTTTTATTTGAATTGAATATTTGTAAAATTATAAAGACAAAATATGCTAAACCTGCTAGAAAATAATAAAGAAATAATCTTTTAAAAATATCATATTTATTGTACAAAACTTCTGCTTTGATTCTATCTTCACTTGGCACTACATCGCCTCCATATTTTAATTGAAATCCTTTAATGCTTTCAAGGATTCTTTCAGCATTAGAATAATTATTAGAACTAACACCATTATCTAATTCTTTTAGATATAGTGGAACAATATTATTCACAAACAAAGAATCAACATTTTGATAGTTATAATCTTTAACTTCGGATTGAGAAATCCACTTATTATTTTCGTCATTTGGGATAGGGAAAATTTTAAGAATTTCTCCTTCTAAAGCAGAAAAAAATAGATTTACTTTTCTATCAGTAGCTATAAAATCTTTTTCAAACTGATTTGGTAGAGATGATTTATAAGCTTTTTCTAGGTAAGAAGATAACTTATAATTACCTCTATCATCAAAGAAATTAATAAATGCTGCATATTTACTTTCTTTATCAACACCAATAATATTTCTAATACTGTCATTTCCTCTTTTTAAGTAAATTACGGGTTCAGAGTACCATGCAAGAGGATTTCTAAGTATTGATAAAAAAACTTGATCAGAATTTAAATCATTGTATGTATCTGATTTACTTACTTTTCTTAAAAGTTCTGATGAAAAAGTGTTCAATGGCTTCATTCTTCCACCAGCATCTTGAATTACAATTTCACCAAATTTATTTGCATGTTGTAAATCAACCACATAATTCTTAATTGTAGGATCCATGGAAAAATTATCTCCATCATGAGTATAATCTACCTGACCTAAAACTGCAGTAGAAAAAAATAATAAGAAAACAGATAGATTTATTCTCTTTGACTTTAATTTATCTAGCCTAACAGATAAATCTTTAAATCTAGTTTTTCCATATAACATTATTGCAACTAAACCTATATAAAGCAAAATGTAACCTATATAGGTAACTAGAGTTCCAAAAAAATCTTTGTTTACTGATAAAATAGTACCCTTTTCATCTGGATCAAATGATGCCTGAAAAAATCTATATCCTTTATGGTTAAGAATATGATTCATATAAATATCATAGTCGAAAGTTTTATCACTGTCAACGCTAACTCTACTCATAAAACTACTATAGCTTTTTTCAGTACCAGGATATTTTTCGGCTATAAAGTCATTTAATTTTAAATAGAAAGGTAATTCATATAAAAGAGATCCATATTTCAGTGAAAAATCAAGTCCTGCCAATGAAAAAGTTTGATATTGATCAGCAACTCCTTTGCCACCTGCCAACTCTACTATTTTTTGCTCACCATTACTTGAGATTTTTAATTTTAACAGATTTTGATTTGTTTCTTCTTCCTCATTTTTTACTAGTTTATAATTACCACTAATAATTGGTTCTGGAAAAACAAATTGTAATCCTGCGATATTGTAAAGACTCCTATATTGTAATTCGTCTTGAATTTCTTTTTCAACTCGTCCATTAAGTTGATCGATCATTCTCATATATGATCCATTAAAAGAAGATTCAATGAAAAGATCATAACCATCAGAAGTGATGTTTATAGCTCCATCAATTTTATTATTTAAAGAAAATAATACACCATGGATATTAGTAACTTCCCCATCCTCAAGATAATGATCATGACGATCCCCGCTTGAGGCTTCTACCAGTTTGAGAAACTTTTTATCACTATCTCCTTCAACAACTTTATATTCAACATTTTCAACAAAATCTAAGTATTCAACTTTAAAATTTTGATCATTAAAATCATTGTTAAATCCAAATTGAAAGAATTCTTCAAATTTTGACAAAACCTCCAATTTGTTATGAAAATCTGTAGCCTCAGAAAGTAGGACTTTTTTTTCTAGCATCTTTCTCTTTGGTTGACCATTCATCTCACCATCCACTAGAACAGTAACATAGGTGTCAGTTGATAAAAACTGATTTGAATTAGCTCCTTCTCTTATTGGCATTATACCTTCATAACCAATGTATCTTGTTATTCCAGCACCAACAATTATGAGTATCCAAGATATATGTAAAATTAATACAGCAAATTTCTCTTTTCTAAGAAGGCTATATCTTTTGATGTTATATGCAAAGTTAATAACAAATAAAAGCATCATAACTTCAAACCAAGTGGCATTATAAACTAAAATTTTAGATGCATCAGTACCATAAAAACTTTCAATGAAGGTCCCAATAGCCATAGCTAATGAAAATGAAATGAAGAGAAATGCTGTTAATCTAGTTGAAACTAGAATTGATATTAATTTTTTAACCACTTATTCGCAAAATTACACTGTTTGTTTTGATTATTTACAGAGATGTAAGTATCAATAATCTTTTCATTCATCCACTTTTGGATTGCGGTAAGTTGTTTTTCTTTTAAAGCTAGTTCTTTGATTTTTATATAATCTTTAGAGTAATCGGCTACGTGTTCATCAAACCTATCAGAAACCATTATCAATTTATAACTTTGATTACCTTGACGATCTTGTTCAAGAAGAGGTGATGAAATTTCGTTATCTCCAAGTCTTTGAATCTGATTATATAATACTGGATCAATTTTAGTTAACTCAAATCTTGTATCTCCAGTTGTTGGATTGATGAGAACACCTCCATTATTTTTTGTAGATTTTTCATCAGAAAAAGATTTAGCAGCTTCTTGAAAAGTTAATTCTTCATCTACTACTCTCTTTCTAATTAAATCAACTTTCTTTTTTGCTTCTGACATTGCATCAGGTGAAATTTCTGGTGTTAGAAGAATATGTCTTACGTCTACTTCCTGTCCCCTAATTCTATCAACCTTAACAATGTGCCAACCAAATTCGGTTTCAAATGGATCAGAAACTTCATTTTCTTTTAGTCTGTAGGCAACATCTCTAAATTCTTTTACCATTTGTGGTCTATTTCTATTTAAAGTATATTTTCCACCAGTAGATCTTGAGCCTGGATCCTGTGAGTACAAGATCGCTTTAGTAGCAAAACTAGATCCATTCACAACAACATCATCTCGAATTGATTCAAGTCTATCTATAACTTTCTTCTTCTCAGCTTCACTAACTTCAGGTTTAACAACAATCTGAGATATCTCTAATTCTGCACCAAAAATTGGCAAATCGTATCTTGGAATATCATTAAAAAATTGCTTTACTTCTTCAGGTGTAATTTCAATTTCATCTACAATTTTAGATTGCATTTTTTGTGAAAGCTGATTCACTTTATTGATTTCAAAAAGTTCTTGCCTAAAAGTCTGTTCATCTTCTTTTTTATAGAATTCTAAAACCTTATCAATATCTCCTAGCTGACTAACAAAATATTCAATCGTTTGATCAACATAGTTAAATATTTGTTGATTGTCAATTTCTAAACTATCCTGTTCAGCATGATGAGCATAAAGCTTATCTTCCATTAATTTACCTAGTAAACTACATTTGTCTAGATTATCAGTTGCAACACCTTGAGATTGTAGATCAATTAATGTCTTATCAATATCTGAGTCAAGAATGATAAAGTCACCTACAACAGCTGCAAGACCGTCAATCTTAATTTTTTGCTGAGAGCTAAGTGTATTGCAGATCAGTAAGATTATTGTGAATGCTGCTTTACTTATTAAACTGAAACTTGTTATCTTTCTTTGCATTGTCTAAAATTTCTTTTTCAAATTTTTTAATAAAATCAACTCTCTTTCTATTCTGAAGAATTTCTTCAATTCGACCATAAATATAATCTATTGGAGCGACATCATCTACCTTTTTATAATCATTAACTTTTACCAAATATAGATCCATAGAATCTTCTTTTGAATGGTATAACATATTTTTAACAATTTTTTCTTTTTCTAGATCATTTAAAACAGGGATTTTATTAAAAAATAAATTTTTATTAATCCATGTTGAATCGTTAAATGAATAATTCAAAAGCTGAATTGAAATTGAATCAAAAAATGATTTATCATTATTATTTAATCTTCTAAATCTTCTTTTAATCTCTTGAAGATTGAAATTATCTTTACTCAGTTTAGCATATCTTCCTTTAATAATATCTTCATAAAGTTTAAAATTATCTCTGAATTCTTCATAATAATCAATCACATCCGAAGAATTTACAATTGTATCTGAATTAACTGCAGCAACTTTATTTTTATATGCAGTAATAAAAAGTTCATTATAATACTTTTCTGAAAGCTTAGTTATTTCTTCAATTTCATCAACAGAGAGGTTCAATTCTGCATTTTCACGTATAAGTTGATTCAATGCCCAATTATCAATGTATTTGGTTAATATTTTAATTGAGTCATCTTTGCTTAAGCCGTCTGGAACCAAATTAATTATGTCTTCTTTGATTAAAGTATTTTCACCTACTCTAGCCACAACCTCACTTTCAATAGGAGCTGAGATATCACAACCCAAAAAAACGAGAAAAAAAATAAAAATCTTTTTCAATTATCTGGAATAATTTGGTGACTCTTTAGTAATTGTAATATTGTGAGGATGACTTTCATCTAGTCCTGCTCTAGTAATTTGAACAAAACATGATTTATTTTTTAAATCATCTATCGTGTTTGCTCCACAATATCCCATGCCTGATCTAATTCCACCAACAAATTGATACATGCTTTCTACAATAAAACCTTTATATGGAACTCTACCCACAATTCCTTCAGGAACAAGCTTGTTTTTGTCATCCACATTGGATTGAAAGTATCTTTCTTTACTTCCTTTTTGCATTGCTTCAAGTGATCCCATTCCTCTATAGGTTTTAAATTTTCTTCCCTCATAAATAATTGTCTCACCTGGTGACTCATGAGTTCCAGCAAGTAATGAACCTAACATAACACAATCAGCTCCTGCAGCAATTGCTTTAGTTATATCGCCTGTGTGCTTAACTCCTCCATCAGCAATAACTGGAATACCACTTCCTTTTAAAGCTTTTGAAATATTGTGAATTGCAGATAACTGCGGATATCCAACACCAGCAATTATACGTGTAGTACATATTGAACCTGGGCCAATTCCAACTTTAATTCCATCTACACCAGCTTTAGCTAAAAACTTTGCAGCATCACCAGTTGCAATATTTCCAGCAACAACATCTAGTGAAGGGAATTTTGATTTTAATTTCTTGATTGTTTCTAAAACAGAACTTGTGTGAGCATGTGCTGTATCGATAACCACAGCATCTAATCCGGCATTATGTAGCATTTCTGTTCTTTCGATCGAATCGCCTCCTACTCCAACTGCAGCTGCAACCATTAGTCTTCCAAATTCATCTTTGTTTGAAGACGGTTTAGTTGTTAATTTTTGAATATCTCTAAAAGTAATTAATCCGATTAACTTATAGTCTTTATCTACAATTGGTAATTTTTCAATTTTATTTTCTTGAAGGATTATTTCAGCTTCTTTTAATGTTAACTTTTTAGATCCTGTAACAAGATTTTTAAAAGTCATAACATCCCCAATTTTTTTGTCAAGTTGTTTTTCAAACCTCAAATCTCTATTAGTTACAATACCAATTAACTTTTTATTACTATCAACAACTGGAATTCCACCAATACTGTATTCCTTCATGCAATTTAAAGCATCTGCAACAGTTTTAGATTTAGACAATGTAATTGGATCCAGAATCATCCCAGACTCAGATCTTTTAACTTTTCTTACTTTGTCACTTTGTTCTTCAATTGATAAATTTTTATGAATTACACCAATCCCACCCTCTTGAGCCATCGCAATTGCCATTTTACTTTCAGTAACAGTATCCATCGCAGCAGAGACAATTGGAACCTTTAATTTAAGATTTTTAGAAAATCTAGAATGTAATGAAACTTCTGAAGGTAAAACTTCAGAGTATGCAGGAACTAGAAGAACATCATCGAATGTTAAACCAATTTCTAAAAATTTTGAATTATTTGAAGCCATAGCAATTAAGAAATAATTGCGCACAAATATAGTGTAAATATATTAACCTTGCTATGTTATAATCTACACTTTAAAGAAACCTTTACAATTTTCAGGAAAATCAATTAAATCTTCTTTGTTAAAGTCTAGATATATTTTACATCCAGACTTATAAGAATTTTTCGAATATAAATTCCAATAATTATCACCAACTAATACTTTCAGTAAAAATTCTTTTCCGGAGAAAATTGATTTAACAACTGTACCTTCATGATCTGAATTTTGTACAATATTTACACTCTCGGGTCGAATAAATAAATTTTTGTGATTTTCAACTATTGGATTTAATTTTCCAAGCATTTCAGCACAATAACAATTAACTGGTTTGCAATAAACATCAGATGGTGTATCATACTGCTGCAGTACACCTGCTTTAAAAATCAATATTCTGTCTGATATTTCAAGAATATCTTTTATGTCATGAGTTACTAATATCGTCGTAATATTTAAATCTTTAACAATCCTTTTTATTTCATTTTTTATTTGTGATTTAATAGCTGAATCTAGATTACTGAAAGGTTCATCTAATAATAACAAATCAGGCTCTCGAATAATTGCCCTAGCAATCGCAACTCTTTGTTGTTCACCACCAGAAAGTTCATGAGGATACCTTTTTTTAAGAAAATTTAAATTAGTTAATTCTAAAATATTTTCTAGGTTTAGTTTATACTTTTTTTCAAGATTTAGAATAATATTTTGAGCCACGTTAAGGTGCGGAAATAAAGGATAATCTTGGAATACGAATCCAATTTTTCTATTGTGGGATTCAATTAAGGTATTTGAATCATTTAATATTTTTCCATTAAGTTCAATTTTACCAGAGTCAACCTCCTCAAGCCCCGCCAGGCATCTTAAAAAAGTTGTTTTACCACTACCTGACTCCCCAATAAAAGAAATAATCTCACTATTCTTAACACTAAAATTTAGTGATTTAATAATAGGTTCATCGTTACCATACATTTTTTTTAGATTAGAAACTTTTAAAAACATTTATGATTTGGATTGAGTTAAATTTAATACTGATAATAAAATAAAACCAAAGCTAATAATTGCAAGTGAATATATGGCAGATTCTGTAATCATTTCTTCAACTGCTAATTCATATGTTTTTGTAGCAAGTGTATCAAAATTAAATGGCCTTAAAATTAGTGTCAAAGGAAGATCTTTCATGATATCAACAAAGGAAATACAAAAAGCTATAATTATGGCTTTTTTATTCAACGGAATAAAGATTTTACTAAAATATTTAAAAGGATTTAATCCTAAATTTTTACCTGTATCATCTAATTTGGTTGATATTTTTTCAAAACTAGAAGAAATTGGAGAAACTGCTACAGCCATGTACCTTATAAAGTAGGCATAAATCAATACCGGAAAAGATCCAATTATCAAAAATCCAAAAAAATCATTAACAGGAGAGAATAGTAAAATTAATGAAATTCCAATCACAGCACCAGGAAGAGCATACGAAAGTGATATTAAATTACTTGTAAATCTTAAAAATTTTACACTAGAAACTCTACTTAAAAATTGAATACCGAGAACAGTAATCAATATAAGAATTGTTGAAATTAAAGAAACTAAAATTGTATTTTTTGTTAATAAAATTAAATTATCAAAATCTATATTATCACTGACTATAAAAGCGTTATTTATCATGAAAATAATTGGAATAATAAGAGAGAAAAAAATAATAGCTAAACAAACTGTGTGAATTAAAAGTAATTTAAAATTTGTGTTGTGAAATTTGTGATCTGAAATGGAATTGATTTTTATATCATATTTATACTTATTTGTAAAAAATTTTTCAGTTAAGAAGAAAACAAAAACCACAAAAAATAAAAAAACCGAAAGTAATGATGCAGTATTAATATCTGCTAGAGAACCCCAAGCTCTAAAAATTCCACTTGTGTATGTGTTAACACCAAAATAACTTACGGCACCATATTCATTAAGAACTTCCATACTTATGAGAAAAATAGCTGAAAAAATTGATGGTCTTGACAAAGGAATTCCAACTTTAAAAAAAGTTTTTATTTCATTTAGTCCAAGATTTTTTGAAAGATTAATATAATTTTTACCAATCATTGAAAAGGATATTCTACATGCAGCATATAGATATGGAAAAAGTGAAAATGAAAGTAGTAGAGCTAAAACTTCAATTTGTAAATAATCCCTATTTACAATATCAGAAAAGTTTGGAAAATAGTCTTTGACTAAATTTTGAAAAGGACCAGAAAAACTTAAAATTTCGGCGTATGAAAAAGACATTATGTAGGTAGGTATTGCAAGTGGAAGATAAAGTAGAAGGTCATAAATTTTTCTGCCTCTAAATTTATTCACGCTAATAAACCATGCAGGTAAAATTCCTAATAGTAATGAAAATAATAAAGTGAGAAATAATAAATATATAGTATCAAAACTATAATCAATAAGCAAATAATCCCACAAGTACTTAAAATTACTGGTATCAAGGTTAATTGAACTAATAATTAAAGTAATTACAGGTAAAAGAACAAGCGCAACTAATAAAGTTACGCTTATTAGACTTTTTAAATTTTTTTTAAGTTTTATTAAATTTATTTCCAACCTGATTTATCAAATATACGAACAGCTTCATTTCTTTTTGAACCTAACATATTTAAATCCAGATTATCTTTTTTGAAATTACCCCAATTTTTCACAATTTCATTTGGCTCAATTGAGGGTATTACTGAATATTCATATGTGTTATCTACATATGTTTGTTGAGCTTTTGGAGAAGTAAGATATTTGATCAGTTTCATTGCATTTTCTTTATTAGGAGAGTTTTTGGTTAAAGCAATTCCAGAGACGTTTATATGAGCACCTCTTTCACCCTCTGCTTGATTAGGAAAAAATACACTTACTGCTTTTCCAGCTTCTAATTCTTCATCTTTTTCTGAAGATAACAACAATCCAATGTAATATGAATTTACAACTGCTATGTCTCCTTGACCAGCTGCTATTGCTTTTACTTGATCTCTATCATTTCCTTTAGGGTCTCTTGCAAGATTATCTACAATTTTTCTAGACCAATACTCTGCTAAATCAGAACCCAAATTAGCTATTAAGGATGACATTAATGCTTGATTATATGAATTGGATGAAGATCTAATAAGTAATCTATTTTTCCATTTTTCATTTGCTAAATCTTCATAAGTACTCAGCTCATTTTCTTTTACTCTCTCATTGCTGTAAACTATAATTCTTGATCGATATGTTACAGGAACCCAATAATCATTAGGATCAAGAAAATTTTTATCAATATTTTTTGTTACTGTTGAGTCATTAATTTTTTGTAATAGGTTCATATCACCTGCTTGCCATAATTTACCAACATCAACAGTTATAAATAAATCAGCAGGACTACTTTCTCCTTCTAGTTTAAGTCGTTGTATTAGTTCATCAGCATTAGCTTTGGTTACATTAATTTTAATGCCAGTTTCCTCGGTAAAATTTTTATACTGTAACTCGTCCACTGCGTAGTGTCTTTGACTGTAAATATTTATTTCATTATTTACATTATTTGTTTGACATGAATAAAGAAATAGTATGAAAAATATTTTTAAAAATCTATTCATATTTAAAATTTGAAAAATAAATCTTTACAAAGAAAAAAAAAATCCTTTATTTAGACTAATTCTAAATAATAATTCTATATTAGCAAAAAATTGATTTAGAATCATTCTAAATTACGTAATTTGAACAAAAAAACATTTTTTCTGATATTATTCTGCTGTATTTTAAATTCACAAAAAAACATTGATGAAAAAGCTAAGGACTCAATTACATTGCTTGATGAAGTTATTATAAAAGGAAATTCAATCTTAGGAAATAAGTTTGTTGCAAAAAACAGAACAGGGGCTGCTTATTACCTGTCAACAAATGAACTTGCTGAGTTTAATTACACTGACATCAATAGAGCCTTAAATAAAATTTCAGGTATTAATTTCTATGAAGAAGATGGTTTCGGATTAAGACCTAATATTAGTATTAGAGGAACATCTCCAGAGAGAAGCTCAAAAATAGCTATAATGGAGGATGGAGTATTGATCTCTCCTGCTCCGTACAGCGCATCGTCTGCATACTATTTTCCGTCAATTGCTAGAATGAATGCTGTAGAAGTGTTAAAAGGAAGTAGTCAAATTCAGTATGGACCCTACACAACTGGTGGTGCGATAAACTTTGTTTCTACTGAGATTCCAAATTCATTTAAAGGAAAGATATCAACTAGTTATGGGAGTTTTAGCACGGGACAGAGCCATACAACCTTTGGAAATAGTTATGATAACTTCAGATATATGATCGAATACCTAAACTATAATTCAAATGGATTTAAATCTTTAGGAAATAATTTAAATACTGGTTTTGATATAAATGAAATTACTGCCAAGTTAAGAATTGAAATTTCTAAAAAAAGAAAAACGAAACAAAGTTTAGAGTTTAAATTTCATCATTATGACGAAATTTCAAACGAAACCTATCTTGGTTTAACAGAGAATGATTTTGAAAAAAATCCTTTTCTTAGATATCCTGGATCTGAGAAAGATAAAATGGATGCAGATCATATTCAATATTTATTAACGTACGAACTAAATTTTTCAAAACAATTTAGAATTACATCTAATTTTTATTTCAATGGGTTTAAAAGAAATTGGTACAAACTCGATGATGTCGTGTTTGAGGAAAGCTCACAAAAAATTTCAAAAGTAATTTCCAGTCCAGAAAAATACCCAGGTCATATGTCTATTCTTAAAGGAGATTTAGATTTAGAAAATTCATTAAAAGTAAAAGCAAACAATAGAAAATATATATCCAAGGGAATTCAAACTAAAATAGATTACCATTGGTATGGCAAAAACAACTCTTTCAATGACCTTGAATTCGGATTAAGAGTCCACTACGATGAAGAAGATAGGTTTCAGTGGGAGGATACATACAACATAAACAATAGCTTTATGTCACTTGGCGTCTATGGAGATAAAGGCTCTCAAGGAAATAGAATTAGTTCAGCAAATTCTATTGCTTCTTACGTCATGTATAAGTACAAGAATAATAGATTCACTGTATCACCTGGAATTAGATTTGAATCTATAAAATTAAGCAGAGATGATTTTGGTGAGTCAAACCCAAAAAGGGACTTTAGCAATTTATCTAGTATAGAGAATAAAGTATCAGTCTTTATTCCAGGCATTGGGTTAAACTACACATTGAGCAATAAATTATCCATTTTTAGTGGAATACACAAAGGTTACTCTCCACCAGGAAGCTCTGAGGGACAAAAAGCAGAAGAAAGTATTAATTTTGAACTTGGAACAAGATTTTCTGTTAACAATTTTAATGGTGAGGTAATTTTTTACTCTAATAATTACAGTAATTTACTTGGAAATGATCTAGCGGCAACTGGTGGATTTGGTGAATTAGATCCATTTAACGCTGGAGAAGCATTGGTTAATGGATTGGAAATTCTATTAACATCAAATATTATTAAAAGCGCTAAAGTTAAAATTCCCTTTTCATTTTCATATACTTTAACAAATGCAAAATTTTTATCAGATTTTGGAAGCACTCAAGATATCTGGGGAGAAGTTAGTGATGGAGACAGAATACCTTACATTCCTCAAAACCAACTGAACACATCTATAAGTTATGAGACAAATATTTTTGAGTTTAATTTAAATGCTAATTATAATGGTAAGTTCTCAACTCTTGCAGATGGTTCAGCAGAAATTCCATCATATTTCATTTTTGATGTTTCTTTCAATTACAATATCAAAAAAAACATATCATTAAAATCAAAGCTTTTAAATTTGTTTAATAATAAATATGCGGTTTCAAGAGCACCAGCAGGACTAAGACCTGGACACCCTTTTGGATTTTATGCTGGAGTGGAATATAATTTTTAAATTAATTTTTTAAATATATTTTTGTTATGTTTTTGGAAAAATGGGACAAAAAAAATGTATTGTAATCATTGACGGCCTATGTATAATGTGTAACTCATTTCTTAGTTGGGTGTTACATAATGACAAAGATGATAAATACTTATTTGCAAATATTCAATCAAATTTTTACAAGAAGAATACGGATATTAACAAATCAATTGATTCCATAATGTTGATTAAAGGAAATAATATATTTTATGAAAGTGAGGCAATTAAGCATATTTTAAAAGATTTAGGTAAATTTTATTTACTTCGATTAGTTTTGGATTTAACTCCAANATTTNTAAGCAATTTTTTTTATAAAATTATTGCAAATAATCGATATAAAATTTTTGGNAAAAAAGATAAATGCGANCTGCCAAAAAAGAATCAACTCAGTAAATTTCTGAAATAACTTATTTTGCAANTTACTATTTAGAATTATTCTAATTAACAGATGTTCGTTATTTGATATATTTTGAACCTTTAGCGTTGTTTTTGTAATCACTATAAAAGGTATTTTTGAACAAATTATCAAATTGATAGGATTAATAAGCATCAATTATAAAATTGCNCCAGTAGANCTNAGAGAAAGATTTTATTTTGAAGATTCCGANAANTTAGTTTTCAATAATCTTNTAAAAAAAAATGTTGGAGTTGAAGGTTTAATGATNATATCTACATGTAATAGAACAGAAATTTATTTTGAATTTGAAAATCATATTGGAGAGGAAAAAAAATTTNTNCATANTATANTCAAAGAATTAGTTGAATTTAAAAAATTTAAAGACAGCTTATCACCATATCTTCTNTATTNNACACAATCACATGAAGTTGCNAATCACCTATTTAGACTNGTNTCTGGNCTNGAATCNATGATGGTTGGAGAATTTCAAATAGTCGAACAANTGAAAAANGCNTACAACTATGCNANAAGAAGAAAAATGCTTGGNCCTATTTTAAAAAGAATGATTCAAAAATCATTGGAAACTGGTAAATATATTCGAACAAACACTGGAATTGACAAAGGTGCTGTTTCTGTTAGTTATGCTGCTGTTGAGCAAGTAACAAAAAAATATAAATTATCAAATTCAAAATTTCTTTGTGTTGGGCTAGGCGAAACCTCAAGACTAGTTATAAAACATTTAAAACAAAAGAAAATTTCAAACATCAAAGTAACTAATCGTAATAAAAATAAAGCAATAAATTTTTGCAATGAATTAGGTTATACTTTTATAGATTTTGAAAATTTTAAAAATGAAATCAAAAATTCAGATGCTGTGTTTTTTTCAACCAGCTCTAAAAAAATGCTTTTAAATAAAAGAGAAATCAAAGAAATTATCAAGCTAAGAAAAAATAAATTGATTATGGTAGATTTATCTGTTCCTCGAAACCTACCAAGCGATCTAAATATTGAAAAATTAGAAATAATCAATATTGATAATTTAAAAGATGTTGTTAATGAAAATTACAAGAAAAGAAAAAAACAAATAAGCAAAGCAGAAGAATTCATCGATGAGTTTTTAATTGAATTTAACGAATGGACACATTCAAGAACTTTAAGACCGTCAATATTATCAATTAAAAATGATATAGAAAATGGTATTATTGAACAAACTCTTAGCGAATTGAATGGCCTAAAGGAAAAAAATCCTAAAGAAGTTGAAATAGTTGACAGAAAACTAAATGAAGTAGTTAAAAAATATACCAATTCACTAGTTAGAAAAATAAAAAAAGTTAGCAAAAATGGAAAAGATGAAAAAGCGATAAAGGTGATTAATCAAATTTTCTTAAATGAGTAAAACATTTATTATTGGAACAAGAGGAAGTAAGCTTGCATTATTTCAATCAAACTTGGTAAAGCAAAAACTTGAGAAGAATTTTCCTGAGCACAATTTTGAATTAAAAAAAATTAAGACTAAGGGTGACATAATGATAGATCAAGTATTGGATAGAAAAATTGATAAAGGTTTTTTTGTGAATGAAATTCAAAAAATGTTAATAAATGAAGATATCCATATAGCTGTACACAGCTTAAAAGACCTTCCTGTTGAAAACAATAAACTTCTTAAACATAATGCAATTTTAAAAAGAGCAAATCCGCAAGATGTTTTAATAAGTAAAAACAAAAAGAAATTAAAAGATTTTAACTCTGATGATATAATTGGATCATCTTCTTTAAGAAGAAAAGCTCAATTATTGAAAATAAATCCAAATTTAAATGTTGTTGATATTAGAGGAAATGTAGATACGAGGGTCAATAAAATGATAAAAGGTGAATTTGACGGATTAATATTGGCTGCTGCTGGAGTTGAAAGACTTGGCATGCAAAAACATATTACAGAATATTTAGAAATATCAAAATTTTTAAACGCACCTGGTCAAGGAGCTATAGCTGTTGAAATAAAAAAAAGTAATGAAGAATTAATGAATATAACTTCCTCAATTAATGATGAATACACAAAAATTACAACAGCTGTTGAAAGATTATTTATGAAATCTATGGGTGGTGGATGTAATTACCCAATAGCTGCATATTCATATATTAAAAATGATATAATCTTTCTTGATGGTTTAGTTATAAGTCTTGATGGAAAGAATTATATAAGATCATCAGCAAAAGAAAGCATAAAAGATTGGAATCATTTAAGCGACAAACTTTCTGAAAAATTTTTTAATCAAGGTGTTGAAGGAATTTTAAATGAAATTAGAAATGCTAGTTCTTAGAAATATTCCAATTATTACTACAAATGAGTTTTACTCAGAGGGGTTTTTAAAACTTAGTGAAAATGGAGCAAAAGTTTATCACTTTCCAATGATAAGTACAAGTATTATAAATATTAATGTAGATACTAAAAGCTACACTTGCCTAATTTTTACCTCNAAGAATGGAGTTAAATATTTTTTAAANAACAATAATAAAATAGAGAATAAAAAAATTATTACAATAGGAAATAAAACTGCTCAGGAATTGAAAAAATACGGCTTTGAAGCAGATTATATATGCTCCAGAAATTATTCAAATGAAATGTCAAATGAGTTAAAAACAAATAATGTTTTATTAGATCAAAAGTCATTATTAGTTCAAGGAAATCTCTCTGATAATTCTCTTTATGATGAATTGAAAAAGTTTAGCAGCATAGAAAAACTAATTATTTATAAAACGAATCATAATAAAATAAAAGATCCAAAACTTGATGATTTACTCAACGAGGAACCATATATTATTTTTACTAGTCCATCATGCTTTGATGCGTTTAATAATCTTTACGAAACAAAAAAAAGTAAACTTATAAGTATTGGAAAAACAACAACATCATACATTNAAAGTAAAGGTTTTGAAACAACAACNACTGCTAAGATGCAAACNTANGAAGGAATTTCTCAGGCAATTATAGATTTTTTTAAAAAAAAGANATAATGAATTANCCACAATCAAGATTAAGAAGACTCAGATACAATAAAATTGTTAGAGAAATGTTTGAAGATATTAATATTCTTCCAAAGGATTTAATTTATCCAATTTTTGTTTGTGAGGGAAAAAATATAAAAAATAAAATAGGCTCTTTGGATGGTCAGTTTCAGATTTCCATAGACAATGTTGTTAAACTTTGTGAAAAATTAATTGATTTAAACATTAATAAAATACTTTTATTTGGCATTGTTAAAGAAAAAGATGAAACTGGTGAAATTTCATGTAATTCTGAAAGTATAATTCCAAAAGCTGTTAGAGAAATCAAAAATATATTTGGAGATAAACTACTAATTATCGCTGATGTTTGTAACTGTAGTTATACAACACATGGGCATTGTGGAACTATAAAAAATAATGATGTTGATAATGATTTAACTAATAAAACTCTTGCTAAACAAAGTTTGGTTTTAGCTTCATCTGGAGCTGATATAATTGCTCCGTCTGATATGATGGATGGTAGAGTAAAATATATAAGAGAAATACTGGACAAAAATGGATTTGAGAAAATACCTGTTTTTCCTTATTCAATAAAATATTCATCATCATTTTATGGACCTTTTAGAGAAGCGGTTAATAGTGAGTTTACAGGTGGGAAAAGAGAAACTCATCAAATGAATTTCAAAAATTCATTTGAATTTATCAGGGAAATTGAACAAGATTTAAATGAGGGAGCTGATGCTGTAATAATAAAACCTGCCTTGTCATATCTTGACATAATTAGTAAAGTTAAGAGCAAATTTAATGTACCAATAATTGCATACAACGTGAGTGGTGAATATTCAATGGTTAAATCCTCAGCAAAAAATAATCATATTAACGAAATGGAAGTTATTATTGAAATAATGTGCTCAATGAAAAGAGCTGGAGCTGATTCAATAATAACATATCACGCCATTCAGATAGCTGAATTTCTAAAAAAATAGTAATGTATAAGAAAAGTAAAATTGCTTTTAATGCTGCAAAAGAAAAAATCCCCGGAGGTGTAAACTCCCCTGTNAGAGCTTTTAAGAGTGTCAATAGTAGTCCAATTTTTTTTAAAAAAGGTATTGGAAGTAAAATGATAGATATTGACAATAACGAATATATTGACTGTATTTCATCATGGGGTCCATTAATTTTTGGACACTGTAATAACGAAATAATTAAGTCTGTAAATGAAGCTATAATCAATGGTGCAACATTTGGAGCTTGTACACCAATAGAAACTGAAATGGCAGAGAAAATTATTGAATATGTTCCTTCCATTGAAAAAGTAAGAATGGTTAACTCTGGAACAGAAGCTACTATGAGCGCTATAAGATTGGCAAGAGGTTTTACAAAAAAAGAGTTAATTATTAAATTTTCTGGGAACTATCATGGTCATGGCGATAGTTTTTTAATTAAGGCTGGATCAGGAGCATTTACATTAGGGTTACCTGATAGCCCAGGTGTAACTAAAAATACGGCAAAAGACACATTAACTGCAGAGTTTAATAGTCTAGAATCTGTTGAGAAATTGTTTGTTGAAAATTCAAAAAATATTGCTGCAGTTATTGTTGAACCAATTGCTGGTAATATGGGACTAGTTGTACCAGAAATAGGTTTTTTAGAGGGTTTAAGAAAACTTTGCAATAGTTACAATTCCGTCTTAATTTTTGATGAAGTAATGACTGGATTTAGAGTTAGTAAAGGTGGAGCTCAAGAATTATATGGTGTTACACCTGATATTACAACATTAGGAAAAATAATAGGTGGAGGACTCCCTGTTGGCGCATATGGTGGAAAAAAGGAAATAATGAACATGCTTGCTCCTGAAGGGCCTGTTTATCAAGCTGGAACTTTATCTGGAAATCCACTGGCTATGAGCGCTGGACTAACCACATTAAAAATGCTAAATAAAAATGTTTACTCTAAACTCGAAGAAATTTCAAAAAAAATACAAGTTGGCTGGGAAAAAAACATTAAAGAAACTGATACTAATGCATGTGTTTCAAGAGTTGGATCGATGATGACTTTGTTTTTTACTAATCAAAAAAGTATTAGAAATTATAGTGATGCACTTGAATGTGACACAACTATGTATGCAAAATATTTTAAGTTAATGTTAGACATGGGCGTTTATCTTCCACCCTCTCAATATGAAAGTTTATTTTTGTCTTGTGTTATGACTGAAAATGATATTGAAAAATTAATAAGTTCAAATAGAAAAGCACTAGAAATATTAAAAAATGAATAGAATTCTATTAGATACCATTAACAAAAAAAATACATCAAGACCACCTGTATGGTTTATGAGACAAGCTGGAAGAATTCTACCCTCATACAGAGAGCTTAAAAAAAGGCATCATTTTTATTCAATGATGAAAGATAAAGAGTTAGCAGCTGAAGTTACATTGCTTCCAATTAATGATTTGAAAGTAGATGCTGCAATATTATTTTCAGATATACTAGTTATTCCCGATGCAATGGGACTTGAATTAGATTTTACCTCAAACGGTCCAAAATTTTCTAATGCCTTAAAAACCAACGGTAATAATAAAATCAAATACGATTCATCAAAGCTTGGTTATGTTTATGATAACATAAAAACAATAAAAAATAAAAACAATGATATACCGTTAATCGGATTTTGTGGAGGACCACTAACAACATTTTTGTTTATGTTCAGAGCTAGTGAAAATAATAAAAGCTTTAAAGATGCTTTAAAGTTTTTTTACGGCAATAGAAAAGAAAGTATAAAAATACTAGAACAAATTACAGAAGCTTCAATTGATTATGCTAAAAATCAAGTTTTAAGTGGTATAGAAATTTTTCAGCTATTTGAAACATATTGTGGAGCAATTCCACATGAACTTTATGAAGAACTTATATTACCGTTTTCAAAAAAAATATTGAATTCTGTTAGGGAAATGAATTGTCCTAANATTTTTTTTCCAAAAGATTTCTCAATGGGTTTAAAGAGCATTAATANTGATGTATGCGANTTTGTTAGTATTGATTGGCATATGTCTTTAAATAATGCACGGTATTTGGTAGANANTAGTGTAGGNATTCAGGGAAANATGGATCCCAGAATCTTATACTATGATTTAGATAAGATTGAANAATATTTACAATCGTGTGTTGAATTTGGATCAAATAATAATGATTGGATTTTTAATCTNGGTCATGGTTTTTTACCAGATATTGATTACAAAAAAGCCCAGTTTGTNGTAGAATGGATNAAAAAAANTAATTGGAATAGATAAATGTTAAGNAAAAAGGAATTATTAAAAAAATATAANCAATCAGGACCNAGATATACTTCTTATCCACCTGCTACATTTTTTGATTCAAAATTTTCNAATTCTGATCATGAAAGACACATAATNCANTCTAATTTTGAGACCCCTGAAAATATATCTATATATATTCATATACCTTTTTGCCCTCAAATTTGTCATTTCTGTGGTTGCACAACTGAATCCGGATACACAAAACCCTTTTTAGAAAGATATGTNGATGCTTTAATTAAAGAAATTGAGTACGTAGCAAANAAAATTGATAAAAAAAGAAAAGTCACCCAAGTTCATTGGGGNGGAGGAACTCCTAATGCAATTTCATACAGATATATTGAGAGGATTACTAATAAACTTTATGATGAATTTGAATTTGCCTCATTTTATGAAATGGCTATTGAATGTAATCCAGCTCATTTAGAATTTAAACACATAGAATTACTAAAAAAGTTTGGTTTTAATCGAATCTCTNTAGGGATACAAGATTTCAGAAATGATGTNCTGGAGGCAATTAACAGAAAACCATCTAAACATCCTATANAAGAAATTATTTCAAAAATAAAAAGTGAAGGTTTTACTGGNACTAATATTGATTTGGTTTATGGTNTNCCTTTGCAAACAGTTAGTAGTTTTAAAAACACAGTAGAAAGAGCAATTGAATTAAAAACTGAAAGATTAGTAACCTTTTCATATGCGCATGTACCATCTGTTCTTCCTAGACAAAAAATATTAGAAAAAATTGGTTTTCCTAGTTCTAATGATAAAGCATCTATGTATGAAAATTCATATAAGAAATTTGTAAACTCTGGATANGTATCAATTGGAATGGATCATTATTCTCTTCCAGNAGATGAATTTGCTATTGCTTTAAAAAATAAAAATTTACATAGAAATTTTCAAGGATATTGTACNAGAGAAACAACAGGTCAAGTTTATGCATTTGGAGCTTCAGCTATTTCACAATTAAATTCAGCTTACAGTCAAAATATTAAAAATGCTGCACAATATATTAAGGCAATTGAAACAAATAATTTGGCAATTTTTAGAGGNTATAGTGTAACAAAAGAACAAAAAGTAATAAGAGATGTNATTAATAATTTAATGTGTAACTATTACGTCGACTTTAATGATATTGCAAANAACAATGAAATAAGTATTGACGAATTGTATNAAATGATTGATTTTTCATATGAAAACTTTGATGATTTTATTGAAGACGGAATCCTAGAAATTNAAAATGAGAAAGTTAATGTCTTTGAAAATGGTAGATTATTTACTAGAAATATTGCCATGAAATTCGATCCATTAGTTAAAAAAAATATTGGAACATATTCAAAAACAATCTAATGAAAGGATACTTAATGATTAACTTAGGTTCACCTGATAGCACATCAATTCCTGATGTTAAAAAATATTTGGATGAATTTTTAATGGACAAAAGAGTAATTGGGAAAAGCTATTGGTTTAGATGGTTTTTAGTAAAGGTGATTATTTTAAACANAAGNCCAAGAAAATCAGCAAAAGCCTATAAAAAGATTTGGTGGAAGGAAGGTTCTCCTTTGATTGTTTTATCTCGAAGATTATTCGAAAAGGTAAAAAAACTTGTAAAAATACCAGTCGNATTGGCAATGCGATATGGATCAATTAGTATAATTAATGGTTTGAAAGAACTTGATGATTGTGGAGTTAAAGAAGTTATTGTACTTCCACTCTACCCTCATTACGCTATGTCGTCTTATGAAACTGTAGTAGAAAAGGTCAAAAAAGAAGTAAAACTAAAGTTTCCTCATCTAAAGCTTAAAATAATTGGCCCTTTTTATAGGGACAAAAATTATATTAAGCTTTTAAGTAAAAAAATTAAAGAAACGATTAGTAAAATTGACTATGATCATATTCTTTTTTCTTATCATGGTATTCCAGTGAGCCACCTAAAAATATCAGATCCAACAAATTCCCACTGTTATAAAGTTAAAGATTGTTGCTCAGTTAATTCAGCTGCCCACAAAACATGCTATAAACATCAAGTCTTAGAAACCACAGAGCTTGTAGTTAAGGAACTTAATATCAAAAAAGAAAAATATAGTAACGCATTCCAATCTAGACTTCCTAATGAAGCTTGGTTGAAACCATATACCGATAATGAATTGGAAAGATTGGCTAAGAGTGGTATTAAAAATCTTGTAATAGTAACTCCTGCATTTGTTACAGATTGCCTTGAAACATTAGAGGAAATTGCTATGGAGGGAAAAGAAGAATTCATTGATGCTGGAGGAAAAAATTATTATTATGTACCATGTCTTAACGATGATGATGATTGGTCTAAATTAATAGCTAGTTGGGCTAATTAAATAATGAGTTATCTAGTCCTCAAAACAATACATCTCATTGCAGTAGTTTGCTGGTTTGCTGGATTATTTTACTTAGGCAGGCTTTTTATTTATCACAAAGAAGCTGAAAAAAAATCAGAAAACTCACAAAAAATATTACAAGAACAATATAAATTAATGGCAAATAGATTAATGAATATTATAACATGGCCATCAACAATTATATCTAGTTTTTTTGGATTTTATATGTTATTTAAAAATACTGCTCTATTAGGTCTANGCTGGATGAAAGTAAAACTTATATTTGTTTCAATTCTAATTATATATACTATTTTAAGTCAAACAATCTTAAACCAACTTAACAAAGGAANTATTAAATTAAACGACCTACAANTAAGACTTTGGAACGAAGGTGCAACTCTATTNCTAATCTCTATAATTTCTTTAGCNGTGCTNAAAACATCCATTTCATGGCTCAAGGCAATTTTTGTTTTTTTACTNATCGGAATAACTTTAATGTTTTTANTTAANCTCTACAAACGTTTATTAAANAAATAGACTAGATCAATAGGATATATAAAGCAATTAATAAAAATATTAATGCTTGAATATATTTTATTTTTTTGTAATTAATATACTTTTCAAATAAAGTCTTAAAATTGCTAGACACTAATGATATAAATACAAATATTAATGTTGCTACAGCCCAAAAAATTAAACCCAAAATTATAAACTGTAATTCAATGTCTAATGAATTATGAAATACAAATGCTGGAAGGAATGCAATAAAAAAAATACTAACCTTAGGATTAAGAAGATTCATTAAAAGACCTGTAACAAAACTATTATTGCTTTCGTTTTTTTTCTCAACTCCTATGTTTTTTTTAAAAAATTGACTGAATCCTAAATATGTAAAGTATATGAAACCAAAGTATTTAATTAGGTCGAAATAATCTTGATTTGATTTAATTAAGGTGGAAATACCAAAAGCTACAAATAATGTATGAATCAAAAGACCTGAGGTTAAACCCATACTCAATTTTGCAGCTTCTTTAAAACCACAAGTTGAGCTTTTGTAAAACACATACATAATATCAGGTCCAGGTGACAACGTCAGAAAGAAGACACTTGTTAAAAAAGCAAAAAGAACATCTATTTGCATAATTTTTGAAATTACCTAAAAATAAATTTTTAATAATTAATTTTGCTTTTTTATGAACAAAATAAATAATCTTCTTTCAGAAATTTCAGAAACTAGAGAGCATTTACTTAAACACAAATTATATAATAAATTAAATAGTGTTGAAGCAATTTCTAAATTCATGGAAATTCATGTTTTTGCAGTTTGGGATTTTATGTCATTGGCTAAGTCTTTACAAAACAATTTAACATGTACTGAAATTCCTTGGTACCCAACTGAAGATAAAGTATCACGAAGATTAATTAATGAAATTATTCTCGGTGAGGAAAGCGATGTTGATCAGAAAAATAATCCAGCAAGTCACTTTGAGTTGTACGTTGAATCGATGAAGAAAATTGGATCTAGCACAAAACTTATTGAAAAATTTGTTAATAAAATTAAAGAAACTAAAGACTATAATTTATCAAAGGGGGGATCAGACCTTCCTCAAGGCATTATAAATTTTTTAGATTTTACATTTGATACAATTAGCACTAATAAATCACACGTAATAGCAAGTGTTTTTACTTTTGGTAGAGAAGATTTAATTCCAGATATGTTCATCAATATTGTTAAGACGCTCAATGAGAAAAATGAAACTCAAATTTCTGATTTACTTTATTATCTTGAGAGACATATTGAACTTGATGGAGATGAGCATGGACCAATGGCTCTAAAAATGATTAGTGAACTATGTGGTGATGACGCCACAAAATGGGAAGAAGCCACTCTAATGTCAAAGAGAGCTTTAGAGATGAGAATAAAGCTTTGGGATTATATCGAAAGTAGCCTAAACTAAACTTTTATTAAATATCTAATCACGAGATTCTAACTGATCATCTCCAAAAACTATTTTTTCTTTGTGAATATTAATAATTTTTAAAATCTCGTTTATCTTTTCTGGATTCTCTTCAGAAATATTATATTTTTCTGATGGATCTATATCAAGATCAAATAACATAGGAGGATCGTGTGTTTCAACTTTACTGAACCAAGATGATGTTTTTAAATGAAGTTTATAGTTTTTATAACGAAAAGCATATAATTCAGATCCTTTGTAAAAAGGCATAACTTCTCTGGGTGATGATCCATTATTAAATAATACCTCGGACAAATCAACTCCATCCAGCTCATTATCATCTTTATGACTTATATTAGAAATTGACATAAAGGTTGGATAAAGATCTAATGTTGAGCCCATTTCATTCACAGATTTAGGGACTATCCCTGCTCCCCAAAATATTGCTGGAACTCTCATTCCTCCCTCCCAGGTTGTTCCTTTTCCGTTTCTCAAAAGGCCAGCTGAACCACCATGTGTTTTATACGTCAACCATGGCCCATTATCCGAAGTGAATACTACAATAGTATTTTTTTCTAGCTTAAGTTTTTTTAGCTCACTAAGAATTTGACCAATACCAAAATCAATTTCTTCTATGACGTCACCATACAAACCTCTTTTACTTTTTCCTAAAAATTCATCAGAAGCATACAAAGGAATATGCGGGAGACTGTGAGCTAAATAGATAAAAAAATTGTCTTCTTTGTAATGGTTTACTAATTCAATTACCTTTTCAGAAAACCTTTTTGTTATTGTTGTTTGATCAGCAGGCCTTTCTATAATTTTAAAATTTTCCATTAAAGGAACATTATAACTTTTAGAATTCAATTCATCTCGATTATATTCTGACCAGTAAGGATTATTATTTATCTTATCCATGTCATTTGAGTAAGGAATACCATAATAATAATCAAACCCATGATTCAAAGGAAGAAATTCATCATTATGCCCTAAATGCCATTTACCAATTATAGCAGTTTTATAATTATAATCTTTCAATTTTTCAGCAATTAAAATTTCACTTTTTGGAATTCCGTATTTTGAGTTAGGAAACAGAACCCTATTAACTGAGCTTGCCATTCCACTTCTTACCGGAAGTCTTCCTGTTAAAAGCGCTGCTCTTGAGGGAGTACATACTGATGCTGCTGAATAAAATTGTGTCCATTTTTGTCCTTCTACTGACATCTTATCAAGGTAAGGAGTATTAATTGTTGGGTGCCCATACACTCCAATATCTCCATAGCCCATGTCATCTGTAAATATTACAATATAATTATACTTGTCAATTTTAGTTTTGTTACATGAACAATTTAAGATAAGAACAAAAAACAGTAATATTCTAATTGAAATCTTCATAAAAAAACATATTCTNTTTTAAAATTAATTATTCTATATTAGACTTACAAAATTTATAAAAGTGAAGAACATTTTAACATTATTAATCCTTTTTGTGAGCTTTAATGCTACAGCACAATATTCATATGCTACAGCAAATAAAGCTAAAAAGTTTGCAAAGACAATTACAGAAAANGATCTTAAGGATNACCTTTACACTTATGCTTCTGATGAATTTCAAGGAAGAGATACAGGAACTGAAGGTGAAGATATTGCTATAAAATATTTAGCCGATTTTTACCTGAATGAAGGAATCAAACCTGGAAATAATGGAAGCTATCTTCAAAACATAAAGTTAAATATTAGAAGAGGTAACATTGGAGAAGTAGAAACAGAAAATGTTATCGCAATAATTGAAGGTTCAGAAAAACCAGAAGAATATCTAGTTATTACTTCTCACTTAGATCATGTTGGAATGAGAGATGGCAAAATTTATAATGGGGCTGATGACGATGGCTCAGGAACAGTTGCAATGTTAGAAATCGCACAAGCTTTCAAAAAAGCTGCTGACAAAGGTCAAGGGCCAAAAAGATCAATTGTTTTTTTACATGTAACTGGTGAAGAAAAGGGACTTTTAGGTTCTAAATATTACTCAGAAAACCCTATTTATCCACTAGTAAATACTGTTACTAACTTAAATATCGATATGATTGGAAGAATAGATCCTACTAGAGAAAGAAAAAACAGAGACTATGTTTACATCATTGGTTCTGATCATGATAGTCAAGATTTACATAATTTATCTGAACAAACAAATGCTGAAACTTTAAATTTAGATTTAGATTACAGATACAATGATAAAGACGATCCAAATAGGTTTTACTATAGAAGTGATCATTANAACTTTGCTAAGTATGGAATTCCAATTATTTTTTACTTTACTGGAACTCATGCTGATTACCACCAACCAACTGATACNCCAGACAAAATTGAATATGATTTATTGGAATTAAGAACNCAACTAATTTTCTANACNGCTTGGAATATTGCAAATAGAGATGAGAGAATTGTTGTTGATCCAAANCCTGANGTTGAAACATTCACAGTNANTGAAGAAGATNTAAATTCTTANATAGGTTNTTACAGTGCTGAAAACTTCCCATTAGATTTNATTTTNACAAATAATGANGGAAAGCTTAATATAAGTATTACTGGTCAAGGTGCTTTCGACTTAANNCCTGTATCTAAACATAAATTTAAGCTTGAAGAGGCTGGTGTTGAACTNACATTTAATCCAGAGGAAANTACATTAAAGTTCAAACAAGGACCATACGAAGTATCATTAAGTAAAAAGTAGTTATTTAAAATACTGATTACNTAANATTTNAAGAATTCCTGGGTTGTTTTTTAGATCATTATAACTCCAAAAAACAATACCAGNATTTTTTTTNACTANTGATCTCATAATCATAATTTGATTAGANACCTCCTTTATTTGTTCTTCACCTTTATAATTACTTAATCTTATACCNGGCCACAGNTATCTATTTTTTTTATTGTTAGATTNCCACCAATCAAGCATAACAGGAAAACTATACTTTTCATTNGCAATTGNCCAATACAANTGNGGAGAAAAATAATCAGCCCATCCCCTNCTTATCCACTTTCTNGCATCTGCAAANAACATATCATACTGATCAAATGTTGTTGTAGCGCNTTTCAGGATTTCCAGGTCTCCAAATACCAAAAGGACTGATTCCAAATAAAACTTNAGGTTTAATTTTTTTAATTTCCTTGTANACTGACTTAATAAAAGTATTTACACTTTTNCTTCTCCAATTTTTTCTATCATTAATCAAAATAGATTTCTTAGANTTTTCCCAAGAAATNTGATCAGGAAATTCTTCATTNTCATTGTATGATGGATATGGATAAAAGTAATCATCAAAATGAATACCATCTACATTATATCTAGAGACAATATCCCTTACGACATCTAAGGATAATTTTTTTACTTGATCTAAAGAAGGATCATACCACCAATATCCATTTTTTAATTCCAAGGCAATATCGGAGTATCTATTTATTGAACTACTTTTATTGATAGATTTATTGGTTGGATGACTTGCTCTGTATGGATTTAGCCATGCATGTAGCTTTATTCCTCTTTTGTGACATTCTTCTATCCAAAAACTTAGAGGATCGTAATACGGATTAGGTGGAACCCCACTTTCACCCGTCAAAAAATACGACCAAGGTTCAATCTTACTTTCATAAAGAGCGTCTGATTGAGGTCTTACTTGTAAAATTATTGTATTTAAATTACCTTTTTTTGCATTTTCAATTATCTGAATAGCTTCTTCTTTTTGTGTTTCAGAATCTAAACCAGGTTGACTCGGCCAAGAAATATTAGCAACACTTGCTACCCATACTGCTCTGAACTCATTTGGAACATGAGTATTATCGTCTTGTGAGTAAAGAAGGTTTATGGTTAATAACAAAAATAATATAAGTCTCATAGTTTAATTTTTAAGCAACGAATTTGGCCAATCAATTTGAAGACCTGTCTTTTTTAATAATGGCATTTGAGCATTATTTTTAATTAAATAATCAGTTAATTTTTGAGACAGCTGACGTGTAACTTTAATATTTTCTGAAACTAAATTATTTTTCTCATAAATATCTTCCTCAAGATTGTATAGCTCAAGCTCTAATTTATTATGAGAGTATATCAATTTCCATTTTCCATCTCTAATTGCACTATAACTTCCAATTCCTGGACCTGAGGGACCCCACCAATTTGGATAATGCCAGATTAGAGGTTTTGAATCTACATCTTGATTATAAAGAATTGGCTTAAAAGTTTTACCATCAATTTTTTGAACAGTATTATATTTTTCTATTTTCGCAAAATCTAAAATAGATGGAAAAAAATCTTCAATAATTAAAGGTTTATCAATTTCTTTTCCGTCAAAAATTGAATTCGGATCATAAACAATCATCGGAACCCTAATTCCACCCTCATAAATTGAACCTTTACCGCTTTTTAATGGCCAATTGTGAGTATGTTTTTCACCTCCTCTTGCAACAGCACTAAGACCTCCATTGTCAGACATAAAAATTATTACTGTATTGTCTAGTTCATTATTTTCAGAAATGTTGTTCAAGATTGATCCAAGAGCATAATCCATACTTTCAATCATTGAAGCATATTTTACTTCAGCCGGATGCAATCCTAAATCTTTATACTTTTCTGAGAATCTTTTGTCCTCTTTTAATGGGGTATGAACATTATACAAGGAAAAATATAAGAAATAAGGTATACTTAATTCTCGAGATTTATTTAGGCTGTAAAGAATTTCTTGAGTTATTGCTTGTGTTAAAAAAATATCTTGACCGTGGTATTTTTCTAGTCCTGGAACAGCCCATATTTTATTTTTTTTATCACCATTTCCAAAATTTTCAATACCTAAATAACTTTGGGGAGCTCCCGCAGCATGACCTGCTATATTTATATCAAAACCGATATTTGATGGATCTGAAGATGGAAAAGATATGGCACCTAAATGAGCTTTACCGGCGTGAATAGTATAATAACCGTTATCTTTTAAAATTTGTGGCAAAGAAGTAGCATAGACAGTATTATTAATACCTGCGATTGTAGATAAACCATTATAATTCCAATCTGGAAATTCGAATTCTTCATGATTTATTTCTGCAGGCTTCTTAACATTAGGGTATAAAGTCCAATTTGTTACTCTGTGATTAACTGAATTCATACCAGTCATTAAACTTATTCTAGTTGGAGAGCACACTGGAGTAGCGTAGGCATTAGTAAATTTTACTCCCATATTTGCTAATTTTTCCATACTTGGAGTATTGTAAAGCCTATTAAATTCTGTTTCTTGAGACCAGAAAGGAACTGAAGTGTCTTGCCATCCTAAATCATCAACCATAAAAAGAATAATATTAGGGCTATCATTCTTTTCATATAAACATGAAACTAGCAGAAGACATAGTAAATAAAATAGATTTTTCATCTATTTTAAATTTAAATAAATAATCTGATAGATATTATATAAGAAAATTTTCCTACTATACTTAAAACCTTCAAATGAGGGTAAGAATTTTTGAAATATTTATTGTTTAATAGATAGTACTTTAATTACTAATCTTAACGTTAACAGCATTCATTCCCTTCTTTCCTTCTTTCAAAGAATACTCCACTTCATCATCTTCCTTAATCCTGTCAATTAAGCCAGTTGAGTGAACGAAATATTCCTCACCAGATTCGTTGTCTTTAATAAAACCAAACCCTTTGGTTACATTAAAAAATTTTACTTTTCCTTTGTTCATAAAAATAATTTTAAGCGAAGCTAATCTATTTATTTTTATTAAAAGACACAAATTAAATTTATTAAAAAAAAGCCCCTCTTTAAGAGGAGCTTAAAGGGTGGAAGACCGGGCTCGAACCGGCGACCTCCTGAACCACAATCAGGCGCTCTAACCAACTGAGCTACAACCACCATTTGATTAGGAAAGCAAATTTATATTATTTCTTCTCATATGCAAAGTAATTTAATTCAAATATGAACTAAAAAATCTCTCTTTTTATTTATCTGTTAGTTTGTTAATTTATTAGTATAATTTACGACTTTTTACTCTGTTCTTGGCACTATTTCGGCACTAAATGATGTGAATTTTAGGACTTCTTTAAATGTCATGACTGACATTCAACTGAGATTGATGAGTATGCCTGTTTGAACACACTATGAATTAATTACAAAAGAATAAAAGAGAGGGTGACCTTGTAGGGTGTAGTAGGTGGTTTATTATAAATCGTCCAACGAATACTCAGAATATCAAAAAAAATGAAATTGAAAAGCCAGTTGAAATTTTTGAAGAAAAAAAGAAAAAACCAAAACCAAAACCAAAACCTAAACTCAATAAGGTTTCACTTGAAAAACAACTTTCTTGATCAATAAATGTTCCGTTGTATGTTTTAAAATTAATTTATATATGGATTATAAATTTATTTGGCATTTAATTTGTTAATTTTTATTTGTGAAATCTTTAAATTCAATTCCCATCAAAGGATGGTCATTTAGTCTGTTCAAAAAAAAGAATGTTAGCCCATTTGAAAAGCTTTTTGAAATTTTTAAAGAATTGATTACTTATACATCTGGTGATTTTGATGAAGCAATTGAATGGTTAAAGGAACTTGACAAGGAATATCTTTTGACTGATGAAAACTATACTATAGATGATTTTTTAGAAGAACTTCTAAATAAAGGATACATAACTACAGAAATAAGTCTTAATGGAGATAAAGTCCTCAACAAAATTTCTGCAAAAATGGAAAAAGCTTTAAGGCAATTCGCATTAAACAAAATTTTTGGTCAAATTAAAAAATCAAAGTCTGGAAATCACAAATCAAAATATTCTGGATTTAATGACAATGATAACAACGACACTAAGATCTATGAGTTTGGTGATAGCGTTGATAAGATTGTAATGAGTGAAAGTTTAAAAAACATGTATAATAGAACTGGCTCTGATAGTTTAGATTTAATTTCTGATGACATAGTAGTACAAAATTCCACTTTCAATTCTCAAATGAGTACTGTATTAATGATTGACATTAGCCATAGTATGATACTTTATGGAGAAGATAGAATTACACCTGCCAAAAAAGTAGCCATGGCTCTTTCAGAACTAATAATTACCAAATATCCAAAAGACACTCTAGATATTATTGTTTTTGGAAATGATGCTAAAATTATTCCATTAAAAAAACTTCCTTACTTAAAAGTTGGACCATATCACACTAATACAGTTGCAGGATTACAGCTCGCCATGGATATACTTAAAAAGAAAAAAAACAATAACAAGCAGATACTAATGATAACAGATGGAAAACCAAGTTGTTTAAAACTTAGTGATGGCAGTTATTATAAAAATAGTTCTGGACTTGATCCTAAAATAACTAACAAATGCTACACTATGGCAAAACAAGCTAGAAAACTAAAAATACCTATAACTACTTTTATGATAGCTAGAGATTCATACTTACAACATTTTGTGAGAAAATTTTCTAATGCCAATGGTGGGAAAGCTTTTTATACTGGAATAGATAATCTGGGAGAAATGATTTTTGAAGACTACGAAAACAATAGAAAACGTAAAATATAATGATTAAACCTAATATTAAAAATCTTGAAGAACTTGTATTGTCAGGATATAAATCTAAGTCAATAAAAGAGGAACTAAGTGATAATCTATCAAAGCTTATCAAAAGTGGAAAACCTACTTTTTCAAATATTTATGGATATGAAAATACAGTTATTCCAGATCTTGAAAGAGCAATTCTTTCAAAACACAATATAAATCTTCTTGGCTTGAGAGGTCAAGCAAAAACAAGATTGGCAAGAAAAATGGTTGATTTGCTTGATGAGTGGATTCCTGTAATCTCAGGAACAGAAATAAATGACGATCCATTAAGCCCTATTTCATCAAAAGGAAAACAAATAATAAAAGAAAATGGAAAGAAAACGAAAGTTAATTGGATTCACAGGTCAGAAAGATTTTATGAAAAACTTGCAACACCTGACGTAACAGTATCTGATTTAATTGGAGATATTGATCCAATAAAGGCTGCTAGTTTGAAGCTGTCATATTCCGATGAAAACGTTATTCATTTTGGTATGATTCCTAGAGCGAATAGGTGCATCTTTGTTATTAATGAATTACCAGACTTACAAGCAAGAATTCAAGTTAGTTTATTCTCAATTTTGGAAGAAAAAGAAATTCAAATAAGAGGATTTAAACTTAGAATACCTCTTGATATTCAATTTGTTTTTACTGCTAATCCAGAAGATTATACTAATAGAGGAAGTATAGTTACTCCATTAAAAGATAGAATTGGTTCTCAAATCATTACTCATTATCCTTACACCTTAAATATTGCAAAAAAAATCACTCAACAAGAGGCAGATACCTCAAATGAAAATATACATGTACCAGAGCTAGCGCGAGATTTAATTGAAGAAATTAATTTTTCAGCAAGAAGAAGTGAATATGTTGATTATAAAAGTGGTGTTAGTGCAAGATTAAGCATTACTGCTTTTGAAAATCTAATCAGTACGGTAAAAAGAAGAATGCTTATTAATAGTGAAGAAAAAAGTTTAGTGAGACTTTCTGATTTTTCTGGAATTATTCCTGCTATTAATGGCAAAATTGAATTAGTGTATGAAGGAGAAGAACAAGGTGCAGATCAAATATCATTTCAATTAATTGACGATGGAGTAAAATCTATTTTTTTAAAGTATTTTCCAGAAATAAGTAAACTTGAAAAACCAAATGAGGAAACACCTTATGATTCACTTTTAAATTGGTTTATACAAAATGATAATGAAGTGTTTATTGGAGATGAATTTACAGACAAAGAGTATAAAAAAGTGATTGATGAAATAAATGAATTAAATAACCTTATAGAAAGGTATTGTAAAAATATTGAAATAAAGGATCACTATTTTATTAAAGAAATACTTCTGTGGGGGCTTACTTCATTTAAAAAATTAACAAAAAACAGAATGCATGACGGAATTGAATTTAAAGATTCTCTAGGAAGTTATTTAAGAAATTTAAATTAATTCATCAAAAGATGAGAATCCTAATTTTCTATTTGAAATAAATCCTTCTCCATGTTCCACACCAATTAATCTTCCAAAATCATTTGCTCTAGACTGAACAAAATCTAGAAAATTTTTGGTACTTATTGGTGTTTCAGGTTCTTTACTTTTTGGATCATAAAATTGAGAAGAATAACATTTCACAGCATCCATTTTAGCGTTATGAAATCCAGAAACATCAAAAATAAAATCAGGATCAAGATTTTTCCATTGTATGTAGTGATAAATGTTTTTTGGTCTCCATTGCTTTTGAGTATTTTCTAAAAAATCAACGGTGTTAATTTTAGACAAACCACTTAAAAAAGATGCTTCTACAATAAGCTGAGAGCCTTTAGGATGATCAATATGTCGATCATCTGGAGCATTACAAAAAATAAAATCAGGTTGATATTTTCTAATTACCTGAATAATCTTTAACTGATGCTCTTCATCATTACGAAAAAAACCATCTTTAAAATCCATATTTTCTCTTAGAGTGATTCCTAAAATCTTTGAAGCTTCTTTTGTCTCTTTTGTTCTTATTTCTGCAGAGCCTCTAGTACCAAGCTCTCCCTTAGTTAAATCAACGATTCCAACTTTTTTTCCTTGCGAAATTAACTTAGCGATTGTAGCACCACATCCAAGCTCGACATCATCAGGATGAGCACCAAAAGCTAAAAAATCTAACTTATCTGACATTGTTTTTTAAAGATTTATCTAAATCTAACATTAAATCTTTAATATCTTCAATTCCTACAGAGAATCTTAATAAATTATCAGAAATACCTAGTTTTTTTCGAATTTGAAAATCTACTTTTTTGTGTGAAGTTTTTGATGGTGAGGTAATACTTGACTCAACACCAGCTAAGCTCATGGTTGGACTGATAATCTTTAAGTCCGAAACAAAATCTTCAGGATTGATTTTATCCATCACTTCAAAAGACATCATTCCACCAAACCCATTCATTTGCTTGGAAGCTATCTCGTGAGANAAATGATTTTNAAGACCNGGNTAATATACTTTCTTNATTAGTGNACTTTCGTNNANGAAATTAGCAAGNTCNAATGCATTTTGATTTTGAGCATTNACCCNAACTGANAGTGTCTTTATACTTCTTTCTAAAAGCCAAACGGTATANTCACTTAGANTNGCNCCGTAATTNATACCTGATTTTTTAATTTTTTCAANATGTTCTNTAGNACCACTNACTGATCCAGCTAAAATATCACTNTGACCACCCAAATACTTTGTAGCNCTATGGATTACTAANTCNATTCCAAAATTGATGGGGTTTTGATTTATTGGGCTTGCGAATGTATTATCTATGATTGAAATNATATCATTTTCTTTNGCNACNGATGAAATTAAACTNATATCAANGATTTGAAGTAANGGGTTAGTTGGTGTNTCAAAATATATAATTCTTGTNTTTTTCTTAATAGTTGATTTNAACAAATCAACATCATTGATATCTATATANGAAAAATCAATATTAAACTTTTTAAACTCAGTATTGACAAGATTTATAGTTCCACCNTAGATAGANTCATGAAGNATAACGTGATCTCCAGACTTTAAAAATGAAAACATTGTAGATGANACTGCTCCNAGACCAGATCCGAANAAAATTGAATCTTCAGCACTTTCTANATCACTAATTTTTNTNGATANTGCTAATTGATTAGGTGTNTTAAANTATCTTGGNTANGTATCNGTTTTTCTGTAATCATAGGTNGTNGCAGGATAGATTGGCGAAATAGAACCATGAAATTTATCATCAACTATATTACCAGANTGAACNCATTTAGTGCCTATTTTTTTTGACATTTAACTTGATTTGATCCAATCAACTATTTGNGGATCNTTTGGTTTTGTTCTAGGAGAAATTACTTTTTCAANAACTCCTTCTTCATTAATTAAATATTTTTGAAAATTCCAAGAAACACTAGAGCTTGATACNCCATTTNTTTNCTTNNTTGTAAGANACTTNTAAATTGGATGCATTGANGNTCCTTTAACAGATATTTTACTCATNATNGGAAAAGTTACACCATAATTCTCTTTNCAAAATGATTCAATTTGATCATTGGATCCAGGNTCTTGCCATAAAAAATTATTAGCNGGGAATCCAATAATTACNAAATTGTCNTCTTTNTANGTTTTGTANANATCNTCAAGNCCTTCATATTGTGGNGTTAAGCCACACTTNGANGCAGTNTTGACAATCATTATTTTTTTTCCTTTCAATTTTTCAAATTTAAAATCTTCACCATANATATCCTTNACANTAAAATCATAAATTGATTTTTCAAANGATACNTCAGGACTTTGNGNAAAAATATTGAATATGCCCATAAAAAAAGNTAAGATAAAAATTTTATTCATTAGTGTTTAAATTATTTCAGCAGTCAAATCTGCAGCAGTTAGTTTCTTCAACCTTGGTTTTAGGTCAAAAAGTGTACCAGATTTAACAGAACACTTTCCTTTGTAATGAACAATAAGAGTGCATTGTTCTGCTTGAAGAGGTGTGTGATCACAAATGGAAATTAAACAGTCAATTACATGATCAAAAGTGTTAATGTCATCGTTGTAGAGAATGATTTCATGAATTTCGGAATTCTCAGCTAAGCTTGATGATTCCTTTTTTGTTTTCTCTTTTACACTCATAATCAATATGTTAGTGCAAATCTACAATTTTAAAAATAAGTTAAATTGATCTAACAATATCAATGAAATCATTTGGCGACAAAGATGCACCTCCAATCAATCCACCATCAACATCTTCTTTTTCAAAAATGTCCCTNGCAGAGTTTGGCTTTACACTNCCTCCGTATATTATGGATGTATTGTCGGAAATCTTTTTTCCATATCTTTCGCTCAATAGATTTCTAATATATTTATGAATTTCCTGAGCTTGTTCTGGTGATGCAGTAAGACCAGTGCCAATTGCCCATATTGGTTCATAAGCGATAACTAAATTTTCAGGATCTATATTGTCAATTTTAAATACAGTNTTATCTAATTGATTTTTTACTTTCTCAAAATGATTATTTTTCTCTCTGTCCTCCAAGCTTTCTCCAATACAGAAATAAACTTTAAAGTTATTTTTTAAAGAAACTTTAAGCTTTCTTAATAATAAATCATCATCCTCATTGTAGTATTCCCTCCTTTCTGAATGACCTAAAATAACTCCATCTACATTGATACTTTTAAGCATATGAATTGAAACTTCACCTGTAAAAGCTCCTTTTAAATTATCATTTACGTTCTGAGCTAACACTTTAATTTTTTCTCCTTGGCATAGTTCAGTTGATTCCTTCAAAAAAGGAAATGAAGGAGCGATACAAACCTCAACATCAANATTATGATCATATATTTTTTTAATTGACTTAATTAAATCAGTTGACTCATTCAAGTCAACATTCATTTTCCAATTTCCTGCTACAATTTTTTTTCTCATAAATTTCTTATTCTAGGGTCTAATATTTTATAAATTTCATCTACAAAGATATTAATCATTATAAATGAAAAACTAATTACTATCACTGATCCAATAATGACTGGAACATCTAACATATTTAAAGAATAAACTATCTCTTTTCCTAAACCATTCCATCCAAAAATATATTCTACAAATACTGAACCTGCCAAAAGACTTGCAAACCATCCAGAAAGTGCTGTAACAACTGGATTTAATGAATTTTTTAAACAATGTCTAGTTATTACTTGAAATGTAGTCAAACCTTTAGCATACGCTGTTATCACATAGTTTTTTTTCAACACATCAATAAGAGAGTTTCTCATCATCATCGATATTACNGCAATTGGCCTTATTCCAAGAACCAGTGAGGGTAATATCAAATTTTTAAGTTTAAGTTCATAATTTTCCCCATAGTCGTCTAACTCATATAAACTACCTGTCATATTCAAACCTGTTATATCAGACAAGAGATAGCCAAAAATCCAAGCTGCAATTATTGCACTTAAGAAAGAAGGTACACTCATNCCTAAAGTGCTGAGCACTTGAATAAAATTGTCAATAATTGAATCTTTTTTCAAAGCTGAAAAAATTCCAAGTAGGATTCCAATTATCACAGCGATTAAAATTGAGGAAATTGCTAAAACAATTGTATTTGGGAAAGTATTTAATATTATAGAAGATACCTTAACTCCTTTTCTTTGATAAGACTCTCTTAAATATGGNATTTTGAAAACTATTGTATAGTTCCCTGTATTTATGATTTTTTGATAGGTATATTTTTTATTATCTAAGAAATTAAAATCATCCTGATTGTTTGAATAAATTGAAANAACTGAAAGATCATTCAAATAATATAAGNATTGAGTAATAACTGGCTTATCAAATCCGTATTTTTTCTTAATTATTGTAAGTTGTTCTTCATTTTCATTTTGATCCATCATCATTCTTGCTGGATCTCCAGGCAAAACTTTAAACAAGAAAAAAATTACTGTAATAACACCAAAAAGAGTAAATAAAATATTTAATATTTTCATTTATCTTTTTCCGAAAGATGAATTAGTGCAAAAATTGAATAATTTATCATATCATGATAATTAGCATCTATACCTTCACTGATCAATGTTTTTCCATCATTATCCTCAATTTGCTTAACTCTCAATAATTTTTGAATTATTAAATCAGTAAGAGAACTTATCCTCATATCTCTCCATGCTTCTCCATAATCATGATTTTTATCCATCATTAAATCTTTAACGACTTTAATCTGTTTATTATACTCCTCGATTGCCTCTTTTAAGTTTAGATCTGGCTCATCCGCTACACCTTTTTCAAGTTGTATTAATGCCATTATACAATAATTAATTATACCAATAAATTCTGACTCCTGTCCCTCATCAACCTTAGAAATCTTCTTTATTTGTAGGCTTCTAATTCTCTGNGCTTTGATGAAAACTTGGTCAGTTAAAGATGATAACCTCAGAATTCGCCATGCACTTCCATAGTCAGACATTTTTGATNCATAAATGTTTAAACATTTTTCAATTACTTCATCAAACAATNGAGATGTATTTTTCACAAATATATTTTACGTAAATTTCGATAAAATTATTCAATAAATCAGGTCAAAAATCTAATGAATATTAACATTCGAGGTGAATTATACAGCTTAGAAAGTCCAAAAGTCATGGGCATCTTGAATTTAACACCAGATTCATTTTATGATGGAGGGAAGTTTTCATCTGAAAAAAAAATATTAACACATGTTGTTTCAATGCTTGAAAATGGTATGGATATTTTAGATGTTGGTGGATATAGCTCCAGACCCGGTGCAAAAAACATCTCTGTAAAAGAAGAAGAAAAAAGAGTAATTCCAATACTAAAATATCTAAGAAAAGAATTTAAAGATTTGATTATTTCTGTGGATACATTTAGAAGTGAAATTGCTAGAAAATCAATTGAGAATGGAGCTGATATAATAAATGATATTTCGGCAGGAGAAATTGATGAGGAAATTATGAATGTTGTATCTGAATATAATATTCCATACGTAATTATGCACATGAAGGGTGATCCTCAAACAATGCAAAAAAACGCAAATTATGATGACGTATGTAAAGAGATTATTTCTTATTTAGCTCAAAGAGTAAAAAAAGCTAGAGAATACAAGATAAATGATTTGATAATAGATCCTGGATTTGGATTTGGCAAAACTTTACAGCATAATTTCGAGATACTTTCTAATCTACATCATTTTGAAATGATTGATTTGCCACTATTAGTTGGTTTTTCAAGAAAATCAATGATAACTAAAGCTTTAGAAATTGAAAAAGAATTTGCATTAAATGGAACTTCTATATTAAACACAATTGCATTAATGAAGGGATCTAAGATTCTTAGAGTTCATGATGTGAAGGAAGCAAAAGAATGTATAAATTTGTATAACCTAACAACAAACAATAGTGGAAATTCTTGATTTGATCGTTTCGACAATTCTTCCAATAATAGATATCATTTTAGTTGCTGTGATGCTATACTGGGTGTATAAATTAATAAGAGGAACTTCAGCGATAATTATTTTTAGAGGTTTTGTAATTATTTATATCATTTGGTGGATTACTGATATTGCAAATATGAATATTCTCAGTAACATTTTAGGTGGATTTATAAGTGTTGGAGTTTTTGCTTTGATTATTGTATTTCAACAAGAAATTAGAAGATTTTTATTAATACTAGGTTCAAATCGAATTACTAATAATAAATCAGTTTTAAAAAAGTTGAATTTATTTTTTAAAATCACTAAAGAAAAAAATAAAATTGATATAGAAGAGTTATTCAAAGCCTTAGAAAATCTTAAAAAAAATAAAACTGGAGCTTTAATTGTTTTTGAAAGAAATTCAAATTTAGATTTTGTAAAAGCTGATGGCGATAGATTAAACGCAAATATTTCAGCACCACTAATTGAAAGTATATTTTTTAAAAACAGCCCTCTCCACGATGGAGCATTAATCATTGAGGGTAATTCNATNACATCAAGTAGAGTTACNCTTCCCTTATCAAAAAAGAAATTAAATAAATCTTATGGGTTAAGACATAAAGCGGGTGTTGGTATAACTGAGGATACTGATGCGATTTCAATAGTTGTTTCTGAGGAAACTGGAAAAATTTCATACATAAAAAATGGTGAATTTATAGAGTTTAAAAACAATGAACAATTAAGAGATATTTTATTAGACGACCTCGCCAATTAATTCATCTTTTTGAAATTGTAGTTCATACAGTTTTTTATAAAATCCATTCTCTATACTAATCAATTGTTTATGAGAACCACTCTCAACTATCTTACCATTTTCTAGGACAATAATCTTATCGGAATTTAGTATTGTAGATAGTCTATGTGCGATAATAATTGATGTTTTATTTTGAATTATTTTAGATGTTGCATACTGTATTAACTTTTCAGTTTTACTATCAATAGAAGAAGTTGCCTCATCTAAGATTAAGATTCTAGGATTACTCAGATATGCTCTCAAAAATGAAATTAATTGCTTTTGCCCTTCAGAAAGCATAACACCTCTTTCACGTACGTTATAATAGTATCCTCCAGGAAGTTTATTAATAAAGTCATGAATACCAATTTCTTTTGCAGCTTTTTTGACATCATCAATTGAGATATTAGGGTTAAATAATGTTATGTTGTTAAATATTGAATCTGCAAATAAAAATATGTCTTGCGTTACTAAAGAAATCTGAGATCTTAAATTTTTCAAGTCTATCTCTTTAATATTTCTGTTATCAATAAATATATCACCAGAGTTACTTTCATAAAATCTCAATATCAAGTTAATTAAAGTAGTTTTACCAGAGCCTGTTGAGCCGACAATAGCTACTTTTTCACCACTATTTATACTTAGATTTAATTTATCAAAAACAGGCTTACTTTCTGAGTAATAAAAACTTAGTTCATCAAATTTAATTTTACCTTCTATTAAGTTATTTTTTTTAGTTGTATGATTTTTTATAAAGTCTGAAGTATCTAAAATATTAAATACTCTGTTTGCTGCAACCATTCCCATTTGTAGCGTATTAAATTTATCAGCAATCTGTCTGAGAGGTCTAAACAACATCTGTGATANTTGAATAAATAAAAATATTGTTCCTATGGTAACACCCGAAAACTCAACTCCAACTAATCGTCCACCAAACCAAACTAAAAGTCCTATTGTAATTGATGTTGATATCTCAGCTATTGGGAAGAAAATTGAATTATACCATACTGTTTTCAACCAAGCATTTTTATGTTTTTCATTAATTTTTATGAAAGAATTTTGCTCTACTTCTTCTCTATTAAATATTTGAATTTCTTTAATACCACTTATTCTTTCTTGAACAAAAGAATTTAAATTTGCAACCTCACTTCTAACCTCNTTAAAAGCTGATTTCATAGCTCTTTGAAAAAAACGTGTAGCTATTAAAATAAATGGTAAAACAGCAAAAACAATAATTGAAAGTTTAAAACTCAAATAAATCATAACTGAAATAACAGAAAGCATTAAGATCAGATCAGCAAAAATCATAAAGAGACCTTGACTAAATATACTCGCAATGGTTTCCATATCATTGACAGATCTAGTAACAAGTCTTCCTACAGATGATTTATCGTAATAGGACATTTTAAATTTTATAATTCTTGAAAACAGTTTTGTTCGAATATCAAAAACTACTTTTTGTCCGAGAATATTCGTAAAATAAACAAATAAAAATTGAAATATTACTTGAAATATTAACACTGCAAACATTAAAGAAATAATGTAAACCAGGCCTGAATAATTTTTAAGAGTTATGTAATCATCAACTCCTATTTTGAGTAGATACTGACTTAAAATTGAAAAAACAGAAATTAATATTGCAGCTATTGTAACAAATATAAAATTAGGCTTGTAAGGTTTAACAAATTCTAATAATCTAAAAAAGAGCTTAATATTAAACTTATTATTCATCTAAGTAATTTCATTAATATCATATTCAACGTCAGTTAAATACAGTCCATGGGCAGGAACCGAGTACCCCGCNTTGGCTCTGTTTTTAGAAAGAATAANATCATTAAACTGATCAATTGTAATTATATTTTGACCAACTTCAATTAATGTACCAACAATAGCCCTTACCATATTTCTCAAAAATCTATTTGCTTTTATATTGAAAATAAAAGTATCATCGTCGACTTGAGTCCAAGAAGCTTCTTGAATATCGCAAATGTAGGTCTTAACATCTGTTTTTGATTTGCTAAAAGACTTAAAATCATCATTACTCAACAAATATTTACATGCTTCATTCATTTTTTTGATATCAAGTTTATTTATTAAGAGATACGCTCTTTTTTGCATAAATGGATCCTTTCTATTTATTAATACATAACGATATGTTCTAGATAAAGCACTAAATCGTGCGTGATCATCATCATTAACACGAAAAATATTTCTTACACTTATGTCATTNGGAAGGAATGAATTTAATTGATGAATAGTTTTTAAACAATCAAATTCTTTATCNTAATCAAAATGAGCAAACATTTTTTTTGCATGAACTCCAGTATCAGTTCTTCCAGCAGCAGTTAATGAAATATTTGAACTTAAAATTTTTGAGATACAGTCCTCAAATCTTTCTTGTATTGAAGTTTGGGATGGTTGTCTTTGCCATCCATGATAATTTGATCCATTATATGAAAACTCAATGAAAAATCTCAANTTAAAGTCTAAATATTATTATATTCAAATATAGTTATTAGGACATTCAGTTGAGTGAAAAAAGTTTTAGTTATTTCAGATACGCATAGTTACATTGATGATAGAATTATTAAATATGCCTCAGAAGCTGATTATGTTATTCANGCAGGTGATATAGGCACTTTTGATGTTATAAGGAAATTAAAATCTGTTAGTAAAGTACTTTTTGTTTATGGAAANATCGATGGTAATGAAATTAGATCGGAAAGCAATAAATTTGAATTTTTTGAATTAAATAATTTAAAGATATTACTAACTCATATATCTGGTAAAACTCCCAAATACAATAAAGAAACTTTGATAAAAATTAAAGAACATAACCCAGATTTGCTAATATCCGGACACTCTCACATCTTGAAGATTCAATATGACAAGATTAATCAATTAATATTTTTAAATCCAGGTGCAGCAGGTAGACATGGTTTTCATTTAAAAAGAACAATGTTAAGATTTGAGATAAAACTTAATAAAATTGAAAATCTTGAAATTATCGAGCTTGGTAGTAGATCTGATTTATCTTAACCTATCAACAGAATCAATAAGGTCTTTATCCCTTTTTAGTGATTTGTAAATTAAAGCCGTAATNAGGGTAATTATTGCTAAATACAAGTATCCATAAAATTCAGTTGAAGAATCAAAAATTATAAACTTCAGTATATAAATACTATTTAAGAAAAAAATAATTTTAGAGAAATAAACTTGTTTTATTAAGCTATTATTTAAAACTAAAATGATTAATGAAAAAAATGAGATTATTATAGGATAGATGGATAAATCAAACTTAATTACATTATTGTAGTCCAANATATATGTAATAATACCCAATACTATCAATAACAGTAACAAATAGGAGTGTTTTCTAAACATTTAAATAAAAATAAAGATTTTTAACTGTAATCTAAAAATATTGTATATTTGANTTGTTATCGAAANTCTTTCCAGNTAACANAATCACAATAACAAAATTTTTTATGTNAGATTTAAAAGATTTAAATAAGAAAAAAATAACAGAACTTGTCGACCTATGTAAAGAATTAGGAATTGATAGCTCTGGGAAAAAAAATGAATTAATCGATAAAATCATTGAATTTCATTCTTCATCAAAACCGAAAAATGATATAAAAGATGATCAAAACGTTAAAAAAGCTTCTAAAAGAGAATCTCATGAAAAAAATCATAACAGAGATTCTAGAAATAAATACAAGGAACCTGATTTTGAGTTTGATGGTATTATTGAATCTGAAGGTGTTTTAGACATTATGCAAGAGGGCTATGGTTTTCTTAGATCATCTGATTACAACTACTTGAGCTCACCTGATGATATTTATGTTTCACAATCTCAAGTAAGACTCTTTGGATTAAAAACTGGCGATACAGTATTAGGTCAAGTAAGACCTCCTAAGGATGGAGAAAAATATTTTCCACTCATTAAAGTCAATAAGATAAATGGATTACTACCAAATGTTGTTAGAGACAGAGTATCTTTTGAACACCTAACTCCATTATTTCCTGATGAAAAATTTAATATTGCTGATAAGGAAAGTAGTATTTCAACCAGGATAATGGATCTTTTTTCACCAATTGGAAAAGGACAAAGAGGTATGATTGTTTCTCAGCCAAAAACAGGAAAAACAATGCTTCTTAAAGATGTTGCTAATGCTATTGCTGCTAATCATCCTGAGGTTTATCAAATTATTTTGTTAATTGATGAGAGACCTGAAGAAGTAACTGATATGCAAAGAAATGTTAAAGGAGAAGTTGTAGCATCAACTTTTGATGAACCTGCGGATAGGCATGTTAGGGTTGCTAATATTGTTCTAGAAAAAGCTAAAAGATTAGTTGAATGTGGTCATGATGTAGTTATTCTACTTGATTCAATAACACGTTTAGCTAGAGCTTATAATACTGTTCAACCAGCATCAGGAAAAATCCTAAGTGGTGGTGTGGATGCTAATGCTTTGCACAAACCTAAAAGATTCTTTGGAGCTGCTAGAAATATTGAAGGTGGTGGATCTTTATCAATAATAGCTACAGCTCTTACAGAAACAGGATCTAAAATGGATGAAGTAATTTTTGAGGAATTTAAAGGAACCGGTAACATGGAATTACAACTAGATAGAAGAATTTCTAATCGTAGAATTTTTCCAGCAATTGATTTAGTATCATCAAGTACCAGAAGAGATGACTTGCTGTTAGATGAAAATACTATTCAAAGAATGTGGATTATGAGAAAATATTTGGCAGATATGAATCCAGTAGAATCTATGGAATTTGTTGCTGATAGAATTAAGAAAACCCTAAACAATGAGGAATTCTTAATATCAATGAATTCCTAAATTATGACTTAGTAGTCTTAGCTTTAGTTTTTTTAGTAGACTTTAAAGAATTAACATGACTAGCTAATTTAGATTTTAAATTAGCAGATTTATTCTTGTGAATGATGTTATTCTTAGCAAGTTTATCTAACAATGAAGTAACATTTGTAAAAAGTTTTTCAGCATCTTTTTTATTACTACTATCTTTTAATTGCTTGATAGCGTTTCTAGTAGTCTTGTGTTGAAGACGATTTCTTAACTTTTTAGTTTCAGTTTGTCTTATTCGTTTAATTGCAGATTTATGATTCGCCATAAAATATTTTTAGTAGCCCGTAGGGGAATCGAACCCCTCTTACCAGGATGAAAACCTGGCGTCCTAGCCGATAGACGAACGGGCCAAAATTAGCGATGCAAATTTATATAAAGGAAATAAACATGCAAAATTAATTTATGTTAAAATTAATATGCTTTAGCAAAAACAACTCTTTTTGTTGATTTCTTTCCTGAAACGATACATTTTCCTTCTTCAGAATTTTCCTCAGGAATACATCTAATAGTGGCCTTAGTTTCTTTTTTTATTTTTTCTTCAGTATCCAAACTTCCATCCCAATGAGCAAGAACAAAACCTCCAGAACTAATCATTTTTTTAAATTCTTCGTAATCGTCAGTAACAAAAGTGTTTTCTTTTCTAAACTTTAATGCTTTTTCANGAAGGTTTTTTTGAATATCAACAATAAGAGAATCAATTTCTTCAACCAATTTTTCAATACTAACGATATTTTTTGTTGANGTATCTCTTCTAAAAATTTCAATAGTTTTATTTTCAATATCACGAGATCCAACAGCAATTCTAATTGGGACTCCTTTTAGCTCATATTCATTGAACTTAAAACCTGGACTATGTGTATTTCTCTCATCAAACTTTACAGAAATATTCATTGATTTNAAAACTTCAATTTTATCATTCAAATATGATTTGATTTTTGATAGATCCTNATCTGATTTAAAAATAGGAACAACAACAACTTGAAATGGTGCTAATTTTGGAGGNAAAACCAAACCATTATCATCACCATGTGTCATAATTAATGCACCCATCAATCTTGTTGAGACTCCCCATGATGTAGCCCATACATGATCTAATCCACCATCCTTCGTTGCAAACTTAACATCAAATGCCTTAGCAAAATTTTGTCCTAAAAAATGTGAAGTACCNGCTTGTAAAGCCTTACCGTCTTGCATAAGAGCCTCTATACAATAAGTTTCTTCAGCACCTGCAAATCTTTCAGATTCTGATTTAGTTCCTTGAATAACAGGTATTGCCATAAAATTAGTTACAAAATTTGCGTACAAATCATTAATTAATCTTGCTTCAGAGATCGCTTCATCCTTAGTTGAATGAGCTGTGTGTCCCTCCTGCCATAAAAACTCAGCAGTTCTTAAAAACAATCTTGTTCTCATTTCCCATCTGACAACATTTGCCCATTGATTCATTAATATTGGCAAATCCCTATATGATTGTATCCAGTTTTTATAAGTTCTCCAAATAATGGCTTCACTTGTTGGTCTTACAATTAATTCTTCTTCTAATTTTGAGTTTTCATCAACTTTTAGTTTTCCAGGATTGTCTTCATCGTTTTTTAATCTGTAATGAGTAACGACTGCACACTCTTTAGCAAAACCTTNTGCGTTTTTCTCTTCAGCTTCAAACAAACTTTTNGGGACAAAAAGGGGGAAATAGGCATTATAATGCCCCGTCTCTTTAAATTTTGAATCTAATTCTTTTTGGATTTTTTCCCANATGGCATAACCATAAGGTTTTATAACCATGCAACCTCGTACACTACTGTTTTCAGCTAAATCAGCTTTAACAACCAATTCATTGTACCATTTTGAGTAATCTTCTGACCTTTTTGTTAATTTTTTTGACATGTGCTAATTGGCATAAATTTTGTCGTATATTTAACAAAAGTAGTCTATTAATGCAAGCATTCAAATTTAATTTTCTTCAAAAAATTTTTTTATCAATTACTGCATTAGTGTTTTTGAGCTGTGGGTCTTTTAGCCCAAGTTCTTTTGTATCATCAGACGGAATATACCAAAGTCAAGAAGTTGTTTCGGAAACAAATAACGGGGAATTCTATAAAAACTATTTCAAGGAAAAAGAATTAGAACTTGAAAATAATTACGAATTAATAACAGAAAGTTTAGATACTGATTTTATAAGTTCAAGTGACATTGCATATACAGAAAACAATGCTAGATGGGGAGATATTCCTGATACAAAAACTTTGGTATTCGATTTTTCTAGAACTTATTACAATAGATATTTTGGATATGGATATGGATATTCCAGACCTTACATGTTTGGATATGGATATTATGACTATTGGAATCCTTATTACAGTCCATGGTACAGCTATTCTTACTGGGATCCCTATTACAGCTACGGAAGATATTGGGCTTGGGGTTACAACCCATGGATATATTACGGTTGGGGATATAATAGATGGGGATATAACAGATGGGGAAATTCAAATTATTATGAAAACTCTTACGAAAGTAGATCTTATACTAACAGAAATANTCAAGATGTTTCATACAGTAAAGGTAGAAGAGGAAGTTCAAGTGGTGTTATAGTTTACAGTAGTGGTCGAAGTTCTAGAATGGATGACCTTATTAGCACCGAAAATGAAGAAAAGACATATAATGGAAGATCCGTAAAGTCATTTGATATATTAGTCGAAAGAGATAATGGAGATATAGACAAAGTACGAACTTATCAAACTAAGCCAGGTAGTGATGACTTAATAGACAAAAGATCTGCAAGTGATTCTCAGAAGGGTGCAAGAATATATTTGAATAGAGGATCAAGATTTTCAGACAGTAAAAGTTCATCAAGAAATTACAACCAAGATGCCTCAACTTTTTCAAATAACAGGAGGTACTATGTAAATCCTAATTCAAATTCAACTAATAACAGCAATAGTAACAGAAGATATTATGCTAATCCGAATTATAACAACAACGCTGGCTGGAGGTTAAGCGGAAAAGGTAGTTCTAACAATATTAACAGATCATCNAGTTCAGGGGTTTCCACTAGATCATACTCAAATCCAGGTAGTTCATCAATCAATAGCTCAACATCAACTCCGTCAAGAAATTTTTCATCAAGTTCAATTTCAAGTCCAACACGTGGTTCAAGCGGTGGTAGTTCTTCAATAGGTAGAGGCAGTTCATCATCTTCTGGATCATCCCGAGGTGGTGGTCCAAGGTAAATGCGATATATAAATTTAGTTTCTCTTCTTCTTTTTACTGTTATTGGATTTTCTCAAAATCTTTATGACGCAATCAATTATTCTTTTGAAGAAGAGATTGGTAATGCTAGGTTTTTGTCAATGGGAAATTCATTTGGAGCATTAGGTGGAAATTTATCTGCCATAAGTAAGAATCCGGCTGCAGGATCAGTTTTTGAACTTTCAAGATCTGGCGGTTCAATTATAATAGACAACAACAAAATTAAAAGCGATTTTAAAGGATCTGAAAATTCAGTAAATAACACAAATGCATATTGGCAAGCTGGAATTATTTATGTTTTTAAAAATTATGGTCAAGGAAAAATAAACAAGTTTTCTTTTGGAATTAATGCACAATCATACAACACTTACAATCAAGATTTTCTTGTAGAGGGAAGAAATAATAATTCAATTGATAGTTTTTTCTTGAACAATTCAGTTGGCATCAATGTAAATGATGTTAGTGTAAATAACAATGAAACAATTCAAAGTGTTTACAGGTGGCTCGGGAATAATTATGGTTATTCAGCTCAACAAACGTTCTTAGCCTACCAAGCATATCTTTTAAATTATGATGAGGACAAAAAACAATTCTACTCTTTGGCAAAGTTTAATGATGGTTTAAGTCAAAGAAATGAAATCTCATCAATAGGAACCAACAATAAAATTACATTGAATTTTTCTTCACTTTACAACAACAAATTACATTTTGGAATGAATCTAAATATTCATGAAATTACTATCGAATCAAGAAATAATTTTTTTGAAAATAATTATGANACTGACTCATTAGTNAATTACATAGATTTTAATAATGATTTATTTATTAAAGGAGGTGGATTTTCAGTTCAANTTGGATTAATTTACCTGATAAATAAATTTAGATTTGGCTTATCATANAACTCCCCTACCTGGTACTCATTTGATGATGAATTATATCAAAAATTAGAAGTACAGTCCGAGGATTACAGTCCNGATATTATTGATCCAAACATTATTAATTATTATGAGTATAATTTTAGGTCACCAAGNAAAACCACTATATCACTTGCAACNGTTGTTAAAAATATGCTGGCCGTAAATTTAGATATTACATCAAAAAAATATTCTAATGGNAAATTTAGTTCTAANTCAANCGGANCTTANGAAAGTGTTAATAATAACTTAAACAGAAGCTTGTCTGATGTTNTTGATTNCAACATNGGAACAGAATTAAAATTNGGTATGTTAAGTTTAAGAGGNGGAATAATAAGAAAAAANAATCCATTGGACTCTNANATTAGCCAGATTGAATCAACTACATTNGGTTTTGGATTAGAATTTGATAATTCAACTATAGATTTTGGTTTTTCTGAAAGTAATATTCAAAAGAATCATCAACTATTTGATACTGGACTTACTGATTTTGCTGCATTAAGTAACAAAAGATTTAGATCTGTTATTACATACAATTTAATTTTTTAAATATATATCTTTGCAATACAATTATGAAATACAATAAATTTCTTGAAGATCTTGATCTTATAGAATCAGATCATAAAAAATTCTCAATTGAAACACCGTTAAGAGAAGATGCTTTTGAACTTTCAGATCAAGAAAAAATAGATTTAATAAAAAAGAATGTAGGCGAAATACTCCATACTCTTGGTATGGACATGACTGATGACAGCCTTAAAGGCACGCCTTTAAGAGTTGCAAAAGCATATGTCAATGAAATATTTAGAGGTCTTAATCCCAAAAATTTACCAAAAGGTTCTACGTTTGATAATAAATATAAATACAAAGAAATGTTAGTTGAAAAAAACATAACTGTTTTTTCAACTTGTGAACACCATTTATTACCAATATATGGAAAAGCTCATGTTGCTTATTTTTCCAATGGAAATGTTATTGGGCTTTCGAAAATGAATAGAATTGTTGACTATTATGCCAGAAGACCACAAGTACAAGAAAGATTAAATATTCAAATTGTTAGAAAATTACAAGATTTTCTAGGCACAGAGAATGTAGCTTGTGTTATAGATGCAAAACATATGTGTGTTAATTCAAGAGGAATTAGACACATTGATTGCAGTACAGTTACTGGTGAATTTGGTGGTAAATTCAAGGACAAATCAATAAAAAGAGAATTTTTAGATTATATTCGTTCTGACAGCCAACTAAAATAATAATGTCAGCTTACAAACAACACCTAAAAATATACAACTCATTATCATCCAAAAAAGAAGCTTTTAAGTCTATAAATAAAGACCTAGTTGGAATGTATGTGTGTGGGCCTACTGTCTACGACACTGTTCATCTAGGAAATTGTAGAACCTTTATTTCTTTTGACTTAATATATAGATATTTAAAACACTTGGATTATAATGTGAGGTATGTCAGAAACATTACTGATGTTGGACATTTAACTGATGATAGTTCAGAGGATAAAATAATTAAAAGAGCTAGAATAGAAAAAATTGAACCCATGGAAGTTGTGCAGAAATACACAAATGAATTTCATTCAATTCTAAATTTTTTTAAACTACAAAATCCTGACATAGAACCAACTGCTACTGGACACATAATTGAGCAAATTGAGATGATTGAAAAAATAATTAAGAATGGCTATGCATATGACAAAAATGGATCTGTTTATTTTGATTTAATTAGTTTTTCTAAAGACTTTAATTATGGTGAACTAAGTAATAGAAACTTTGATGATATAATAAATGAATCCAGAACACTTGATGGATCAAGTGATAAAAAAAATCCACAAGATTTTGCTTTGTGGAAAAAAGCCAACAAATCTCATATTATGAAATGGCGATCACCATGGGGATCTGGGTTTCCAGGGTGGCATATTGAATGCTCAGCTATGGGGCATAAATATCTCGGAGAAAAGTTTGATATTCATGGAGGTGGTTTAGATTTAAAATTTCCTCATCATGACTGTGAAATTGCTCAATCAAAATCTGTATATGGAAATAATCCTGCAAATTATTGGATTCACACCAATATGCTTACTCTTAATGGAAAAAAAATGTCAAAATCAGCTGGTAATTCAGTACTACCTTTTGAAATTTTCAATGGTTCAAATAATATATTTTCAAAGAGTTATTCTCCAATGGTACTAAAATTCTTCATTTATCAAGCTCATTACAGAAACACTCTTGATTTATCAGATGAAGCATTAAAGGCGTCTGAAAAAGCATATGAAAAAATTAAAACTATCTATAAAGAATTAGAATTAATAGTTCCTGGAAATGAAAATGATTGTGATGCAGAATTATGGATTAAAAATTGTTATAGTTCTATGAATGATGATTTTAATTCTCCAAAATTAATTGCTGAATTTTTTAACTTATATAAAGAAATTCAAGACATTAAAAGCAAAAGCAAAAACATAGACTCCGTTAATCTTAAAAAGTATCAAGAATACTTTTCAATTTTCTACACTGATATTCTAGGTTTTGATGATGCAAAGTCTGAAAAAAATCAATTAGGCGAAGTTCTTGATATTTTGTTAGAAATAAGAGATAAAGAAAGAGATAAAAAAAACTATGAAGTTTCAGATTTAATCAGAGACAAACTTTCAAAACTTGGGATTAATATTAATGATGAACAATGAGAGAAATTATAATTTTTCCATTTGTTTTTTTAATTAAAATATATCAATTTTTAATTTCTCCCATGATAGGTAAAAATTGTAGGTTTAACCCAACCTGTTCGAATTACGCTGTGGAAGCGCTAAAAAAACATGGACTTATTTTAGGAATGTACTACTCGATAATAAGAATTTCAAGATGTCATGCGTGGGGTGGTTCAGGTCATGATCCTGTCCCAAGTAAAAAATCAAAGTAAATGAATGATTTAATAATAGAATGGTCTCCTAATGTAAAAGTAATCTCAATAGGGCCGATTGCAATTCACTGGTACAGCTTAATGTTTTTATTAGCTTTCTACATCGGATTTAGAATAATGAAAAAAATATACATTAAAGAAAATAAAGATATAGCATTATTGGATCCTTTCCTTGTTCATATGGTGGTTGGTACAATCGTTGGAGCCAGATTAGGAGAAGTGTTCTTTTACAACTGGGATTATTTTCAAAATAATCTTCTTGAAATTTTTCTTCCTTTTAAGATAGATAGCTCAGGGTGGGAATTTATAGGATTTAGAGGATTATCTAGTCATGGAGCTACAGTTGGGATTATTATATCTATAATTTTATATAAAATTCGATACAAATATGATTCAGTTCTTTGGATTTTTGATAGAATTGTTATCGCTGTTGCTTTAGGTGGCATGTTTGTAAGAATAGGTAATTTTTTTAACTCTGAAATTGTAGGAAAATATACCAATTCAGATTTTGGCGTTATTTTTTTAAACAGATCTGAAGTACTACCTAGACACCCTGCACAGTTGTACGAAGCATTTGGATATTTACTTTTATTTATTCTTTTAATATTCATTTACAACAAAACAAAACTTAGTCAAAAGAGAGGATTTATTTTTGGCCTCTTTTTAATTATATTATTTGGAATTAGATTTATTGTAGAGTATGTCAAAGAAAGTCAAGGAGGAATTGAAGAAGCATTAGGAATATTATCAACTGGTCAATGGTTAAGTATTCCATTTATTTTAATTGGATTATCATTAATAACAATAAGCTTAAAAAATGAATCTAATGGATAAAAATTATTTAAGTATTGGCTTTAAAAAACTTCTTATTAGTCTTTTTTTAATGTTTTTAGGTCCTACAATCTTGTTTCAAGCATTTAAGAACGAGTCCCACGAATGGTATTATTATGTTTTGATTGTTGGATTAATTTTATGTTTATGTGCAATTTTAGCTCTATACTCAGGTATTATGTCCATTATTAAACATATTTTTGAAAAAGATTTTTAGAAGATGATCAACATTACTTTTCCAGACAATTCCATTAGAAAATATGAAAAAGGAATTACACCCTATGAAATTGCTAAATCTATAAGTAACTCCTTAGCAGGAAAGGTATTAAGTGCTTCATACGATGATGAAATTATTGAAGTTCATACAAGACTAGAAAATGACGGATTGATTAGATTTTTTAAATGGGATGACAAAGAAGGAAAAGCAGCATTTTGGCATTCAACAGCTCACGTTTTAGCTCAAGTTATTTTGGAAATTTATCCTCATTCAAAATTAACTATAGGTCCTGCAATCAAATCTGGTTTTTATTACGATGTAGATTTTGGAGATCATAGTTTCTCAGAAAATGATTTTGAAAAAATAGAAAAAAGAATTCTGGAAATTTCTAAAGAAAATCATGAGTTTAAACTTAGAGAATTATCAAAAAAAGACGCTCGAAAATATTACACAATAAATGAGAATGAATACAAATCAGAACTAATTGAAAATTTAGAGGGTAAAATTACATTTTGCGATCATTCTAACTTTACTGATTTGTGTAAAGGGGGACATCTTCCAAATACTGGTTTTATAAAGTCAATTAAACTATTAAATGTAGCTGGAGCATACTGGAGAGGTGATGAAAAAAACAAACAATTAACAAGGATTTATGGAATTTCCTTTCCAAAACAAAAACTACTTAATGAACACCTTCAAATGTTGGAGAAAGCTAAAAAAAGAGATCACAGAGTTCTTGGAAAAAAGTTAAATCTTTTTACATTTTCAGATAAAGTTGGTCAAGGACTTCCACTATGGTTACCTGAGGGAGCTGAACTTAGGAACAAACTTGAAAATTTTCTGAAAAAAGCACAAAAAGAAGCTGGATATGAAATGGTAGTTTCACCACACATTGGTAGTAAAAAACTATATGAAACATCTGGGCATTATGAAAAATATGGTGAAGACAGCTTTCAACCAATAAAAACTCCAAATGACAATGAAGAGTTTTTATTAAAGCCAATGAATTGTCCTCATCATTGTGAAATTTATAATTCTCAACAATGGAGTTATAGGGACTTGCCAAAAAGATATGCAGAATTCGGCACAGTCTACAGATACGAACAAAGTGGTGAATTACATGGACTAACTCGTGCAAGAGGTTTTACTCAAGATGATGCTCACATATTTTGTACTCATGAACAACTGATTTCTGAATTCAAAAATGTAATTGATTTAGTTCTGTATGTTTTTAAATCACTTGGATTTGAAAATTTTACAGCACAAATTTCCCTGAGAGATAATGAAAATAGAGATAAATATATTGGTAATGATGATAATTGGAATGAAGCTGAAAAAGCAATAATTGATGCTACAAAAGAAAAAGGATTAGAATATAGAATTAAACATGGTGAAGCCGCTTTCTATGGGCCTAAACTAGATTTCATGGTGAAAGATGCTCTTAACCGTGAATGGCAACTTGGAACGATTCAAGTGGACTATAACTTACCAGAAAGATTTGATTTAACATATAAAAATGAAAAAAATGAAAATTCTAGACCTGTAATGATACACAGAGCCCCTTTTGGTAGTTTAGAAAGATTTGTCGCCATTTTAATTGAGCATACTGGAGGTAATTTCCCCTTATGGTTAATTTCAAAACAAATAATTTTAATTGCTGTTGGTGGAAATCATGAAAATTACACTGAAAAAGTTTCAAAATTATTAGAAAAGTCCGAAATTCGCGCAACTTACGATACTAGGAACGAGACAGTTGGAAAGAAGATTCGTGATTCAGAAAAAATGAAAATACCATTTATGGGAATTATTGGTGATAAAGAAATTGAAAATGAAATTATATCAGTGAGAGCTCATGGTGGTAAGATAATTGGAGAAATGAAAATCAATGAATTAGTAGATTACATTAAAAAAGAAGAAAAGGAATCATATAATTAAAAATTTAAAGCTATAGCACTTAGAAGAAGAAGAGGTCGAAGACCTGGAAGAGTAATTAAACAAAATCCTCATAAAATAAATGAGGAAATAACATCGAGAGAAGTTCGATTAGTTGGGGATAATGTAGAAATAGGAATTTATGCAATTTCTAAAGCATTAGATATCGCAAAAAGACTTGAAACAGATCTTGTGGAAATCTCTCCTAAAGCCAGTCCACCAGTTTGCAAAGCCTTAGATTATAAAAAGTTTTTATATGATCAAAGAAAAAGAGAAAAGATACTAAAAGCTAAAACTCAAAAAGTAGTCGTAAAAGAAATCAGATTTGGTCCCCAGACAGACCAACATGATTACGAGTTTAAGAAAAAACATGCAATAAAGTTTTTAGAGGATGGAGCTAAATTAAAAGCATTTGTATTTTTTAAAGGAAGATCAATAATTTTTAAAGAGCAAGGTCAAATATTGTTATTAAAATTAGCTCAAGAACTTGAAGAATATGGAAAAGTTGAGCAATTACCTAGGCTAGAAGGAAAAAAAATGATTATGTTTGTGAGCCCAAAAAAGACAAAAAAGTAAAAATGAGTAAACAGAAGACAAAATCTAGTGCAAAAAAAAGATTCAAGGTCACTGGAACTGGAAAGATTAAAAGAAAACATGCTTTTAAAAATCACATTCTAACTAAAAAATCTAAAAAAAGAAAACTTAAACTTACTCATGATGGTTTGGTTAATGATAGTGATTTACCAAACATAAAAAAACAATTAAGATTAAAATAAGAATTTGTTAAACAGGCAAAAGGTCCAAAAAAGTTTATTTAAATAACACCTTAGCCAAAAATTAATTAAAATGCCAAGATCAGTTAATACAGTAGCATCTAGACAAAAAAGAAAGAAAATTCTAAAAAAAGCTAAGGGTTATTTTGGAAGAAGAAAAAATGTTTATACAGTAGCTAAAAATGCTGTTGAGAAAGCATTATCTTATGCATATAGAGATAGAAAAAATAGAAAAAGAGTGTTCAGATCTCTTTGGATTACAAGAATCAATGCTGGTGCTAGAGAACATGGATTAAATTATTCTGAACTAATATCTAAACTCAAGTCGAACAACATTTCAATTAATAGAAAAGTATTAGCAGATCTAGCAATGAATGATCCTAAAAAATTTGAGCAAATAATAAAAAGCTTAAAATAAAAGTTAGAACGGTTCATCCTCACCATCCTCATTTCTGTAGCTTCCACTTTCAAATGCTTGATCTGGATTTATTCTAAAATCATTGTTGATTTTAGATTGGAATTCAAATGGATTTTCGATGGAGTTCAAATTCTCAAATTTTCCTAGAGAGCTTATAAATTTAAGTTTTATAGAATTTAAACCTCCATTTCTATGTTTTGAGACTATGAATTCAGCTTGCCCTGCCGATGGTGTTCTGTCTTCATCATCCCATTCATCCATTTTATAATATTCAGGTCTATATAAGAACGAAACAATATCCGCATCTTGTTCAATTGCTCCAGATTCACGTAAATCAGAAAGTATCGGCCTCTTAGTTCCACCTCTTAATTCAACAGCTCTTGAAAGCTGAGAAAGAGCTATAATCGGAATTTCTAATTCCTTTGCAAGAGCTTTTAAGTTTCTTGAAATTGTTGATATTTCTTGTTCCCTATTCCCTGTTTTTTGGGATGAACCTACAGTCATCAATTGTAAATAATCTAAGACTATTAATTTAATAGAATACTGAGAAGACAGTCTTCTTGCTTTTGCTCTTAAGTCAAAAATTGATAAAGAAGGTGTATCATCAATATATAAAGGAGCACTTTCTAACTTTGAAACTTTTACATTTAATTGTTCCCACTCAAACTTTTCTAGCTTTCCACTTCTCAATTTCTCAGAATTAAGTCCCGTCTCAGAGGAAATCAATCTAGTAATGAGCTGAATTGCTGACATTTCAAGAGAGAAAAATGCTACAGGAATATTATTCTCGACAGAGATATTTCTAGCCATTGAAAGAGTAAAAGCTGTTTTACCCATTCCCGGTCTCGCTGCTATAATTATTAAATCACTTTCTTGCCATCCTGATGTTAGTTTATCAATTTCATGAAAACCAGATGGAATACCACTTAGCCCCTCTTTTTTTGATATTTCTTCAATCTTTGCTTTTGCTAGACTTACTAAACTTTCAGCAGTTTGAGAATTCTTTTTTAGGTTGCCTTGAGATATATCGTAAATTTTAGATTCTGCTGCATCCAATAAATCAAAAACATCACTTGTTTCATCATAAGAATTTTCAATTATTTCATTTGAAATTTCAATAAGTCTTCTTTGAATATATTTTTGTAGAATAATTCTTGAATGAAATTCAATATGGGCTGAAGAAGAAACTTTTTGGGTTAGGTCAATTAAATAAACATCTCCACCTACAAAAGAGAGTTTAGAGTCTTTTTTTAATTGATAAGAAACAGTTTTTATGTCAATAGGCTCTTGTTTTTCAAATAAACTAATGATTGCTTCAAAGATAGCTTTGTGTATATCTTTATAGAAGACTTCAGAATGTAAAATATCTATAACTTGATCGACACCTTTTTTGTCAATCATCATAGCTCCAAGAACAATCTCTTCTAAATCAACAGCTTGTGGAGGAATTTTTCCTTTTTGTAATGAATAAAGAGATCCGGAATTTTGATTATTTGGAGAATTAAGTTTAGATAGGCTCTTCACACTACTAACTTATTAAATCATTCAATAAAATGAATTAATCTTAGAAGATAAGAGGTAACAATTAAATGTTAATAAGTGTAAGAAAACTGTTGATAGACATATTTTAATCAGAAAAAACTCCCATTGAAATGTATCTGTCCGATCTTTTCTTGAGTAAAGATGATATTGAAATAGATTTAAGTTCTTTAAATGATTGTAAAATTTCATTTTTTACTGTGTTAAAAACTTTTTCTCTATTTTGATGAGCACCACCTAGAGGTTCTTTGATAATTTTATCAATCAACTTATTTTTTTTCATGTCCTGTGGAGTGAGTTTGAGTGCTTCAGCTGCTTTTTCCTTATAATCCCAACTTCTCCACAAAATTGACGAACAAGATTCAGGTGAAATCACCGAATACCAAGTGTTTTCTAACATCATAACTTTATCACCAATTCCAATTCCAAGAGCACCACCTGATGCACCCTCTCCTATTACAATACAAATTATTTGTGTTTTCAAAGAAAACATCTCAAATAAATTTCTTGCAATTGCCTCTGCTTGTCCTTTTTCCTCAGCCTCTATACCTGGGTAAGCTCCTGGTGTATCTATCAAAGTGATAATTGGAATTTTAAATTTTTCAGCTGACTTCATTAGCCTTAAAGCTTTTCTATATCCCTCAGGGTTAGCCATCCCAAAGTTTCTATACTGTCTAGTTTTAATATTATTGCCTTTCTGCTGTCCAATAAACATAAAAGATTGATTATTAATTTTTCCTAGTCCTCCAATCATTGCTTTATCATCTGAAATATTTCTATCGCCGTGTAGTTCAAGAAAATTACCGTCAGTTAATGCATTGATATAATCTAGCGTGTAAGGCCTTGATGGATGCCTAGATATTTGTACCCTTTGCCACGGAGTAAGATTTGAATATATATTTTTTTTTGTTTTTTCAATCTTCGCTTTAAGATTTTTGTAAGTGTCTTTTACATCAACCTTACTCTCATTCCGAATTTCATTACACTTTTCAAGTTGATTCTCTAATTCTTTAAGAGGTAATTCAAAATCTAAATACTCCATCAAAAAAATTTAATCAAAATTAAAGTATTCATCACTTTCTTACAACTTTGATAATATATAATGTTACAAATAGAAATAAAAAGTTAGGTAGCCAAGCTCCTATGTTTGGATTTATTTCAGATTTAGAAACCAAAACTGAAAAAAGTTTATCAAAAAAAATAAAAATAAAAGCTAGAATTATTCCGACAGCTAGATTTAAACCAATACCTCCTCTCTTTTTGGCAGAAGCCACTGCTACCGCCAAAATTGTTAAAATTAATACAGTTATTGGTAAAGAATATCGCTTGTTCCGTTCTAAGATATGGCTTGATAAAAGTGGCGATCCGCTAGCTCTCTCCGAATCAATAAATTTATTTAAATCATGTAGATTTAGGGTTTTAGCTTGATAATTAACTGGGGATAAATCATCGATTTTAAAATTAAATACAGTATCGAGAATCTTTTTAGTATATATAAATTCTAGTTCGTTACTGTAATATCTTTTAAAATAATCAGTTAATCTATATGTGCTATCCTCCTCAACCCATCTAATATTTCTTGCAAAAATTTTTTCTTTTAAAATATTATCTTCAAAAACTTCATAGGAAAAATTATATGCTTGTGCCCTTGTTGGGTTGTAAGAACTTACATATATAAAATCATTTTCTCCGATTTGCTTATAAAGTTTTGTAACATTCCTGTCTTTTTTATTCTTACTTAAATATTGATACTGAAATTCATTAAAGCTTTTATTCTTTTCTGGAACTATATACATTCCTGAATAAAAGGTGATAAGAGAAATAAGTACCCCGGAAATTAAAAATGGTTGCATATATCTATTAAATGATATACCTGAACTCAAGATAGCAATTACTTCTGAATTACTTGAAAGTTTTGAAGTAAACCAAATCACAGATAAAAAAACAAATATTGGTACTAAAAAATATCCATAATACCATATAAAATCCGAATAATATTCAAGTATTTGGTTAATACTTAAATCATGTTCTTTAAACTTATCAACTTTTTCAGAAACATCAACTAGAATACCTATTGGAATAAATAATAAAAACATAGTTAAAAATGTTTTTATGAACTTTTTAATAATGTATATATCAATAATTTTCATTAAAGCCTCTGATCGAGTTTATTAATAATTTTATTTTTCCAAGATAAAAAATTATCTCTTTTAATTTCTTCTTTGGCTTTTTCAATGATCCATTTATAAAAACCTAAATTATGTATTGTGGCTATCTGTTTACCTAAATTTTCATTTATTGAAAATAAATGCCTTAAGTATGCTTTGGTGTAAGAGTTATCAACAAAAGTATTTCCATTGAGGTCGATCATACTGTGATCATTTTTCCATTTTTCATTTTTTATATTGATTGTGCCTTCTGACGTAAAAAGCATTCCATTTCTCGCATTTCTTGTTGGCATGACACAATCAAACATATCTATGCCAAGACTAATATTTTCAATTAAATTTACAGGTGTTCCTACACCCATTAGATATCTGGGTTTTTGAATTGGAAGAATACCACACACAACTTCAGAAATTTCGTACATAATTTCATGAGGTTCACCAACTGATAAACCACCTATTGCATTACCTGGCAAATCTTTTGAAGAAATAAATTTTGCTGATTCTACTCTTAAGTCTTTATGCATTCCACCTTGAACTATAGGAAATAAAACCTGATTATGAGAATATTTACATTTTGTTTCATTAAATCTATTTATACACCTATCTAACCATTCATGTGTTAATTGCATTGAAGATTGAGCGTATGCTTTTTCACAAGGATATGGCGTACACTCATCAAATGCCATTATAATATCAGCACCAATTGATCTCTGTATATCAATAGCTTTTTCAGGATTAAAGAAATGGTATGAGCCATCAATATGTGACTTAAACTTAACTCCATCTTCATTAATTTTTCTGTTATTTGAAAGAGAATAAACTTGATAGCCTCCACTATCTGTTAAAATATTTTTTTCCCAATTCATAAATTTGTGTATTCCGCCAGCATTTTCTAAAATTTCAGGACCAGGCCTTAAGTACAAATGATATGTATTTGAAAGTATAACATCTGGTGAGATACTTTCATTGAGATCTTTGACATGGACACCTTTAATTGCTGCAGATGTAGCAACTGGCATGAAAATAGGTGTCTCAAATTTTCCGTGAGATGTAAGTATTTCACCCAAACGAGCTTTAGAATCTTTATCTTCTTTTATTAATGAAAACTGCATTGAATATCAAATATAATTCATCTAAATATTCTATTTTATTAATCTTGTTAATTAAAATTAAATATTAGTTGATAAGTTTAATTTTATTTTGAGTTTCGTTAAAAAGTTTGAATCTATTTTTGGATTATGAAATATCACCAAAAATTAATTTACCAAATTAGACGCGATATTTTAAGAATGGTAAATGCAGTTAATTCTGGACATCCAGGTGGATCTCTAGGCTGCGTTGAGTTTTTTGTAGCACTTTTCTTTAGCGTGATGGATAGAAATAATGAATTTAAAATGGATGGTATCAATGAAGATATATTTTTTCTATCAAACGGACACATATCCCCAGTATATTACTCTACTTTATCCAGGGCTGGATATTTCCCTACAGAGGAACTCAGTACTTTTAGAAAAATTAATTCAAGACTGCAAGGGCATCCCACAACACATGAAAATCTTCCAGGTGTTAGAATTGCCAGTGGATCTTTAGGCCAAGGAATGTCTGTGGCTATTGGTGCTGCTCTTTCAAAAAAACTTAATGAAGATGATAAAATTGTTTACAGCCTTCATGGTGACGGGGAGTTACAGGAAGGTCAAAATTGGGAAGCTATAATGTTTGCTTCTGCGAATAAAGTAGACAACATTATTTGTACTATTGATTACAACAAAAAACAAATTGATGGTTCTCTTGACGATGTATTAGACTTAGGTAATTTAGAACAAAAATTTAAAGCTTTTGATTGGGAAGTTATTTCAAATATTAATGGAAATAATTACGAAGAAATAGAATCAGCACTGAATAAAGCAAAGACCTTAACTGGAAATGGAAAACCAATTGTAATAATTATGGATACTGAAATGGGTAATGGAGTTGATTTTATGATGGGAACACACAAATGGCACGGTGTTGCACCAAATGACGAACAATTAGACGAAGCACTGAAACAAAATCCCGAAACAATAAAAGACTATTAGTATGATTAAATTTAAAAATCTTGGGAGTGTAGATACTAGGTCAGGTTTTGGTGAAGGTTTACTAGAACTAGGAAAAGAAAATAAAAATATTATAGCTCTTTGCGCAGATTTGACAGGTTCTTTAAAGATGAATGCATTTAAAGAAAACTTTCCAGAAAGATTTATTCAAGTTGGAATTGCTGAAGCAAATATGATGGGCATAGCTGCAGGTTTAACAATTGGTGGTAAAATACCCTATACAGGAACTTTTGCTAATTTTTCAACAGGAAGAGTTTATGATCAAATTAGACAATCAATAGCATATTCGGATAAAAATGTAAAAATTTGTGCTTCTCATGCAGGAATTACCTTGGGTGAAGATGGAGCTACCCACCAAATTTTGGAAGATATTGGATTAATGAAAATGTTACCGGGAATGACAGTTATTAATCCATGTGATTTTAGTCAAACAAAAGCAGCGACAAAAGCTATATCTAAAATAAATGGCCCAGTTTATTTAAGGTTTGGTAGACCCAAGGTTCCAAATTTTACATCATATTCAATTGATTTCGAAATTGGTAAAGGAATTAAATTGATTGAAGGAAATGATGTTACTATAATAGCAACTGGACATTTAGTTTGGGAGGCTTTGGAAGCTGAAAAAGAGTTATCAAAACTAGGTATAAGTGCTGAAGTTATAAATATTCATACAATTAAACCTTTGGATAAAGATATTGTATTAAAATCAGCTACTAAAACTAACTGTATTGTTTCATGCGAAGAACATAATATTATAGGAGGATTAGGAGAATCAATTTCAAGAGTTTTAGTCAATAATTTTGTATGTCCTATGGAATTTGTTGGTGTTAAGGATAAATTTGGTGAATCAGGAAGTCCTAGTGAACTTATGGAAAAATATGGTTTAAACTCTAAAAACATAATTGAAAAATGCAAAAAAGTAATTTCAAGAAAAAGCTAATTACATTAAAGTTTTTTTTAATCTTATTTATGTTCTATAGCTCTACCAGTGCCCAAATTGAATTTGGAATTAAAGGAGGATTAAATTTTAATTCCGGTTTGAATGAAACATATCTAATTGAAGCCTTGCAAAGTCAAGGGAAGCCTGATGGTGATTTTAATATTTTTGATAAAAAAACTGGTCATTTTTTTGGACTATATTCAAAAATTAAATTTGGTGGATTTTTTATACAACCTGAATTTTTATATACAAAAATTAATAGTAAGTATGATCTAACATATTCGTGGAATATTATGGGAGAAATTGTTGATGAATTTTCCGAAAACAGAATTCAAATCCCTGTAACAGTTGGACTTGATTTATTACAAGGGAAATTGAGTTTTTTTGGAGGTCCAGCCTTTAATTTTATCTCTGATGTATATTTCACTGAGAATAATGAAAATGAGTCAATTGCTGATTTATATGAAAAATCACTCATTACGCTACAGTATGGTATGTCTTTAAATTTTGGAAAACTTAGTTTTGATTTTAGGATTAATAAAGGTTTTGGAGAAAAAGAAATTGTTTACGTTGAAAAAGTTTTGGGAGGAAACAAAAATCAGATTGTACGAACTGACGGACTAATGACTATGCTATCAGCAAAATATAGATTTTAGTTATCTGGGTCTAAATAATCTGGAACACCATCACCATCAGTATCATCTATAACTCCATCATTATTCTTGTCTAATTCATCTTTTGTTAAAACTCCATCACCATCATCATCATTATCTCTGTAGTTAGCAAAGCCGTCTGAATCTGTATCATCATTCTCAAAATCTCTATCACCATCCACATCTTCATTAATGGTTAAGACATTATCGTTATCATGATCAGTAACATTAATAGTCATCATATCCACAGAGAATATAAGAGGAGAATATGCTGGTATAATTGTAGTGCCGTTTTGGAAATAACCTAGACCTGATGGAATGATAACGAATCCTATACCAAAATTTTTGAATTCATAAGTCCCATCATTATTTATTATAATTTCACCTCTTTTTAAATTTGGAATAAACTCTTTAAAACCTTTAACTAGATTCTTTGCTTCAAGCCAAACAGGTGTTTTTCTATAATCAAAAGTTTCATTATTAAATAAAAACCCCTTATAAGAAACATAAATTGAATCAGCAATAGTTGGATTAGATCCAGAACCTTCTCTAATTACATGATAATATAANTTGTGTTTTATTATATTGTCGTTNTCATCTTTAACATCTATTTCAATAGTTGANACTTGGTCATATAATGAAGTTTTTGATGCATTATCTCCAGCAATNGTGTCAATTATAAACTCTNTGGTTTCATTTGGANTTANGTTNANAAAATCTTCATANTTGTAGAAATGNGTTTGCATAAATTCAATTATNGAATCATTTTCAACAATGTNTTGTTCAGNCATATCTCGTGGNGGTTCAANATTATCNTCNTCAGAATCNTTCTTACAAGNAAAAAATATNANNGATATGNAAAGAATTAAAAAATGTGATTTATTAATTTTAATCAAAGTGNACATTTTTAAACAGGCNCAAGATACAATTTTNTAAATATTTTATGTTAGATTTATAATGATATTTCATATGAAAAAACAAGTNTTAGATTTNGAAAAAATAAGTAGAATTTGNGGNAGACTTGCNTATCAAATTCTTGAAAANAANATTAATGAAGATGAAATNCTTTTAGTTGGGATTAAAGAAAAAGGATATGAAATAGCAAAAATAATTGANCAAAAACTNAANGATATAACNTCAANTANAGTACACTTAAAATCAATAACGATAGATAAAAAAAATCCAAANCAAATATCTGAATTTGANATTAATTTNAATNNAATGCCAAAAAGTGTTTATTTANTNGATGATGTTCTCAANACAGGNAAAACACTNATGTTTGCTGTAAACTCACTTNTNAANTATGATTTTGANNTGATAAAAACTCTTGTTTTNATAGANAGAAATCANAAAAGATNTCCANTNAAAGTAGATTTTAAAGGNATNTCNCTTTCCACAAANCTNGANGATACTGTTAAATTAATTTCAGAAAATAAAAATTTGGAGGCNGTTCTAGTTTAAAAGAGANAAAATCTCTTTAACNACATTTTCAGAGTCGTTTCTGTNAGATNTTATTGAGTGAGTTGCCATNGAGTAAAATNGNCTTCTTTCAAAATAATGTTTATTAATAAATTGTTTCATTTCNTCTATTGTNTCAATTGAAGAAATAAGTGGTCTTTTCTNTTTTNTCTTAAATAATCTTTCNGAAAGTATTTCAGAATTNACATCAATAAAAAAAACATTTGTTGTNTAAGAAAGAATNANNCTCATATTATCATGATAACATGGCGTCCCNCCACCTAAAGAAAGAACACAATTCTNATAATTACTTAACACNGAANTNAATTNAGAATTCTCTATACTTCTNAATTTAATTTCACCNAGATCATNAAATATTTGACTAATTGACTTTGAATATTTTTNTTCAATAACACTATCTAAGTCTANGAATTTTANATTCAATTTTTGTGAAAGCTTCTTTCCTACAGAACTCTTTCCACAACCCATATAACCAATCAAAACGATAANTGAATTATCACTCATAANTNTGAAAAATATTATTAAACAAATTTATGAGAAATAATCTTTGAATAATATATTAATGGTCCTATATTTGCAGGCGTTGAAATTAGACCTGGTAGCTCAGTTGGTAGAGCATCTCCCTTTTAAGGAGAGGGTCCTGGGTTCGAGCCCCAGCCAGGTCACTTCTCTAGCGCACGTGGCGGAATTGGTAGACGCGCTAGGTTGAGGGCCTAGTGGGAAGTTTTCCCTTGGAGGTTCGATTCCTCTCGTGTGCACAATCTTTTTTCTAATATAGTGAGTAANNAAATNTTTATCATTGGNTCAGGGTTCTCCTCTTTATCTGCNGCTTGCTANNTNTCAAAAAAAGGGTATAANGTTTCTGTTTTTGAAAAAAATNAAAATTTTGGTGGNAGAGCTAGACAATTTGAGTCGGATGGATTTACNTTTGATATGGGNCCNAGNTGGTATTGGATGCCTGATGTTTTTGAAAGATTTTTCAATGATTTNGGTAAAAAGGTTTCAGATCTATATGAGCTNAAAAAATTAAATCCAGCATACAGNGTANTNTTNGANAAAAATTCTCAATTTGAAATTGAAGATAANATTAATTCAATCGTCAAATTATTTGAAAAGCACGAAAAAGGTAGTGGAAAAAAATTAGAGNCATTTATGAAAGANGCTAAAGATAATTATGACTTAGCNGTNACCAATATGCTTTATAAAATGCCTGGTTTATCTCCTCTAGAATTAGTGAATTCAAAAACTATNGCAAAAGCCAATTTATTTCTTACTAATATTAAAAAGCAAATTGAAAAAAGATTTAAAAATCATAAACTGAGATCTATTTTACAGTTTCCAGTTCTATTTCTAGGAGCTAAACCATCCAATACACCNGCATTNTATAATTTCATGAATTATGCTGATTTTNGTTTGGGNACTTGGCAACCAAAAAATGGATTTTNTGATGTNGTNAAAGCAATGATTAAAGTTGCCAAAGAAAATGGNGTAAAATTTTATAATAATTCNAATATNGAGAAAATTGAAGTTNAAAATGGTCAGGTNTATGGTATTTCAATTAATAATAAAATTCATAAATGTGACATACTTATTTCAGGTGCTGANTATGCTNATACTGAAAAATTACTTNCCAAAGAACTTAGNCAGTATTCTGATAAGTATTGGNATACTAGAACCTGGTCACCATCATCCCTGCTTTTTTACTTAGGACTGAATAAAAAAATAANTAATTTAAATCACCATAACCTATTTTTTGATACTGATTTTGATAAGCATGCTGATGAAATTTACTCAAATCCAAAGTGGCCNGAATCTCCGTTATTTTATCTAAATATTACAAGNAAAACTTTTAAACATACAGCNCCTAAAGGTCATGAGAATTGTTTTATATTAATACCTATTGCAACAGATTTAGAGGATAATGAAGATATTNGAAATAAATACTTTGAAATAGTTGCTAAAAGGTTGTTTTCAATAACTGGTTATGATNTAAAAAAACACATNGTTTTCAAAAAAAGTTATTGTATNAAAGAATTTAAATCTGATTANAACTCATNTGGTGGAAATGCCTATGGATTAGCAAATACCTTAACTCAAACTGCATTTCTNAGACCTAACCTTAAAAGCAANAAAGTAAAAAAATTGTATTTTAGTGGACAGNTNACGGTTCCAGGACCAGGTGTNCCACCTGCTGTAGTTTCTGGCAAGCTTGTTGCGGATTTAATACANAAGAATGAAGGATCTGTTTGATAAAGTTTCTCTTGAATGTTCTANGAATGTTACAAATTCNTATAGCACATCTTTTAGTCTAGCAACAAAAATGCTTTCAAAAAATATAAGACAAGACATATATAATATATATGGNTTTGTCAGACTAGCAGATGAAATAGTAGATACATTTCATGATTTTGACAAAAAAATTCTTTTAGANAGATTNATTGATGAACTTNATTATTCTCTNAAAAATAANATAAGTACCAANCCAATACTCAACTCTTTTCAATTTACAGTCAATAAATATAAAATTGATTACGAATTAATAGATGCATTCTTGACCAGTATGAAAATGGATTTGAAAAAAGTNAANTATTCAACTGAAAAAGAATATANAGATTACATATATGGTTCTGCCGATGTNGTAGGATTGATGTGNCTTAAAGTTTTTGTAGGTGGTAATAAAGAAACATACAACAGACTTAAGCCAAGNGCAATGTCACTAGGAAGTGCGTTTCAAAAAGTTAATTTTTTAAGAGATCTTAATGCNGATTACAGTCTNNTGAANAGAACATATTTTCCAAATTTAGATTTTAATGAATTTGANGATNATGCAAAAATGTTNATTATGAATGATATNGAAGAGGATTTTAGAAAAGCTCTCAAAGGTATATATGAGCTACCAAATAATTCNAAGTTTGGAGTTTATGCAGCATATAAATATTATAAGAGACTTNTAAAGAAATTAAAAAAGACTTCATACNTAAAGATCAAAAATCAAAGAGTAAGGGTTCCAAATTATCAGAAAGTTGATGTNTTGGCAAGATCTTATGTTAGATATAGANTAAATATTCTTTAAAAATGGAAACTATTGTTTGGATTTTAGCTCTNATTGGTTCATTTTCTNTNATGGAATTTATGGCTTGGTTTANCCANAAATACATTATGCACGGANTTCTATGGTCATTACANAAAGATCATCANAAGAAAGATCATAAGTCATGGTTTGAAAGAAATGATACTTTTTTCATTTTCTATGCTGTTGTTAGTATGATNTTCGTAATTAGTTGGTCTGATTATGGTTTTACATTAGGANTACCAATNGCTATAGGNATATTTTTATATGGTTTAACNTACTTTATAGTTCACGACATATTNATACANCANAGGTTTAAAATNTTTAGAAANATTGACAACAAATANGCAAGAGNGGTTAGAAGGGCTCANAAAATACATCACAAAAATATTAACAAAGATGGTGGTGAATGTTTTGGAATGCTAGTTGTNCCTTTTAANTACTTTAAATAAGTGTCATTTTANCTGCAGCCTNNGCACAATCATANCCTTTATTTCCATGNTTACCCCCACTCCTATCAANAGCTTGTTGATAATCATTATCAGTNAGNAGACATAATATNATAGGACAATTTCCAACAATATTTAAGTCTTTNATTCCGTTACAAACACTTTGAGNAATAAAATCAAAGTGTNTAGTTTCACCTTGAATAATACTTCCAATAGCGATTATNGCATCTAAATNATGGTCAGATTGCATTTTAACACATCCACTAATNAGTTCAAAACTTCCTGGAACANTATAGTGTTGAATACTNTCCTNATTAATATCGATTTTTGAAAAAAANTCATANGCGCCATTCAAAAGTCTTTGAATAATTTCAGNATTCCATTCAGATGAAACTATACCAAATTTTTTATTNGATGCTTGTTTTAAAACTTCTANACTNTNGGATGGCTTANAGTGNGNNGACATTTAATTNACTTGAGANAATTTAATATCAATATTNATTGCTTGCTGAGAATCTGGATAANCTTCCNTAATTTCTTCAAAATATTTTTTTGCTTTATTTTTTTTATTNAATCTTAANCAAATACTACCTGACTTATCTAAAATAATTGGCCTTAAGAAACTATTNGATGTTGTTGATAAAGCTTTNTCATAATAATTTAAACCATCATCAAGTTGATTTAGTTGAACAAAAGAATCTCCNATTGTNGACANGGCTAAAGTTCCTAAAAATTCATCATNAGAGCTGAANTCATTTAAATNCTTTATTNCCAAATCATATTTNTTCAAATTGAAGTATGCTATTCCAGCAGAGTAGTTTGAAATATTCGCTGCTGGTGTTCCTGAATAATCTTCAATAATGTCAAGAAATCCGTACTTACCATCAGCTCCATTAAGTGATAAATTATATAAAGAGTCAGATGTTTCAGCAGCTTCAACGGCTAAGTTGAAATATTTTTGAGCTGTAAAAAGCTCAGCATTACTTTCATCAACTTTAGGTTGATAGATTAATTTATCATATCCAAAATATAATACAAAAACAATAACAATTCCGGAGATTAATCCAACNAAGAGTTTTTGATATTTATTAATAAAAATCTCTGTTTTTGAAGCTCCCTGATCCAGGGATTCAAACACTTGTTTAGTGGAGCTTATATTATTCCCAATACCTGGTTTGTCTACTTTTGATTTTGATCTTTTCTTATATGTTGCCATTACTCACGCAAAAATAAAATTTTATTCTAACGTACAAGGAGAATACTTAATTATTTTCTATAATTTGCATTGAGTATAAATCACTTCATGATACATAATTTTCTTCACAAACTACAAGTATTTAATTACAAGAATATTACAGAGAATGAATTTATTTTTGATAAAAAAATTAATTGTTTAGTAGGTGATAATGGGGTTGGAAAAACTAATGTTCTAGATACAATTTATCACTTATCAATTGGTAAAAGTTATTTTAAATTAAAAAATGACCAAATAATTAATAATGATTCTGATTTTCTGCTGATTGAAGGAGATTTTGAATGTAATGAAAAAAAAGAAAATATAATTTGTAGCATAAAAAGAGGTGGCAAAAAGGTTTTAAAAAGAAATTCAAAAGTTTACAAAAAATTCTCAAATCANATNGGACTTATNCCCGTAGTCATGATTTCACCTTATGATANTGATTTAATAAATGAAGGCAGTTTAGAAAGAAGAAAATTTATTGATAGNATAATTTCTCAAAATGACAAAAGNTACCTTCAAGATTTAATTGATTACAATAAAATAATTCAGAACNGAAATAAACTNTTAAAAAATTCAAGTTATAATACAAAATCAAATCTTGAAATGATAGATNTTTATGATGATAAAATAATTGAATTATCAGATCCTATTCATGAAAAAAGAATAAGNTTTGTTAAAGAATTTTTACCNTATTTTNTAGAAAAATATAATGATATCTCNTCANGNAAAGAAGACGTTAGTATATATTACAAAAGCGATCTCAATGATAAATCAATTAANGAAATTTTNAAGGAAACTTTAAAAAAGGATTTTATTTTACAATACACTAGTGCTGGAATACACAAAGATGATTTAATACTTGAGATTGATAATAATCCAGTTAAAAAATTTGGAAGTCAAGGACAGCAAAAATCATTTATTATTGCATTAAAACTAGCTCAATTTGAATATTTAAAAGTAAAAACAGGAATATCACCTATTTTATTGATGGATGACATATTTGACAAACTTGATTTTAATAGAGTAAAAAACATAGTCAATTTAGTTAATTCAAGTAACTTTGGACAGTTATTTATTTCTGATACTGATAACGATCGTATTGTCAAAATATTAGAAAGTTTAAATCTTTCCTCAAAGNTTTTTANATTATGAAAAGAATTAGAAAAACAGAGAGAATAAATGTTATGCTTAATGATTTTATGAATCAAGAGAAAATATCAGATGGTATTTTTAATGTAAAGATTAATGAAGCATGGAAGAAATCAGTTGGAAAAAATATTTATAAATACACTAAATCTGTTAATCTTAAAGACAATATTCTATACATTGAGGTTGACAACCCAATTCTAAAACAGGAGATTCTTTACAGTAAGCAAAAAATAATTGATATGCTTAATGAAGAAATCAACGAAAAAATTATAGATAAAATTATTTTAAGATAAAATTTCTCTTCCAGAAAAGTGAAAAGATGCTTCTATTAGAGCATTGTCATCACTGTCAGATCCATGAACAGAATTTTCACCTTTGGAAATCGCATACTTTTTTCTAATTGTACCCTCATCAGCTGTGCTTGGATCTGTATCACCAATAAGTTTTCTGAAATCTGAAACTGCATTATCTTTCTCTAAAAAAGCTGCAACTATAGGACTTCTGCTCATATAAGATGTCAATTCATTGAAAAAAGGCCTTTCTTTATGAACAGAATANAAAGTTTGAGCTTCATTTATGCTAATTTGAGTTAGTTTTAAAGCAATGATTTTAAAACCAGCATCAGTTATATCTTTGAGGATATCCCCAATTAAGCCTCTTTCAACAGCGTCAGGCTTAATCATCATAAAAGTTTTGTTTGACATTTTATTTTTTTTGCAAACCTAACAAAAAGAATCAAATGAAATGTTTAATTTAATTATAAATGATCAAAGAGATATCTATTGTTGGAACTGGAAATTTAGCTTACCATTTTGTTGAAATGATATCAAGNGTTGATGGACTAAATATTAATGAAATAATAGGTAGGCATGAAAAGATTCCGAAAGCTTTTAGAAAATTTGAATTAAACTATAGCTCAAACATATCCAACACATTAAAAAGTGATTTATATCTGATCCTAGTTTCAGATGACTATATAAAAGACATTTGCTGTAATCTTAAAAATCTAAATGGTATAGTTTCACATTGTTCTGGTAGTATTGACATTGAAGTTTTGAAAGAATGTAACAACTATGGTGTGATATATCCATTACAAACATTCAGTATGAATTCAAAATTAGATTACTCTAAAATCCCTTTTTTATTAGAAGCTTCGGACAAAGAGGTTAAAAATCAATTGAATGAATTTATATCAAAGATTTCAAAAAACATATCCTTTGAAAACTCAGAATCCAGATTTATTTATCATATTACAGNTGTAATTATAAATAATTTTACTAATCACCTAATTGTAAAAAGTCAACAAATTATTAAATCTAATAATCTCAATTTCGAATTTCTACATCCACTTATTGAAGAAACGATTAAAAAAACTGAACTTATNTCTGCGCTAGAAGCTCAAACTGGACCTGCAAAAAGAAATGACAAAATTACAATAGAAAAACATATTGATTATTTAAAAAAATATGACGTCGAAAAACTATATCGGGCAATTAGCGATTCAATAATTAATNCTAATTTTATGGAAGATGAGCTATAAATTAAAANTAAAAAATATTAAAAATTTTATTTTTGATGTCGATGGAGTNTTTACTGATGGATCTATTCTAGTTGATTCACAGGGTGAGGAATACAGAACTTTTAATACAAAAGACGGCATTGCTGTTAAATTAGCTACAGATTTAAATTATAATATCTGTGTAATAAGTGGAGGAAATAATGAAGGTGTTAGAAAAAGACTTGAGAGANTAGGTGTACGNAATGTATATCTAGGNGTNGGAAATAAAAAAGATGTTTACTTAAAATTTCTTTCTGANAATGATTTAAAAAATGATGAGACTGTTTACATGGGAGATGATTTACCTGATGAAGAAATTCTTAAATTATGTGGTTTATCAACTTGTCCATATGATGCATGCCCAGAAATNAGAGAAATTGTTGATTATATAAGTNTTAAGAANGNTGGAGATGGATGTGTAAGAGANATAATCGAACAAGTTTTAAGAATTCAAGAAAACTGGAAAATTCACCACGATTCAAAAAACATATGATGTCTAATTGGAAAAAAGAATATTCTNTAGTTCTTATATTAAATTTTATATATCTGATTGTTTTTACACTANTGATGTAATATGGTAATTTTTGATTGGATTNTTCTAGCCCTAACAATTTTATTTATTGTTATATACGGTGNTNTNAAGACAAGNAAAAGTTCAAACATAAAATCATTTTTAAAAGATAACAACAATACNAATTGGTTTACTATTGGAGTATCTGTCATGGCTACTCAGGCAAGTGCAATCACTTTCCTTTCAACCCCAGGTCAAGCATATAATGANGGNATGGGNTTTCTACAATTTTATCTAGGATTACCAATTGCAATGATAATAATATGTGCCTTTTTTGTTCCATTATATCANAAGCTTAAAGTTTANACAGCTTATGAGTTTTTAGAAAAAAGNTTTGATCAAAAAACAAGAACATTGGGTGCAGTTTTATTTCTTATACAAAGAGGNTTAGCCGCTGGTATTACAATTTTTGCTCCTTCAATTATTCTTTCCTCNGTACTNNATATAGATTTAAAACTTTTAAATATAATCATNGGTTTACTTGTNATCATTTATACAGTTTCAGGTGGGACAANAGCTGTTAATANTACTCAGAAACAACAAATGTTCATAATTTTCACTGGACTTTTTGTAGTATTTTTTATAATTCAAAACAACTTACCNGATNAGCTAACTTTCAATAAGTTTTTAGATTATGCACGTGAATCTGAAAAAATGAATATNCTTGATTTTTCAATTGATTATGAAAATCGATACACGTTTTGGAGTGGAATAACCGGAGGACTTTTCTTAGCACTTTCATACTTTGGGACTGACCAAAGTCAAGTNCAAAGATANNTANGTGGTAAATCTGTAAAAGAAATTAGANTAGGNTTAATATTTAATGGAATTTTTAAAATCCCGATGCAGTTTTTTATTTTATTAATTGGTGTATCAGTATTTATTTTTTATGAATTCAATNCAAGTCCAATTAATTTTAATCCACANGCAACTCAATACCTTGANCANAACCTNAGAGATAATTTTACNGANATAAATNCCGAATTAGANTCAATAAATTATAAAAAAAAGAAATTTCATGAAGAATTTTTTAATGAATCTGATATTGATTTTGAAAAACTAAAAATTATTCAATCNGAGGAGAAANTATTAAGAACTCNAGTTAAAGAACTNATAGATACTAATACTGATATTGAATCAAATGATAAAGANTATGTTTTTTTACATTTCATCTTAAATTATCTGCCATCTGGNATAATTGGATTACTNATAGCAGTGATTATTTCAGCTGCAATGTCNTCAACTGCCTCAGAACTTAATGCNCTNGCTGCAACAACNACAATTGATATNTACAAGAGAAATACAACAAAGAAAAAAAGTGAAAAACACTTNCTGAAAATGTCAAAAATATTCACTGTAATNTGGGGATTAATAGCAATATGTTTTGCAAGNTTTGGAACTTTATTTGAGAATTTAATACAACTTGTAAATATTATTGGCTCTATTTTTTATGGAACAATCTTAGGAATTTTTCTTGTTGCATTTTTCTTTAAAANAATTACTTCAAATTCAGTTTTTTNTGCAGCCTGTTGTTCACAATTATTAATTTTCNTNATATATTTTAANATTGANATTAGCTNCCTATGGCTTAATTTTATNGGAGCNGTATTTACTNTANTCCTTTCNGTATTCTTAGAAAATATAGGCTTATTCAGAAGATAATAATCTNTTGTTTAACCTTTTTAAAGTATTAATTCCATCNGGACCCCCTGTTTTCATTGCATCNTCCAATCCTAATTTCGCATATTCTTTAGCTTTTTTTAATTTACCGGCTTTTTCATAAATCAAAGACTTATATCTGTATTGCCAATATCTATGTTTTTTATTATTAGGATANGCTAAATTAATCCACTTCATTGCTTGTTTAATATTTATGTTTTCCTCTNAATAGTATAATGCTGCAGCACTCAAATCACTAACGGTGGGGTTATTTGCCATTACGTTTTCAATTTGAACTTTCATTTTTTCTTTAGTCATAACATCTAAATCAAAGGAAATTGATTGATTATCCCACAAAAAATCTAATGTCCCNCCTTTGTTCGAAATATTATTGATTGAAATAGTAAATGTTTCTACTGTAAATGGAAGTGATACAAAACTTGAAAAAACATCAAGTAAAACCTTACTTTCATCTATTTCTTTCAATGCACCCCAATTTCTATTTTTTTCATAAAAAATAAGATTTAGCCCTTCCTTTTCAGAATCAGGAATAGAGTATAAAAAATATTCACCAGCTTTTAACAGTTCAGAATTAACTTTCACGTCATCTGAAAAAGATATTGTTGTTGCTTGATTAGCNCCAGTCCTCCAAACTTCATTAAATGGAACAACATCTCCAAAAATATTTCTATCTCTTTTAGAAGGTCTAGAATAATCAATTTTGACATCTACTAAACCAACTTTTTGTAAAACAGTTTGACGTGGACTAGCTTGCGGTGAATTTATTTGAGCATATGAAATATTTACGCTCAATAATAATAAAATAAAAAAGAAAAACTTTTGCATGACTTTTGTTTTGTTTANACAAATATTATGAAAATTTTTAAAATTCATACTAAACAAAAACTTCCAATAACTATTGAAGAAGGATGGGGGTTTTTATCTAATCCAAAAAACCTTTCATGCATAACACCAAATTACATGAAATTTAAAATCACTGATTGTGATTTTAAGCCTGTATATCAGGGACAAATTATACAATACACNGTAAGACCTTTACTAAACATTCCCCTAAAATGGGTAACTGAAATTACTCATGTTGTTAAAGAGAACTACTTTGTCGANGAACAAAGGTTTGGACCATATTCACTATGGCATCACAAACACTTTTTAAGAGAGATTGATGGNGGGATAGAAATGGAAGATATCATTCACTATAAAATACCTCTTGGATTTATAGGTGAGTTTCTNAATTNTTTATTTATAAAAAATCAACTAAAAGAAATATTTGAATACAGAAAAAATAAATTAATTGAAATTTTTGGANAAATATCATGAAAAAAAANATACTACTTATNGGCGGAACATATGGAATTGGTAAATCATTTATTGATAAGTACTCACATGAGTATAATCTAACTGTTGCATCAAGATCTAATGAAAANCTCGATGATTCAGTGAATTATATCAAATATGATGTTCTGAATGATGANCTTGATATTTCTTCNATACCTGAAAAACTGCATGGCTTCGTATACCTGCCTGGAAGTATAAATCTCAGACCTTTTAGAAGTTTGNCTCTTGAATCTTTCAGAGAAGATCTTGAAATAAACCTNATTGGATTAATTAAAACTTTNAAGTTCGTACTTAACAATTTAAAAAAATCAGAATCAGCAAGTTTAGTCTTTTTTAGTACAGTTGCTGTTCAAAAAGGAATGGCTTTTCATTCAAGTGTATCAGCATCTAAAGGTGCANTTGAAGGTCTATCAAAATCATTAGCATCTGAATTATCACCAAACATAAGAGTTAATGTCATTGCACCATCNTTAGTTGATACGCCCCTTGCAAACAGGTTTTTAAATAACGAGCAAAAAAAACAGAAAGCTTCAGAAAAACACCCTCTTAAAAAAATTGGGAACCCNGCAGATATTGGGGAAATGATTGAGTTTTTGATTTCTGAAAAATCCAGCTGGATAACTGGACAAATAATTGGAGTTGATGGAGGGCTTTCCACNNTAGATAACAATTAATGAATAAAGCAACCATTTTTTGGTTTAGAAGAGATCTCCGACTACATGATAATGTTGGACTTTTTCATGCACTTTCAAAATCAAATAATGTTTATCCCATATTCATTTTTGACAAAGACATTACTAACAACTTAAATGAAGATGATTACAGACTGAACTTTATAAAAGAGCAAATTAAGTTAATGAANGAAAAATTAAAAAAACATGAATGCTCTATAAATATATTTTATGGTAAACCTCTAGATATTTTTAAAAATATTATTTCAAAAACTAAAATAGAAAGGGTTGTATTTAATAAAGATTATGAACCATATGCTATAAAACGTGATGATGCTGTAAAAGAATTAGTGACTAAGAATAATATTGAATGTCTAAGTTATAAAGATCATGTCATTTTTGAAGAAAATGAAGTTGTNAAAGATAACGGTGATCCTTATNTCGTTTACACACCATATTCAAGAAAATGGATTAATAAATTCNATGATAAAGAAATTATAACATATCATTCTGATGAATATTTATCTAATCTAAAAANCTTCAATAAAACATTAAAAATTGATGAAATTCCATTCTCATCAAACTTAATACCNNTTGAATTAAATTTTAATGAAGATGTNATTAAGAATTANGAAAGAGACAGGAATTTTCCAGCTATAAATGCAACATCTAAATTAGGTGTTCATTTAAGATTTGGAACAAAAAGTGTNAGAGAACTTGTCTTAAGATCAAATTCCTATGAAAACAAAACATTTTTGAAAGAATTAATTTGGAGGGAATTTTTTATACAGATATTATGGCATTTTCCTCATACAGTTAACAAATGTTTTAAAGAAAAATACGAAAATGTAAAATGGATTAATGATAATGAAAATTTCATTAAATGGTGCCAGGGAAATACAGGTTATCCAATCGTTGATGCNGGAATGAGGGAATTAAATTCNACGGGGTTTATGCATAANAGAGTAAGAATGATAACTGCAAGTTTTTTGTGTAAACATTTACTAATTGATTGGAGAAAAGGAGAAAAATATTTTGCATNAAAATTGTTTGATTATGAACAAGCAAGTAATGTAGGAAACTGGCAATGGGTTGCAGGGTGTGGGGTCGATGCAGCACCATATTTTAGGATTTTCAATCCAACTGAACAATTAAAGAAATTTGATAAACAAAAAAATTATGTTAGAAAATGGGTTCCTGAATTTGATTCTGAAAGTTATGTTGATCCGNTNATTGATCATAAATATGCAAGAGAAAGATGTTTAAATGCATACAAAATAGGATTAAATAAATGAGTTGTNTAAATATTGTNTTTCCAAATCAACTTTTTGAAAAAGTANATCATTTTNATGGTAATGAAGTTNTNCTGATNGAAGAATTTCTTTTTTTTAAACAATTCAATTTTCATAAAAANAAACTTNTTTTTCATCGTAATTCGATGAAAAACTATGAAGATTATNTNATCAAATCTGGGNTCAATGTTGAATATATAGAAACATCAAGTAAGTTTTCAGACATTAGACAATTCATTTCAAATTTAGATAATACAAAAACAATAAGAATTTTAGATCCAAATGATGATTGGTTATCTAGAAGAATAATAAATGAATGTTCAAAAAATTCTATAGAATTAGAAATTATTGACAATCCATCATTTATCACAAGTAAGAAATCATTCGATTCATTTTTTAGAAGTGATAAAAAAAAGTTTTTTCAAACTTCATTTTATAAAAAACAAAGACAGGAATTAAATATTTTAATTGAAAATGGAAAACCGTCTGGTGGTAAGTGGACATATGATGATTTAAATAGAGAAAAATACCCCAAAGACAAAGAAACACCCTCAATNGATTATCCTAAGGAGGATAACTTTTTAAGCGAATCCATAACTTATGTAAATAACTTATTTAGTCAAAATCCTGGCTCATTAAAAAACTTTAACTATCCAACAAATTTTGAAAATTCAAAAAGATGGTTTGAGGATTTTCTCTACCAAAGATTTGATGAATTTGGACCTTATGAAGATGCTGTACTAAAAGACAAATCGGTTATTAATCATAGTTTGTTATCTCCACTTATTAATTCNGGGATTTTAGATATAAATTATGTTATAAATAGATCTCTAGAATATTATACAAACAATGATGTAAGACTAAACTCATGCGAAGGGTTTATTAGGCAATTGATTGGATGGAGAGAATTTATAAGAGGTGTTTATAAAGCTGTTGGNAGAACAGAAAGAACAAAAAATTTCTGGGGTTTTAATAGAAAAATACCAAAGTCCTTCTATGATGGAACAACTGGGATTGATCCTGTTGATGACACTATAAATAAAATAAACAATAGCGCATATGCAAATCACATAGAAAGACTAATGATCATTGGAAATTTCATGTTACTCTGTGAATTTGATCCTGATGAAGTATATAAATGGTTTATGGAAATGTTCATTGATTCATATGATTGGGTTATGGTGCCTAACGTATATGGAATGAGTCAATTTGCAGATGGAGGAATGATGTCTACAAAACCTTACATAAGTAGTAGTAATTATATTTTAAAAATGAGTGATTACAAAAAAGGTGATTGGTGTAAAATATGGGATTCTTTATTTTGGAATTTTATGGACAAGCAAAGAGATTTTTTTAATAAAAATCCAAGAATGAGAATGTTAGTAAATACTTATGACAGGATGAATTCTGAAAAGAANATAAATATGATTAATACTGCTAGCAGTTACTTGAATAGTTTGTGATGAGTGAAATTGAAATTGATAGAATAATAGAAATGGCATGGGAAGATAGAACTCCATTTGAAGCTATAAAATTACAATTTGGGAAAAATGAATCTGATGTAATTAAAATCATGAGAAAAAACTTGAAACCATCNAGTTTTAAATTATGGAGAAAAAGAGTTCAAGGAAGAAAAACAAAACATAAAAATAAGATTATGATTGANGAAAATCTAGATATAAAAAGATTTAAGTGTAAAATGCAAAGACAAATAACAAATAATAAAATAAGTAAACGTTAAATACTTACTCTTTCNATTTTTGCACCTAATTTTTTGAGTCTCTCATCAATNTTTTCATATCCTCTATCTATTTGCTCAATATTATGAATAATACTTGTACCTTGAGCAGATAANGCCGCAATAAGAAGTGAAATACCAGCTCTAATATCAGGAGATGTCATTACTGTAGATTTTAATTGTGATTTAAAATCATGTCCAATTACAGTAGCACGATGAGGATCACATAATATTATTTTNGCTCCCATATCAATAAGCTTATCAACAAAGAATAATCTACTTTCAAACATTTTCTGATGAATAAGAACACTGCCTCTAGATTGAGTTGCAACAACTAAAACTATACTTAACAAGTCTGGTGTAAATAAAGGCCATGGTCCATCAGACACAGTTAATATACTTCCATCAATATAATTCTGAATTTCGTATCCACCCTTATGAGATGGAATTCTTAGATTATTGCCTTCTTTGATAAAATTTAAACCAAGTTTTTCAAAAACGTTTAAAATTTGATCAAGATGCTTGAAATTAACACCTTTAATAGTAATATCACTTCTAGTCAGTGCTGCCAAACCAATCCAACTTCCAATCTCAATAATATCAGGATCAATTTTGTGAGTGCAGCCTTTTAAATTTTTAACACCATATATTGTAAGTGAATTCGAACCAATTCCTGTAACATTACCCCCCATTNGGTTAATCATAGAACATAATTGTTGAATATATGGCTCACATGCTGCATTATATATTGTTGTTTNNCCTTCAGCTAATGATGCTGCCATNATTATNTTTGCTGTTCCAGTAACNGANGGTTGATCAAGTAAGATATANGTTCCNTTTAAATTTGATGCATCTACGTTATATGTATAATTTTTTATATCATAATTAAATTTTGCACCTAATTTTATTAATCCNTCAAAATGGGTNTCCAGTCTTCTTCTTCCAATTTTNTCACCACCAGGTTTTGGTATTGAAGCTTTTCCAAATCTTGATAAAAGTGGACCAATAACCATAATTGAACCNCTTAGTCCTTTGGCTTTNCTTTGATAATCATCTGACTNTATTGCAGCTAAATCAATATTTTTTGCTTCAAANGAGTATTTNTTNTTGGATATTTTTTCAATTTTAACTCCAAGAATTTTCAAAAGNTCAATTAATCTTAAAACATCAATAATTTCAGGNACATTTTCTANAATAACCTTTTCGCTAGTTAATAAAGTTGCACANAGNATTTGTAAAGCTTCATTTTTNGCACCNTGGGGAGTTATATCTCCTGATANTTTTACTCCACCTTCAACTTTGAATGAATTCATTTATTTACGCTTATAGNTTCTATACTGTTTTTTATTTTTTTTACCAGGTCTAGAAAACTTTCTATTGTTGTTATTTGAAATAAGATCTTTGGATTCTNAGAGAGGTTCACTGTTCTTATCTAANTTTATTTTTGCATCAGAAAGCTCAAATAAATGCTCATAAATNACACTNTCTTCAACAGTATCTTTATTCCAGTTAAGAAAGCATTTTTTCATNTGNTTAGCAATTACATATACNAGCTTACTTTTCATCTCTCCATCNTCCCATCTTACTGCAACATCAATCATTTTTTTAATATTATTNCCNTAAAATCTNTATTTAGGATGATTTTGNGGATAATTTAGCTTTTCTGGTTTTTGCTCAAATATTTCCTTTTGAGGNTGTGGATAAGGTGAGTCNACATCTAAATTAAANTTAGACATAATAAAAAGTTGATCCCAAAGTTTATGTTGAAAATCNNGNACATCTCTTAANTGNGGGTTCATATTNCCCATTACACCNATAATAGCTTTNGCNATTTTNTTTCTCTCTTCCTTAGTTTTTTTCTCNATNGCTTGATCAATCATTTTNTGTACATGCCTACCATACTCAGGNATNACCAAGTCTACTCTNTCACTATTATATTCTANATTATCTACCAATTTTTTTTTTAAAATTAAAGATTTTTATNACTACAANGAAATTATTCCCTCAATTTNAGAAACATCTTTATATTTNTTAATAATATCTTCTGAGGAATGCATCTCACATGTTACAGTAAAAGACACATATTTTTTGTTAGATGAAAAATTTTTGGAAATATTTTTACTTTCATTGAAATATGAAATAAGCTGATCAATACTTTCTACATTATTTTTAATAATAAATTTAAAGACATATTTTGATGGCCAAATATGTGATTCATCAAGTTTAAACTTTAAATTTTTATAGAAAGACTCTTTAGATTTTTTCATACAATTAACAACAGTTACTAAATATATTTATATTTTAGGTTTGAAACCACTTTATGAGAAAAATTCTAATTACTGGAGGCCCATCAAGTGGTAAAACAATGCTTGTAAATGAATTGGAAAAAGTAGGATTTAATTGCTTCAAAGAAATTTCAAGAGAAATAACAAAAGAATGGAAAAAGAAGGGGGTTGATCAGTTATTTTTAACTGATCCAATTGCTTTTAGTAAAATTTTATATAAAGGAAGATTAAGTCAGTACAAATCAGCTAAAAATCATAATAAAAATTATGTTTTTGATAGAGGTCCTATTGATGTGATTGCATATTTAAACTTTAAAAATATTACTTACAATTCAGAACTTTTTAAAAGTTCAACAGAATTAAATTATGATTTTTCATTTATTCTTCCTCCATGGGAGGAAATATACACAAATGACTTTGAGAGGTATGAGTCATTTGAAGAATGTGAGAAAATAAATCAAAATCTAGTTAAAACATATAATGAATATAAAATTAATTTAATTGAAGTACCGAAATTCTCTGTAAAAGAAAGAGTTAACTTTATAAATGAATGTTTATCAAATGAGTAATTTAAAAATTGTTTTTTTTGGTACCCCTGATTTTTCTTTAGATAGCTTAAAATATTTACACAATTCTAATCACAAATTAATTAGTGTTGTAACTTCTGCAGACAAAAAATCTGGAAGAGGATTGAAGATCAAATACAGTCCTGTCAAAAATTATTGCATACAAAACAAAATAAGTTTACTGCAACCTGAAAATTTAAAATGTATTGATTTTCAAAATGATCTCAAAAACCTAAAAGCAGATCTTTTTGTAATTGTAGCATTTAAATTTTTACCAAAAAAAGTATGGAGTATTCCTAAAATGGGTTCAATTAATATTCATGCATCTCTTTTACCTAATCTTAGAGGTGCTGCTCCAATAAATTGGTCACTCATACATGGTCATAATAAAACAGGTTTAACCAGTTTTTTCTTAGATGAAAATATTGATACTGGAGATATTATTTTAAAAACTGAAGTTCTGATAAGTCATTCAGATAATTTTGAATCACTTTACAATAAGCTGAAGTTAATGAGTGGTAGTTTTTTATCAGACACAATTGAAGCAATAATTAATAAAAAGAAATTATTAAAGCAGAAAAATATTTTGAAAATTGATAAGGCTCCAAAACTCAATAAAGAGAATACAAGAATTAAGTGGAACGATACTTCCATAAATATTTATAATCATATTAGAGGACTTACTCCATTTCCAGGTGCATGGACAGAAATTAAAGAAAATAGAAAAAAATTAATCATTTATAAAACTGAAATCTCTGATTTTGAAAAAGATGGGATTGCAGGTAGTTTAAGTATTCGTAATAAATCATTATTTGTTAACACATCAGATAGACTTTTAAAAATAAATGAGTTAAAAATTGAGGGGAAAAAAATTGTATTGGGTATTGATTTTATAAATTCTATTCAAGGAAAAGAAATAATTTTATACTAATTGAAAAAAGGACAAATACTTGTATCGAACTATACTTTAGTTAACGATATTGAATTTAATAAAACATTAATATTAATTGTTGAATCTAATAATGAGGGTATAATTGGATTTGTTTTCAATAAAGAGTCTGAATATCAATTAAAAGATATCGATGAAAAACTAAAAGGAATTGATTTAAAAATTTACAAGGGCGGACCAGTAATGAATGATACTCTTCATTTCATACATAGATTTAATAAATTTCTTACTAAAAGTAGTAAAGTCACAAATGAAATTTATTGGGGAACAGAGTTTAAAAAGGCAATCGAACTAATTAATAGTGGTAAATTAAAAAAAGATGATGTAAAATTTTTTATAGGATACTCTGGATGGGACAAAAATCAACTTAAAGATGAAATTGAAGATGGTTCTTGGCATATTTTAAAAAAAATTAATGATAATGATATTCTTGAAGATAAATCTAATTTGTGGAAACTTAAGCTAGAGGAGTTGGGAGAATATTTTAAAATATGGTCGAATTCCCCTGAAAATCCTAATCTTAATTAATTGAAGTATTTAATAGTGATAACAACTTTGAAGTAACATTATTACTAAATATTTTTTTTCTGTAATACTTAATTGGCTGAATTCCCTGCACTGCATTTGTCATAAACATTTCATTAGTAGAAATTATTTCAAAAGGTTTTAAGTCTGCTTCAATGACATTAAAATTATTTTCATGAAGAATTTTTATAATATTTTTTCTCATCACTCCATCCAAACAACCAGAACTCAAATTCGGAGTTATAATTAAATCGTCTTTAACTAAAAAGAGATTACCATTTATAAATTCAGAAATCATTCTATCCTTATTCAGTAAAATACAATTATCTAAATCATTTTCACTTGCATATATAGATGCCAACACATTGATTGATTTATTATTAGATTTTATTCTGTTAATTAACTGACTGTCAATTAAATAATCTTTATATAAGTCAACTCTCAAATCCTTGTTTAAAAACTGATAATTACAATTATGAATTTTAGAGGTTTTAATTATATAAGAAATGTCATTTGATTCTGGATTGTAATTACCAGAGGATGATCTAAAAACAGAAATTCTAGCCCTTCCATAGTCTAAATCTGAATTATGATTATGAATCTTTAAAATTTCATCATGTAAAAAACTTGGTGTAAATGAATCTGGAATATTAAATCTCATGATACGCATTGAAGACATTAATCTAAAATAATGGTCTTCCCAAAATAAGATATTATTATTTTTTATTCTACATGACTCAAATACAGAATCACCAAAATAAAAGCCTCTGTTGTTAGAAAGCTGAGAACTTTCAGGCAATATTTCTCCGTTAAAATTGATCATTGACTACGATGAACCTAAAACTTGCTTAAGATCAGAAATCTGACTATCCCATAACATTTTTGCTTCGTCAATTTCATCCTCTTCAGCAAAATCTGTAATAACTAGAGACACATCCTTTGTCAATTCATCAACTACTATTTTAATTTCGAAGAATGAGTTTTCATCATTTTCAAGCCACTTGAATTTAACAAATTTATTGTTTTTAGAACTTAATAGTTCAGCTTTTTCCTCAGATCCATCCCAAAAAAAAGAAAAAACTTTACCTCTGGAATTAACATTATCTGCAAACCATTCTGAAAGACTTGAAGCTGAGGATATATACTGATAAAGCATGTAAGGCGATGCTTTAATAGGAAATTCTAATTCATATTTAGTCATTTCAGACATAAGCAAGCAATATATACAATATAAATGATGTGAAAAAGAAAAATATTTTTTTTGTACTGAGTTTGCTGCTAGGTATATTGTTTTTATATTTGACGCTCATTTAGGCGAGGTAGCTCAGGTGGTCAGAGCGTCGGATTCATAACCCGGAGGTCGGGAGTTCAAGTCTCCCCCTCGCTACTAATTAAACTTCTTTGAAATTTTTGATATTGAATATTTTTTCAATACCACATTCCATATTTTTAATTTTAAAGATATTTTTATCATCTTCATTTTTTCCAAAAATCAGAACAGATCTGAATTTATTATGATCAGCATAAGAGAACTGTTTTGAAATTTTTGATTTATCAGGGTAAATGGTTAGGTTATCAATTTTTCTATAGTATTTAATCACATGATCAAGTTTTTTGATGTATTCAATTCCAAAATTTAATACTAAAATTTCATTTTGTTGATCTAGAGAATCAGGAAATAAAGAGTCATTTTCTAAAATATAAAAAATCCTTTCCAATCCAAAAGAAATACCTATACCAGAAAGGTTTTGGGCATTAAATCTCTTTGTTAAATCCTTGTATCGACCTCCACCTCCAATTGAGCCTATTTCTTTGTGATTATTACTAGAAATTTCAAAGATAACTCCAGTGTAATAATCTAATCCTCTCGCTAGTGACAAATCAAAGGAAATATTAATATGATCATAATTGTTTAAATCAAAAAAATCTTTAATCGTCTTTAACTGATCTAATGCTCTTTTAGAATCTTCATCAGTAATATATTGCATTTCTATAAATTCAATAATATCTGAATTTGATTTAGAATTAAAAATAAATTTTAAATCCTCTATATATTTATCCTTTAAATTTAA
>PAEO01000014.1 GCA_002703065.1 Flavobacteriaceae bacterium | reverse complement strand
TCATTATAATGGTGTGCCATCAGATGAGCAGCTAAAAGAATTCTCATGGGAAAGATTAAATTCTGGCAAGGTGATTCCAGGTTATGGACATGCAGTACTAAGATGTCCTGATCCAAGATTCACTGCATTTATGAATTTTGGTAAAGAACACATTAAAGAAAGTGATGTATTTGATGTAGTTTCAAAATTATTTGATATTGTTCCTGATGTTCTTAAAGAGCATGGGAAGGCAAGAAATCCGTGGCCAAATGTTGATGCGGCATCTGGTTCACTTTTATATCATTATGGTATTAAAGAATTTCAGTTTTATACTGTTTTATTTAGTATGTCTAGATCTCTTGGAATTGTATCCCAAATGGTTTTAGCTAGAGCAATGGGAATGCCTTTGACTAGACCAAAATCTTTAACGTATAAGGCGTTGAAAGAGCTTTAATTATTAATGCTTAAAAAAGATAAAGTAAAATTCATCATAGAAAAGCTTGATGAACTTTACCCTACAGTAAAACCTCCTTTAACTCATTCAAGCAACTTTACTTTATTGATTGCCGTACTACTTTCTGCAAATTCCACTGATAAGTCTGTTAACAAGGTTACACCATATCTATTTAAGATTGCTAATACTCCAAAAAAAATGTTAGAACTTCCATACGAAGATTTATATCAAATCATTAAACCTTGCGGTCTTGGGCCTGCAAAAGCTTCTAACATTTTAAAATTATCAAAAATGATAATTGAAATTCATGATGGAAAAGTACCTAAAAATTTTGAAGAGCTTGAACAATTGCCTGGAGTGGGACATAAAACAGCTTCAGTAGTAATGTCCCAAGCATTTGGATATCCTGCTTTCGCTGTTGATACACATGTTCATCGTTGTATGTATAGATGGGGATTATCTAACGGAAGGAGCGTTGTTCAAACGGAGAAAGATGCAAAACGATTATTTCCAAAAGATCGATGGAGCAAGTTACACTTACAAATTATTTTTTATGGTAGAGAATATTGCCCTGCTAAGAATTTTAACCCAAATGATTGCCCTATTACAACTATTGTTGGAAGAAGGTCATTATTTAAATAAATTATTGTATCTATGAATTCAAAAAACACAACTTTTTTAACAAAAGTATTTTCTTTTTGTGCTGCACATCAGTACGGAAATGAAAAATGGACCGAGCAGGAAAATTGGGATGTATTTGGAAAGGATACAAGAGTACATGGCCATAATTATACCTTACATGTAACAGTTACTGGAAAAGTTAATCCTGACTCAGGTTTTCTTGTTGACTTGGGCCATTTAAAGAAAATTGTAAATACACATGTTGTTGATGTATTAGATCACTCTCAGTTTGATAAAGACATTCCATGGTTTAAAGGAAAACAGCCTTCTACAGAAGTATTAGTGACTTTTATATGGGAAGAAATTACAAAACGTTTAGAAGGATGTACTTTGCATAGAATTCGTATAGAGGAAACTCCAACAATTTATACTGATTACTATGGGCCAATTGATGAATGACTTTCAAGAGAGATTATATCTAATTTTTACTGGAATATTTATTGCCTCTTTGGTTGCCTGCAATTTGATATTTCAAAAATTCTTTACGTGGAATTTTTTAGGTTTAACTTTTGAACTATCTGTAGGAATTATAGCATACCCGGTAACCTTTTTGGTTACAGATCTTATTTCAGAGCTTTATGGAAAGAAAAGAGCGAATCAGGTTGTCATTTCAGGTTTTTGTGCTAGCGTTTTTACTACATTATTAATTTTTATCTCAATGAATGCTACTGCAGCAGATTGGTCGCCGGTAGACTCAGCAACATTCAATAAAGTTTTTGGACTATCTGCGCCAGCATTTTTAGCATCTATGATGGCTTATTTGACCGCCCAGTTCATTGATGTACGTATTTTTCATTTTTGGAAAAGATTAACTAAAGGTAAGCATTTATGGTTAAGAAATAATGCTTCTACCATGTTTTCTCAATTAGTTGATACATCAATGGTATTACTAATTCTTTGTTCAGCGGGAGCAATAGGTTGGGAAAGATTTGGAAGTTTATTATTTATGGGTTGGTTATTTAAAGTCATAGTTGCATTAATTGATACACCAATTATCTATTTTTTATTATGGGTTTTAAAAGATAAAATAAGACCAGCAAGNTATTTGGAGGAAAAATGAACGACGATAAACGAAAAAAATTAGAAGCTAATACAANAAATTTATTAGAGCTTTTAGGAGAAGATCCTTCAAGAGAAGGGTTGATAAATACNCCNAAAAGAGTGGCAAAAGCTTGGGATTTNTTAACAAAAGGTTATTNTGAAAATCTTGANGAATTAATTAATAACGCAATATTTGAANGTGAATCAAAAGATATGGTTATTGTTAAGAACATTGANTTTTATAGTCTTTGTGAACATCATATGATTCCTTTTTATGGNAAAGCCCANATTGGATATATTCCANACGGNNAAATTATNGGACTTTCTAANCTTGCTAGAATTACAGATCTTTTTTCTCAAAGACTTCAAGTNCANGAGCGATTAACTANNCAGATTGCACAGTGTCTTCAAGAAGTCCTAAACCCGCGTGGCGTTGCAGTAGTNTTAGAAGGTAAACANTTTTGTATGCTGAGTAGAGGCGTTCAAAAACAAAATAGCATTGCAACAAGTAGCTCTATGTTAGGAATCTTTCGAGAGAAAGAATCAACAAGAAACGAATTTCTTAAATTAATTGAAATGAATAACATCTAGGATTCGCTTGAAAAAATATCAATTAATAATTGTTGGNGGNGGACCAGGTGGTTATACAGCAGCTTTTAGAGCTGCAGAACTCGGAATGAGCGTNGCAATTGTTGATGATAATGANCTTGGNGGTGTATGTTTAAACTGGGGTTGTATACCAACAAAATCATTATTAAAAAATGCTGAAGTATTTGAACTAATTAATAATGCAAGCTCTTATGGTATTGAAGTTGGTAAACCTAAACTTCATTTTGAAAAAATCATTGATAAAACTATCCAAGCAAGAAAAAGATTATCTAAAGGACTCCATTTTNAAGTTAGAAAGTTAGGAGTAGATTTTTTNCCNGGTTTTGCAACTTTCATTGATCAAAGCACAATTGAANTTGATGGAAATACNCTTCATGGAGAGACATTNATCATTGCAACNGGNTCNAANGCNAAACATNTACCNTNTTTANATCATTCCAGTAAANATGTTATGACAGCAAAAGANATTTTTAACCNAAAAAAATTACCAAAAAGCATGACNATCNTTGGCGCTGGTGCTATTGGAGTTGAGTTTGCTTATTTTTTNAATGCCTTAGGCTCAAAAATTACACTCTTAGAAGCACAAGAAAATATTTTACCTAATGAAGATNTTGAAATTTCTCAATGGATGCATAAAGTTTTAAAAAGAAANAAAGTNGANATTCAAACCAATACCNTAGCAACAGANATTAATGATGAATATGTATTAGTCTCTATTGGAGTTGAGGGGAATTCGAATGGATTTGGATTNAATNAAATTGGANTTGAAATTGANGAAAACCAGCANATCAAGGTTGATCAAAATGGTAAAACAAATATTGATAACATTTATGCAGTTGGCGATGTNATAGGNCCNCCTTGGCTAGCTCATGTTTCTANNACTGAAGGTNTTTATGTTNNTGAACATATTGCAAANCTTAATCCAAAGCAAATTGATTATGACTGTGTACCTGCNTGTACCTACTCAAAACCAGAAATTGNATCTATTGGTTTAAGTCAGAAGANTTTAGATGAACGTGGTATANATTATAAANTTGCAAAATCATTTTTTAATGCAAATGGTAAAGCTGTAGCTAGCANTTCAACAGAAGGATTTATTAAAATANTANTNTCAAANGATAATCANATTTTAGGAGCNCATATNATTGGNTCNAATGCCACGGAAATGATTTCTGAATTTAGTNTAGCAATGAGAAATAATTTATCAGTAGAAAATATTTTAGANNCAATTCATCCNCANCCAACTTTTTCNGAAGCTATTTTTGAAACATTGATGCANTTNAAATAAATGCTCATNCANATTCAAGATTTAAAAAGAAAAAATTATTTAGATACACTTCAAATTCAAGAAGNTTTACGNAACCAAGTATTANAAAATGNNNNAGACAATCATTTANTNCTTGTAGAGCATGANCATGTNTANACNCTNGGTAAAAATGCAAATTCTAGNAATGTTTTAAANAGAAGTTGTGAAATCATACAAACGCAAAGAGGNGGGGANGTGACTTATCATGGNCCTGGACAANTAGTNGNATATCCAATAATAAATCTCAAAAAAAANAAAATTGGAGTAAAANCTTATGTTGAAATGATTGAAAAATTAATATCAAACATTNTATTNGATTATGGACTTNAACCACATGTTCCAATGAAGGAGACTGGNGTATGGATTGAAGANAGAAAAATAGCTAGTATAGGNATNCATGTATCTCGNGGAGTNACAATGCATGGATTAGCNATCAATNTAAATACTNACCTTANCTATTTTGATAATATAATTTCTTGTGGAATTGAAGGAGTTAAAATGACTTCTNTAGATAAAGANCTTGGAAAAAAAATTCGAATGAACGATATTAAAAAGAGTTTAATCACTCACTTTAACCAAATTTTTTAANAATAATGATTCATACAAAATTNCATAAACCAAAAATAAACATNTCAACAGATAAGAATTATAAAACTGTTAAAAAAATGGTNCAAGANAGCTATCTAAATACAGTTTGTNCAGAAGCNAGNTGTCCTAATATTTATGAATGNTGGAATAGNAAAACTGCTACCTTAATGATTTTNGGTGATACNTGNACNAGAGCTTGCGGATTTTGTTCAGTTAANACAGGNAAACCTACGTGGAANGATCCTNTAGANCCACTNAGAGTTGCNCANGCAGTAAAAAAAATGGGCTTAAGACATGTAGTNATTACTTCAGTTGANAGAGATGATNTAAAAGGNGACTNTGGAGCATCAATTTGGGCTGATACAATTAAACAAACCAAGAAAGTGAANCCCNAATGTACTGTAGAAGTACTTACCCCAGACTTTAAAGGNTATNAACCAGCTTTAAAAATTGTNTTTGATNCAAANCCAGATATTTTTAGNCANAATGTNGAATGTGTTGAACGNATNAGNAAAGCAGTNAGAGCTCAAGCAAATTGGNAAAGATCNTTAGNNGTTCTTGANAAATCNATTCAATATGGATTAAGAACNAANACAGGAATTATGGTTGGTCTTGGTGAAGAAGNTNAAGAAGTNAAGANNACTATGAGNCANGTGGTAGATTTAGGAGTACANATTTTTACAATTGGTCAATATCTNCAACCAACTAAAAATCANTTAAAAGTNCANGAATATGTATCTAAAGAACAGTTTGAAGCATANAAAGAATNTGGTTATTCCATNGGATTNAANGTNGTGGAATCAGGTCCTTTAGTTCGTAGNTCNTATCATGCAGATGAACAAGCAAGGATGGTGTTTAATAATGNTTAATAGAGNTNTATCTTTNGTTNNNGTATTATTNTTNTGTGGATTTATTTCATTTATTNCTATTNATGGTACNAATGAAATTTATGGNAAAAANNAAGTGCAGAATATTNCTTATAAACTTCCAGATTCATGGNCAGCAAANNTTTCTGACAAACAATTTAGNCTCTTAGAACTNTCTTTAATTGATGGTGGAGATTTTAGNGTAGTTTTATTCGCAAATATTCAAGGTACTGCTGATCAAAATATTGATAGNTGGATTAATCAATTTCAAATTGAGAATTCAAATATTGAAACAATAAAGGATACTTTGAGTTCAAAATATATTAGTACAGTTGAGCTTTATGGGACTTACGAAGTTCCAAATATGGTTAACAGAAATGCTCCAAAAGAATTAAGAACGGAGTATGGACTTTTAGGTGGAGTAATTGAATTTGGAAATAGTATTTATTTTGTCAAAGCAGTTGGAAAGAATGATTTAATTAAAGCAAATAAGTCTAATTTTAATGAATTTATTTATTCAATCTCATTAAAATAGCATACTTTAATGCCATTATGGCATAGTATTAGCATTATTTTTACAATAAAATAGATAAAATATGAAAGGCATAGTTTTTGCAACTATAATATTATGAATATGGAAACAAACAAACAATATCCACTAATGCCGTTAAAAAATACGGTGTTATTCCCTCAACAAGTTATACCAATTTATGTTGGTAGAGAAAAATCATTAAAGCTTATTGAAGATCTTCCAGACGATAATAAATATCTTGTTGTTGTTGCACAGCAGGATGGATCAATTGATGATCCTAAGGAAGATGACTTATACTCTTACGGTACTTTGGCTTTAGTGCTTAAAACCTTTGACATGCCAGATAACAGTAAATCTGCAATTGTTCAAGGAGTAGATAGAGTTAAAATATTAAAATTCAATCAAGGTGAATCATATTTCATGGCTGATATTGAAAGAATTAAAGAATCAATTACAACTCCCGATGTCCAAATCGAAGCACTTGCCAAAAATTTAAAGAGTTCATTCACAGAATTAATAAAAATATCTCCAAATTTAAATGAAGAGCATGCAGGGATGCTTTCTAATATTGATCGTCCTTCAAGATTAGCAGATAGAGCTACTTCATTGTTGTCTGTATCTAATTCTGAAAAACAGCAAGTTTTAGAAGAACTTGATGTACGAAAAAGAGTTGAAAATGCAATCAATCTATTGCAAAAAGAAATTCAAAGAATAAAACTTGGAGAAGAAATTCAATCTGAGGTTCAAGATGAAATTTCAAAAACCCAACGTGAATACTATTTGCGTGAACAAATGAAAACTATTCAAAAAGAGCTAGGAGAAGATAGTCAAACTGTTGAACTAGATGAATTGAAAAAGAAGATAGAAGACGTAAAAATGAGCGATGAAGCAAATAAGGTTGCCAACAAAGAACTTGATCGCCTAGGAAGAATTTCACCTCAATCACCAGAATACTCTGTATCAAGAACATACTTAGAATGGTTAAGTGAATTGCCTTGGAGTAAGTCTAGTAAAGATAATTTAAACGTAAAAGAAGCTCATAAAAGATTAGATCAAGATCATTATGGATTACCTAAAGTAAAAGAAAGGGTGCTAGAGTATTTAGCTGTTAGATCTTTAAAGAAAAAAGTAACCAAAGAAGAGACTGTTAGAGGACCAATTCTTTGTTTTACTGGCCCTCCTGGAGTTGGAAAAACATCTCTAGGAAAGTCTATTGCAAAGTCAATGGGTAGAGAGTTTGTAAGAATATCCTTGGGCGGTGTTAGAGATGAAGCGGAAATTAGAGGTCACAGAAGAACATACATTGGTGCTTTACCTGGAAGAATTATTCAATCTTTAAAGAAAGCAAAAACCAATAACCCTGTATTTATGCTTGACGAAATTGATAAGCTTGGTTCAGATTTTAGAGGAGATCCTTCATCAGCAATGCTTGAAGTATTAGACCCAGAACAAAACCACGCTTTTAGTGATCATTACCTTGAAGTGGACTTTGATTTAAGCAAAGTCATGTTTATTGCAACAGCAAATTATCCTGACAACATTCCTCCTGCACTTTATGATCGTATGGAAATGATTGATTTCAGAGGATATATCGATGATGAAAAAGTACAAATTGCTAAAAAACATTTAATACCTAAACAGGTTAAAGAAAATG
>PAEO01000013.1 GCA_002703065.1 Flavobacteriaceae bacterium | reverse complement strand
TATAAAAACTTTGATATCACTTCAGTTTCTAGAGCTAGTTTAGGAAATTATGCTAGTAATAGAATGGAAGCTGCATCAAATTATACTCAAATTACAAACTTAAATAGATTGTCTAATGTTCACAGTAGTTATTTAGATACAAGATTAACTGTTTTTTCTGACAAAAATAATGTCAGTGACCATTACGTACAAAATGCATCATTCTTCAGAATGGATAATATAACTGTTGGATATACAATTGATAATTTTATTGATAGTTATCCTTTAAGATTATATTTAACTGGTGATAATTTGTTTACAATAACAAAATATAACGGTATAGATCCTGAAATAACAGGAGGCATAGATAGTAATTTTTATCCTAGAGCAAGAACAATTGCTTTTGGACTAGATTTAAATTTTTAAGAAATAAAAATGAAAAACTTTAAATATTTATTAATTATTGCTTTGACATTTTATGGATGTCATGGTGATTTAGATCAAAATCCTACAGATCCAGATTTATTTACNGAGGTNCAGGTTTACAGTAGCTCTCAGGAAGCAAAAAGTGCTTTGGCTAAGGTTTATGCAAGTTTTGCTTTGACTGGCCAACAAGGTCCTGCTGGCCAACCAGACATTGATAACAGTATTATTGATGAAGGATTTTCACAGTTTACAAGAGTAATGTATACTCTTAATGAATGTTCAACTGATACTGCTGTGGTTGGATGGGGTGACCCAGGTTTACCAAATATTCATGAAATGTCTTGGGATGTTAATAATCCATGGACAAAAGGAATGTATTTTAGGCTAGCACAAGCTGTTTCTTTTGCAAATTCTTTTATTGAAAATGCTGAAGAGCTTGCAGTATCTGATCCTGAAACAGGTTTCATGATCCAAGAAGCAAGATTCATTAGAGCATATGCTTATTATCAGTTAATGGATATGTTTGCTAACGTTCCAATAGTAATAAAATTAACAACTGAACTTCCTCAACAAAATAGTAGAGAAGAGGTTTTTAATTTTATTGATTCTGAGCTAAAAGATTTAACTTCTACATTACCATCATCTGGTGCTAATGAATATGGAAGAGTAGATCAAACTGCTGCACATGCATTGTTATCTAGATTGTATTTAAATGCTCCAGTATATGCTGGGAGAGATATGTATCAAGAAGCATCGGCGTCAGCGCAAGCTGCAATATCTGGATCGTATTCTATAAATACAAATGATGCAAATGGAAATGGAAATGCTTATGATGAATTATTCTTAGCTGATAATAACACTAATGGTGCACAAAATGAATTTATTTTCACGGTACAGTTTGATGGTTTAAAAAGTCAGTCATGGGGAGGTTCAACCTTTGCAGTACATGCACCAATTGGAGGAAGTATGAATCCGTCAGATTTTGGTGTTAATGGAGGATGGGGAGGTTTAAGAACAACTAAAGGATTAGTTGATAAATTCTCTTATTCAATTACTGCTTCAGATGGGAATGGTGATCCAACATCGTGGTCTGATTCTAGAGCAATGTTTCATACTGATGGTCAAAACTATGAAATGGCTAAAGTTGGGCCTTTTAAAGAAGGTTATGCTGTAACAAAATTTAAAAATATCAATAGTGCTGGAGGTGCTGGAGCAGACTCTTCAGGAAATCATGTTGATACAGATTTGGCTATAATCAGGCTTGCAGAAGTTTTACTCAACTATGCAGAATCTTATGTTAGAGGTGGAGCTGGTGATGCTTCAACTGCTGTAGGCTATATAAATCAATTAAGGTCTCGTGCTTCGGCTCCAACTATTAACTCTTCAGATCTTTCTGTTGATTTAGTAATGGATGAGAGAGCAAGAGAGTTGTACTGGGAAGGTCACAGAAGACCCGATTTAATTAGAGACAATAAATTTGTCACATCATCTTATCTATGGCCATTTAAGGCAGGTGCTGCAAATGGAATGGCGACAGATGAATTTAGAAGAATTTTTCCTATCCCAGAGGATGTGATTCTTGTAAACCCAAACATTAAACAAAATCCAAATTATTAATCATGAAAATAATGTATAATATTTTTAAGAAAATTATGATTGCTTCCTTAATGATGGTAGTAATTGTATCTTGCGACAACGAAGATTATTTAGTCTTTACTGCCGTAAATCAAAAGGAAGTAAAGTTTCAAAATGAATTCCTTCCTGTATATAAACTATCTTCTGCTACTTCATCAAATGTAGCTGAAAGATTAGTATGGAATGAGCCTGATTTTGATGCTCCAGCTACTATCACTTACGTTGTTGAAATTTCTACATCATCAAACTTTGGTAGTATTGCTATGAGCTCAGGTGATTTATCATCAAATCATATGGCTCTCTCTGTTAAAGATTTGCTTGGTATTGCTGAAACTTTAGGATTAGATGAAGATGGTAGTACAAAAAATGCTGATGGATCTCCAAATAACACTGCAACTCTATATGCAAGAGTAAGTGCTTATGCAGGAACTACATCAACAGGTGCAAACCCATCATCGACTACTTCTAAATCTGCAACAGTGAATATAGAGCTACTTGAAACAGCCGGTTGTGAAGAGCCTGCAATGAGTAATTGGGGATTAGTTGGTAGTGCTGTTAATGGATGGGGAGGAATCTCCAGAGGTTTTTCCAATACCAACGACATCGAACTTTTACAAGTAGGTGATGGTATTTTTCAAGGATATGCTACCCTATTAGATGGTGAATTTAAATTTAGACAGGATGGTGCCTGGGCTGTTAACTTAGGTGATGAAAACGGTAAGTTAGTTGCAAATGGACCTAATATTGCTGCATCAGCTGGAACATATTTGGTAACTCTTGATATGAATGAAAGCACATATTCTTTGGCAAATGTAACATCAGATATCTGGGGAATCGTTGGAAGTGGAGTTACAATCCAAAAAGATGATGGTTCTGGTGATGTTGCTGCTTGGGGTGGAGGATCTGCTGATACAAAATTCTTCCCAGATCCATGTAATGATGGAATTTACCTTATGATGGGTGTGCTCTTACAGGATGGAGAAATCAAGTTTAGAAAAGATGATGCTTGGGCAGAAAACCTTGGAGATGAAAATGGAAAATTAGTTGCTAATGGTCCAAACATAGGAGTAAGTGCGGGAACTTATGATATCGTCCTAGACATTACAAATAGCACTTATACAATGACTAAAAAATAATTTGTTTATTTTAGTTTATAATAATGGATCACTTTTTAAAAAGTGGTCCATTTTTTTTTAAATTAAACACATGAAATATTTAATATTATTATTGTTCTTTTTATCCTGTACAGTTGAGGATAAACCGATTGTTTTTGATAAGCTTGAAGTTAATAAGGTTATTGATAAGTATGTTGAAAATGAATCTTTAGCTGTTCTCCATGTTTATTTAGAAAAGCTAGATGGCACACCTTTATACTCAAATTCCAGACAAGATTTTAGTTACATTGGAGATTTTGTTGATGAAAACACATGGTTTAGAATATGGTCAATGTCAAAAATTGTTACAATTTCACTGGCAATGGACTTAGTTGAAGACGGTGTAATAAGTTTAAATGATGATGTTGCTGATTATATTCCAGAATTTAAAAATTTAAAAATAGTAAAGGGGCCAAATGGTGAAAAATTAAATCATTGGGACGACACATCACTTTGTCCACTAACTGAAGTCCAAGNAGATTATATAATGACAGTAAGTGATTTAATTAATCATAAAGCAGGTTTTTATTATTCTACAACTAAAACCAATTGTTTAAATGAATTAATAGCTTCTAAAAATTTAGCTAGCTCTGTTGACACAAATGATATGATTGATAGGCTTTCAGAGCTTCCATTAATTCAAAATCCAGGTGAAAAATTTTATTACGGATTAAATACAACTATTTTAGGTTTTGTACTTGAAAGGGCTACTGGAAAAACACTAAGGCAATTGCTTAAGGATAGAATCCTAGACCCCTTTGGAATTGAAGATCTTGATTACATAAAAAATGATAGTATAAAATTATTGCCTGTATTTTCTGGTGTTGATAAATCAGTTAGACTTGCAAATCAAGGTGAATTAGATATTTTTGGTCAAGATGTTCCGAACTATGAACCAGAAAATAAATTGTTTTTAGGGGGTGAAGGAATGATTGCTACCACAAATGGTTATGCAGATTTTCTTAGGATTTTATTAAACAATGGAAAACTTAATGGTGTAAATTTTTTAAAAAAATCAACAATCAAGGAGATGTCAAGTCCACATACTCAAATTGATGATGAATATGGATATAATGGGTATAATTTATGGGTAACAAGCGACAAACATATAGAGGATGGAACTGGTGATGAAGGTTTATGGACTGGAGGAGGATATGAGGGTACGCATTTTTGGATAGACAGGAAAAGAGGATTTGTTGGGTTAATTATGACTCAGATTTTTAGTCCAAACAAGATTGCNGANAATAAAGAAAATGACATAAGAGGTTTAATTTATAAAGAAATTTTTAAGAATGAAAAATAAAATACTTGTAATACTATTATTAATATGTTCTCTTTCTTATTCACAACAAATTGAAAGAGTTGAACCTCCGAATTGGTGGATTGGTATGAAAACAAGGGATTTACAACTTCTTGTATATGGAAAAAATATTTCTGATTATGTTCCTTTGATTAATAGTTCAAACGTTAAGTTAGTTTCAACTGAAAAAGTTAAAAATCAAAATTATTTGTTTCTAAATATTTCAATTTCAGAAAATGCTGAACCGGAGAGTATTGAAATTAACTTTCTAAATGATAATGTTATAGTTGATAAATATGAATTTTCATTACTTGAAAGAAAAGAGAATGCTTCTGAGGTAGTAGGGTTTAATAACTCAGATGTTATGTATTTGATCACGCCTGACAGATACGTTAATGGTGATCCTGAAAACGATGATATCGAATATATGTACGAACGCCCAAACAGAGATNATAATAGAGGTTTGCATGGTGGAGATATTCAAGGAATAATAAATCAATTGGATTATATCGAAGAAATGGGCTTTACTACTATTTGGCTTAATCCAGTTTTAGAAAATAACATGAAAAGGTCTTCTTATCATGGATATTCAACCACTGATTATTATAAAATTGATCCAAGGTTTGGTACAAATGAACTGTTTTTAGAATTAAGTCAAAAGGCAAAAAAAAGGGGAATTAAATTGGTAATGGATATGATACCAAATCATTGTGGATCAGAACATTGGTTTTTTAAAGATCCTCCAATGGAGGATTGGATTAACAATCAGTCGGGATTTAAACAAACAAGTCACAGAAGAGAAACAATTCAAGATATACATGCCTCTGAAATTGATAAAAAAGACCACATTGATGGATGGTTTGTAGAGACCATGCCTGATTTAAATCAAAAAAATCAAAAGATGTCTACTTATTTGATTCAAAACACTCTATGGTGGATAGAATATGCTGAACTATCTGGAATTAGAGTTGATACTTATCCATATTCAGATAAAGATTTTATGAGCAATTGGACATATGTGGTCATGGATGAGTATCCCAACTTTAATATTGTTGGTGAGGAATGGTCTGATAACCCTTCTTTAATTTCATATTGGCAAAAGAACAAAGTTAACCATGATGGATATGTTTCTTATTTACCAACATTGATGGATTTTCCACTTCAAATTTCTTTTGTTGAAGCTTTGAATGATGATTTTGGCTGGGGAAAAGGGTTTGTAAAGCCTTACAGAACATTAGCTAATGATTTTGTCTATCCTAATCCTAATAATCTATTAATTTTTCCAGACAATCACGATATGGCAAGATTTTACACTCAAGTAAATAATGATTTAGATTTATTTAAAATGGGTATAGTTTATTATAGTACAATGAGGGGAATTCCACAGTTTTATTATGGAACTGAAATATTAATGAATAGTAATGAAAACCCTGGCGATCACGGTTTAATTAGAACTGAATTTCCTGGAGGTTGGCCAGATCATTTAAAAAATGCATTTACTGGTGACGGACTTTCTAAAGATGAAAAACAAACACAATTGTTTTTTAAAGAATTATTAAACTGGAGAAAGAATAACAAGGTTATTCACAAGGGTAAACTAATACAATTTTCACCTAAAGAAAATGGTGTATACTCTTTTTTCAGAGTTTTTGAAGGTCAGCTAGTATGGGTGATTTTTAATAGAAACAATAGTTCAAGAAATATTGACACATCCAGATTTAAAGAATTGATTTCAAACAAAGAGTTNGGATATGATGTTCTTAACAAGAAAAGAGTTTCCATAATAAACAGTATTGAAATTGATAAAAAATCAGCTTTAATTATAGAAATCGAATAGTTTTAAATGAAAAAATATTTTTTTTTTATACTATTTATAAGTTTTAATTTTTTGACCTCACAGATTCAAGACAATGTTTCTTGGTCTGTAGATCCAAATCCCTTCAATGAAGATGAACAAATTGAAGTAAAAGTATCAGGAATTGATATATCTGAATGGGGAGTCGAGGATGTTTATCTATGGACATGGTATTTTGATTCAAATGATGTAGAAGTAAATTCCAATATTAACTGGAATGGTGAATGGAATAATTCAAAAGAATCAATGAAAATGACAAAAAACCAGGANGGTTCATTTTCATTCAAATTTAAACCNACAGANTTATATCAAGATAANGGTATAGGTAGAATNGGNGTNTTAGCNAAAGCTAAGAANGGNACTGGTGANAAAAAAACACCTGATCAATTTTTTGAGGTTGGTAAATTTGATTTAACTGTTAATAGTCCAAAGAATAATCCATATATACTATCCAGGAATGGTTCATTTAACATCAGTGTAGCTGGTGATATTCAGCTAAATTATATTCTTAAAAACAACACAGAAACTGTTCATACTGTCTCAAATGAAAAGGATTTTGTTAAACAAATTATAGGACCAGATTCTAACGGTGATGGTTATAAACTTAATAAATCATCGAGATTAGAATTAACTGCCACAGATGTAAATAATTCATCTAATTCAAGAATATTAAATTTTGATATAATTGTTGAACCTAGNTTGNTTGTTGAATNACCCCCNGTAGAGCTTNTTGATGGAATTAATAGAGTTGANGATGGTTCTAAAGTTTACTTACAGNTAACAGCTCCTAANAAAGATTTTGTTTATGTGATTGGNAATTTTAATGATTNTAAAGAAGANGAAGANTTTNTGATGAAAAAANATCCTGATTNTGACAAATTTTGGCTTGAATTGAAAGGGTTAAATTCTGACGANTACTANTATTATCAGTATTCTGTATTTGATAAAAATNCAATTACTAACTCCCCATCAAATGTCAAAGTTGCAGATCCTTATTCAGAACTTGTATTGTCTCCCTTTGATGATCNNTATATTCCAACAACATCTTTTGAAAATATTCCACAGTACCCTGATGGACAAGAAAGGGAATTTACACTTTTTAAGACTTTNAAAGGAACATATAACTGGAAAGTTAATGACTTTAANAANCCNTTAAAAGAGGATTTAGTAATCTATGAGATACTAATTAGAGATTTTGATTCTAATAGAAATTTTCAGAATTTAATTGATAGAATTGATTATTTCAAAAACCTAAATATTAATGCAATTGAATTAATGCCGATTATGGAATTTGAGGGAAATGAAAGTTGGGGTTACAATCCNTCATTTCACTTANCCTTAGATAAATTTTATGGNTCACCTGATAAATTNAAAGAACTTGTNGATGTNTTTCATGAGAATGGNATNGCTGTTATTTTAGATTTGACAATGAATCATTCTTTTGGNAGAAATTCCTTGGTTAGAATGTGGATGGATGATCCAGANAAGAATGGTTGGGGAGGACCTTCGTCAGANAACCCATATTATAANGTTGAACCCAANCATTCATACAATGTAGGTTATGATTTNAATCATCAAAGTGAATTAACTCAAGAATACACAAAAAGAGTNATTAAATACTGGATNGAAGANTTTAAAATTGATGGTTATAGATGGGATCTTACTAAAGGTTTTACTCAAAATTGTAGTGAAGATAATCAGGATTGTACAAATCAGTTTCAACAAGATAGGGTAGATATTTTAAAGATGTATGCTGATTATAGTTGGTCTATAGATGAAGATCATTATGTGATTTTTGAACATTTAGGACAAGATTCTGAAGAAAAAGAATGGGCNGANTACAGGGTTGATGAGGGAAAAGGNATTATGCTTTGGGGAAAGTTGACAACNGAATTTAACGAGCTNNCAATGGGNTATGAAAGTGGTGCAAATCTTTCAAGATTTGATTATAAATCTAGAGGCTTTAAAAGNAAAAGNCTTGTGACATATGCAGAAAGTCATGATGAAGAGAGATTAATGTATAAAAATTTGAATTATGGAAATTCNTCAAATTCAGCTCATAATATTAAGANTTTAGANATTTCTTTNAAAAGAATGGAAGCTATAGGTCCTATTCTTNTATTGAATCCTGGACCTAAAATGATCTGGCATTTTTCTGAGCTTGGCTTTGAAAATTCAATTTTCACATGCGAAAATGGTNTNTTTGGAGGTGATGACTGTAAGTTGTCAACAAAACCGCANCCCCAATGGTCAACAGATTGGTTTGATGACGAAAGAAGAAAAGCAATTTATAATAGTTGGTCTAAGTTAATAGAAATGAAAATTTCTGAAAAAGTATTTAAAGGTGATCATTACTACAACAGATATTTAAATAATAATCTAATTCCAGAAATTAAAATTTGGAATAATTCACTTGATGGAGATGATTTTAAATACGTATATGTCGTTTCAAACTTTGATATTACTAGAAAAGAAATTAAACCTGAACTTCCTATTGAAGGTTCATGGGTGAACTTAATGAATCTTGATTCAGTTGAAATCAATAGTGATTTTAATATTGTTTTAGAACCTGGTGATTATAAGGTTCTTGCTTTTAATGGATCAATATGTGAGGGTTTTGATTTAAATTCTGATGGAGAGATTGATTATTGTGATTTTGATAACGATGGTGTCCCAAATCATTTAGATCAGTGTCCTGAAACCCCAGTTGGAGTATTGGTAAACACAGACGGCTGTGAGATATTTAGTTTGCCTAATGAGAACTTCAGGGTTGAGGTTGGTAGTGCTACTTGTATTGGAAATAGTGATGGTGTGATTAATTTGAGCGTAGAGGATGCTTCTTATGACTATACTGTGACGATTACTGGAAAAGATAAAGTAACTATCACAGGAAGTGCTAAAATGGCTTCTGTGACGGGATTAGCTAAGGGAACCTATACTGTGTGTTTTAGTGTAGTTGGTCAGGATGATTATGAGCAGTGTTTTGAGGTAAATGTAACAGAGCCACCAGTACTTAGTGCATTTATTGATATTGATACGGATGATAGAAGAGCGATTATAGTGATGAGTGGATCTAGTCGTTACAATATAGAGATTAATGGTAAGAAGACTACGGTAGGATCAGACAGTTTTGAGACCTCATTATCTACAGGATTAAATATTATTAAGGTGTATACTGATTTAGAGTGTCAGGGATATGTAGAGGAGGAGGTGTTTATCTCAGAGGATATCCATTATTATCCAAATCCAACTAAAAACAATGTAAATGTACATGTAGTGGGGAAGGATAGTAAGGTTAAGGTGAGTGTATTTAATACTAGTGGAGCACTTATCTACACAAAAGAGCAGACGATTGAGGATATATCAAGAAAGACGGCGATTGATTTATCTAGACAAATACAAGGTACTTACATTGTTGTAATGGAAAGTGAAACAGTTAGACAAACTTTTAAAATTATAAGAGAATAATTAGTAAATTAGGGTGCAAATAAACTAAATGGCAAAATCACAACAAACTTTTAACAAACTAGAAAGAGAAAAGAATAAAGCAAAAAAAAGAGAAGAAAAAAGAAAAAAAATGCAAGCTCGTAAAGATGCTAGAGAACGTGGAGAGTTAAAACAAGAAGAGTTTGTATACGTAGATCATTTAGGGAATTTCACAAACACACCACCAGATCCTGCTGAAAAGGAAGAAATAAAATTAGAATCAATAAATCTTGGTGCGGCGAAAAATCAAGATTTTGATGAGAAAATTCAAGGGAAGGTAACTTTCTACGATAATGAAAAAGGTTTTGGATTTATAAAAAATATCACATCTCAAGAATCATATTTTTTTCATTTCAGTGAATGTAAAGACACTTTGGCTCAAGGTGATAAAGTCGAATTTGATACTGTTCGTGGTGAAAAGGGTTTAAATGCTGTTAAAATAAATAAACTATAAATGAACTATAATNTATATTATGTTAAATTATATTAGATGAAAAAAATACTATACTCTATCTTATTTNTATTATTGTTAATAATAGGATATTTTACATATTCAATTTTAAATCCAGTAAGTCCTCTCAAAATTTCTGAATACAACTATAATGAAAAAGATGTTGCATTTATTACATATAGTAGCCCATCTAAGAAAGATAGGCTAATATTTGGCAGTAAAGACGAAGGTGCGCTAGTTCCATTTGATGAATATTGGAGAACTGGTGCTAATAGACATACTTTCATAGAAAATAATGTTCCNCTTTTTTTTAACGACAAAGAATTAAAAGCTGGTAAATATTCAATATATACGATTCCATCAAAAGATTCTTGGGATATTTATTTTAATAAGGAAGTTAATTTTTTAGGAATTAATAGACCATCTGTTGAATCTGATGTTTTTTCAGTTAATGTACTAACAAATGTTTTGTTCAACTCAGTCGAAGATTTTACAATTGAGTTTTCAACTGATTCCTTAAGTAATTATATAGATTTTTCATGGGATAAAACTAAAGTTTCAGTTCCATTCATGTTAAAATGAAAAGCTTTTCTTTAGGAAGATTTTTTAGAATTTCTTTATTTCTTATTGGAATTCTTTTTTTAGTTATTATTTTTTCACTCATTTCATACTATTCTATAGATACGGTACAAAAAAAGAATAATCTAATGGACATTGAAGAATACTCCCCTATCTCTTCATTAGTTGTAGAATCTAATCCTTTAAAAAAGTCTAAATTCCCATTTATTGATGTTCACAGTCATCATTGGNACATGCCCGTGAAAGACCTCAGTGATTTAGCTTCAGAAATGGATAGCTTAAACATGGCCTACTTAATTAATTTAAGTGGTTCTGGTTTTGCCGTTTTCTCTGGAAATAAATCTTTAATGGATTTAAATTTAAAGAAATCCATAGAAAATGTTAATTCAAATTTTCCTAAAAGATTTGGTGTTTTTGTCAATATTGATTTATCTCGAATTGATCATCCAGAATTTAAATCCACAACCTTAAAAACACTTGAGAATGCTAAAAAATACGGAGCAATTGGATTAAAAATTTATAAAAATCTAGGATTGAATGTGTATGATGATGATGAGAATAGGATTAAAGTAAATGATGAAAGATTAAATTTTATTTGGCAAAAGTGTGCTGAATACAATTTTCCTGTTTTGATACACTCTGGAGAACCTAAACCTTTTTTTGATCCAATNAACAAATACAATGAGAGATGGCTTCATGCAAGACAAAAGCCAAATAGTTTTAGACCATCTGAAAAATACCCATCTTTTAATGAAGTTATGACAGAGCAATACGAGATGTTTAAAAACAACCCGAAAACAACCTTTATCAATGCTCATTTCGGTTGGTATGCTAATGATTTAAAAAAACTATCAATNCAATTAGATGAACTTCCAAATGTATATGTTGAATTTGGTGCCGTTATTAATGAATTGGGGAGACAACCTTTCACAGCTAGAAAATTTTTCATNGAATATCAAGATAGAATCTTGTTTGGAAAAGACATCTATAATAAAGAAGAATATTACATTTATTTTCAGGTGTTGGAAACTTCAGATGAGTATATTCAGTATTTCAGAAAAAGACATGGTTTATGGAGACTGTATGGGTTAAATTTACCCGATTCAGTTCTTAAGAAAGTATACAATAAAAATGCACTTAAAATTTTCCCTTCAATAGATTCTAATNTTTTTAAATAATTATATATTTGGCCAATGATTATAGGTATTCCTAAAGAGATAAAAGACAGTGAACACCGAGTTGGAATGACCCCATCTGGTGTTGAGTCACTAGTATCAAATGGGCATGAAGTATATGTTCAAAAAAACGCTGGATTAGGGAGTGGCTTTAAAGATAATCAGTATAGTGATGTTGGTGCTCAAATTTTAGATTCAATTGAGGAAATATATTCTATTTCTGAAATGATTATAAAAGTAAAAGAACCCCTTAGTTCAGAGTACTCATTAATAAAAAAAGATCAAATAGTTTACACTTATTTTCACTTTGCTTCATCACGTGAATTAACAGAGGCAATGATTAAAAGTAATTCTATATGTATCGCATATGAGACTGTTGAAAATAAGGATAGATCATTACCCCTTCTTACACCAATGTCTGAAGTTGCAGGTAGAATGGCAGCACAACAAGGAGCTAAATTTTTAGAAAAACATCAGAATGGATGTGGTATACTTTTAGGTGGAGTTCCTGGTGTTAGTCCTGCAAAAGCTGTTGTCATTGGTGGTGGTGTAGTTGGGACTCAAGCTGCTAAAATGCTCTCAGGACTTGGTGCAGATGTTACAATTCTCGATATAAGTTTAGATAGACTGAGAGAGCTTGATGATATAATGCCTGAAAACGTAAAAACTAAATTCTCTAGCCATTATAATATTAAAAAAGAAATTAAAGATGCACATTTAATTGTAGGTGCAGTTTTGCTAGCAGGAGCCAAAGCCCCAAATTTAGTAACTAAAGAAATGCTGAAAGATTTAAATAAAGGAACTGTTTTAGTTGATGTTGCTGTTGACCAAGGGGGTTGTTTTGAAACAACAAAGCCAACAACGCATAGCTCTCCTACCTATATTGTTAATGATATATTACACTATTCTGTTGCAAACATGCCAGGTGCTGTTCCAATGACTTCTACTGAAGCTTTGACTAATGCTACAATAGGTTATGCCATTGAAATTGCAAATAAAGGCTGGAAATCTGCTTGTATTGATAATGCTCCATTAATGAAAGGTCTAAATATTATTAATGGTAAAATAGTTTATAAAGCAGTAGCTGATGCTTTCAATCTCCCCTACTCTGAAATTGATTTTTAACCTATGCCTAATATTCCCTCGGTTGATTTAAACGATTTTTTATCTAATGATCAAAATCTTAAAAGTGAATTTGTAAATAAACTAGGTAAAGCATATAAAGAAATAGGTTTTGTTGCTTTAAAAGGACATTTTTTAAAAGATTCTGATNTAGAAATGATTTATAAATCAATTAAAGATTTTTTTGATCTTCCAACTGATGTAAAAGCAAAATATGAACTTGAGGGATTTGCTGGTCAAAGAGGCTATACTTCATTTGGAAAAGAACATGCAAAGGGGAAAAAAGAAGGTGACTTAAAGGAGTTTTGGCATTTTGGTCAATATCTTAATGATGATGAATATAATAAGTTTAATTATCCAAAAAATGTTTTTGTAAATGAATTACCAGATTTTAACTCAATAGGTAAAACTGTTTATCAATCTCTTGAAAAAACAGCAATTTTTGTTTTAAGAGCTATTTCTTTGTATTTAGATCTTGAAGAAAATCATTTTGATAAGTTTGTTGAAAAGGGTAATAGTATTCTTAGACCCATTCACTATCCTCCTATTAAAAATAAACCTAAAGGTGCTGAGAGAGCTGCGGCTCATGGTGATATAAACTTAATTACATTATTAATGGGAGCTCACGGAAGAGGTTTACAGGTTTTAACAAATAATGGAGAATGGATTGATGCAATTGCTGAGGAAGATGAGATTATTGTAAATGTTGGTGATATGTTATCTAGATACACCAATAACAAATTAAAATCTACAATACATAAGGTTATCAATCCTCCTAAAGAATTATGGAAAAAATCAAGATATTCAATTCCGTTTTTTCTTCACCCAATTGGTACGATGAATCTTAATGTATTAGAGTCTTGTATAGATGATAACAATCCCAAGAAATATACAGATATTACAGCACATGACTTTCTTATTGAAAGATTAAAAGATATTGGTGTTTTAAAATGAAAAAATTTAATTCACTAGAAAATTTAAAGTCATTACTTCCAGATGATTACAAATTAGTTAATAAAACAAATTCTTCAAAAAAAATAGCTTTAAATAAACAATTCTTAGAAGCACATTACTCTGTTAAAGGCAGAGCAGGAACTCCTGTAATCATTATTAAAGGATTTAGTTTAATGGATAAAAATGAAATTAAATTAATCTCAAAGAAAATTAAAAATAAACTTGGTATCGGTGGATCTTTAAAAAATAATGAGCTTTATTTTCAAGGAAATAAGAGAGATCAAATTATTTCAATGTTGACTAGAATGGGACACGATGTAAAAAAGGTAGGTGGATAATTAACCTTCATGTTCTCCTATCGGAGATGGATATATAACCAGTGAAATAAATACTACAGATTTAAATATTACCAATATTGAAAATAAAATCTTTGAAATTAAAAAACTAAGTATTAGTAAAACAATCTCTATAAATATGATTGAAAAAAATATTTTTTTTCTATTTGATATAAAGATGGCAGATACTCTTTTGTAAAGATTTGCTAACCAAAACAATATTACAGGAATAATTAATGCAATTAATAATATATACCAAATAAAACCAGTATTTATTAAAACTTCACTAAAGAAATCTAGGGGATTTTCTGCAATTTTAATTCCTAATTCCTCTCCAAATTTGTTAGCTTCTCCCTGGTCAATTTTACCAGCTTCGCTTAAAGTCAGCCCCATCAAATTAAGAAAAGTATTAGTCCACCAGAAAATCAATAAAATTAAAACAGGAAATAGCATCAGGATTGAAAGTAAAGTTCTAGTAACAAGTGTTGTTCCTGAGATTGTTCCAAAAAATCTAAAATATTTCCTCACTTAAATAAAATTAATCAATAATCAGACCCATTTAATTGTCTCAATATTATTTTTATTTAAATAATCATTACAAGCAGAAAAATGATTATTGTTAAACCAATATCCTTTATTAGCACTTAACGGAGATGGATGTCCTGACTCAAGAATAAGATGGTTTTTATTTAAAATAAATTTCTTTTTATTTTTTGCATAATTTCCCCAAAGCATAAAAACTAAATTATTTTTCTTTTCTGAAATTATTTCTAATACTCTATCTGTAAAAGTTTCCCATCCTACATATTTATGACTTCCTGGAAATTTTCTTCTTACAGTTAGAACAGAGTTTAATAAAAGAACTCCTTGTTTAGCCAAATCAGAAAAATCAGGGTTAATCCTTTCTAAACCAAAATTATTATGAATTTCTTTGAAAATATTTTTTAATGATGGTGGGTAATCAATTCCTTTGTTTACTGAAAAACATAAACCATTTGCTTGATTGTCACCATGATACGGATCTTGCCCAACAATAATAACTTTGATTTTTTCAAAAGAACATAAATCAAATGCTTTAAAAATATCATTTCCTTTAGGAAAACACGTATAGTTTGAATATTCATGCTTAACATTTTTAATAATTTCAAAAAAATAATCTTTTTGAAACTCTTTGTCTAAATGTTTAATCCAGGAATCAGAGATTTTTACACTCAAGATTTTTGAAATTTAGAAACAATTAATGATACCATAGCGTCTCCAGTAACATTAACAACAGTTCTAAACATATCTAATGGTCTATCTACAGCAAATATTAAAGCTAAACCTGCTTCAGGAATTCCTGCTTGTGCTAAAACAATTACAAGAACAATAATACCAGCACTAGGTACTGCCGCCGCTCCAATTGAAGCCAATGTCGCTGTAGAAATAATTCCAAGTTGATCTACTAAACTTAACTCCAGTCCAAAAGCTTGTGCTATGAAGACAGCAGCTACAGCCTGATAGACAGCAGTTCCGTCCATATTAATTGTAGCTCCAATAGGTAAAACAAAACTTGAAACCTCTTTTTTAACACCTAAATAATTATGGACTCTATCCATAGTTACAGGAAGAGTTGCAGCACTAGAACTAGTTGAAAAAGCAACAAGTTGTGCTGGAAGTATTCCATCAATAAATTCCTTTAAATTTCTTCTTAGGAAAAATTTTACAATCATTAGATATACAATTATCACAATGAATAAACCTGCCAAAAGAGTAACAGAATAGAGTAATAAACTTTTAAGTAAATCAATATTTGGTGCTTCAACAATCAATGATGCAAGTAATGCAAAAACGCCATATGGAGCACATAGCATTATTAAATCAATTATTTTTAGAATAACATCATTTAAGGAATCAAAAAAAGACTTCACAGGCTTAGATTTTGTTTCTGGTATTAAAATCATAGCAATACCAAAAAGAATTGAAAAAAAGATAACTTGAAGCATGTTTTTGTTGTCGGAAGCAGCTCCCAAGAAGTTTGAAGGAACTAAATCAACTAAAGGCTGTAACGGACCTGATTCTTTTTTTTCTTGAGCTATTTCTCTTTTTTGNTCTGNATCATTNGAATAAGCTTNAACAAGTTCAGTTCTAGTTTCATCACTTATCGTATTTCCTGGTTTAAAACCATTTACAACTAGCAAACCGATTGAGACAGCTATNACAGTTGTTGTTAAATATGTTGTTATNGTCAANCCTCCCATNGAAGATAATTTAGAAATATCTTTTAAATCNGAAATCCCTTTAATTAACGACGCTAGTATCAGAGGAATTGCAATTAGCTTCAAAGAGTTTATAAATATTGTTCCAAAAGGTTTTACCCAATTTGTAATTATTATGTTACCACCATTAATTGAGCTAAAAATTAATCCTACCGCAACTCCTAAAAACATTCCTATTATAATTTTCCAGTGTAATGAAAGCTTTTTCATATCTTTTTTGAATTATTGATTAGTATTTGATCCAATATTACCATTGCAGCCATTGATTCAACNATAGGTACTGCTCTGGGTACTACACAAGGATCATGTCTGCCTTTACCCTTTANATCAATTGTATTTCCCTTTTTATCTATACTTTTTTGATCTTTCATAATNGTNGCAACAGGCTTGAATGCNACNTTAAAATATATATCCATCCCATTACTAATTCCACCTTGAATACCACCAGAAAAATTTGAAGAAGTAGTTCCGTCTGGATTAATTTCGTCATTATGTTCACTGCCCTTCATTTCAACACAAGAAAATCCACTACCATACTCAAAGCCTTTCACAGCATTTATGCTTAACATAGCTTTACCTAATTCTGCATGAAGCTTATCGAACACAGGCTCACCTATTCCAACAGGCATTCCTTTAATCACACAAGAAATAACACCACCTATAGTATCTCCTTCTTTTCTAATTGACTTAATTAAATCCTCCATTTGTTTGGCGACATTGGTGTCTGGACATCTTACGATATTCTTTTCTATGTTATCAAAATTAATTGTAGATAAATCATTATTTATTTTAATTTCACCTACCTGAGATACAAAGGCTTTAATTGTAACAGTATTGAGAATTTGCTTCGCAATAGATCCAGCTACAACTCTTGAAGCTGTTTCTCTGGCAGAGCTCCTACCCCCTCCTCTATAATCTCTATTTCCATACTTCTTTTCATATACAAAATCAGCGTGAGAAGGTCTAAAAGAATCCTTTATATGATTATAATCTTTTGATTTTTGATCTTTATTCTTAATAAAAAAACCTATTGGAGTACCTGTAGTCTTTCCCTCAAATATCCCAGAATAAAATTCTACAGAATCATCTTCTTTTCTTTGAGTTACAATATTAGACTGGCCTGGTTTTCTTCTTTGTAAGTCATTTTGAATGTCTTCAACGTCAATTGGAATATTAGGTGGAACACCATCAATTACACCACCAATACCTTTTCCATGAGATTCCCCAAAGGATGTTAGTTTGAAAATTTTTCCAAAAGAATTACCCATACAGGATACAAATTTAATTTAAATAAACTATTTGGAATTATATGAAAGTAATTAATTCCAGTATTTAGATTTACTGGTATTTCCGATTCCAGGATTGAATGTGTTTGTTGGATCTAGTTTTTTATAAAAATCAACTAGTGATTTCTTTGCTTTATATTCGTGTCCAACATTATGTTCTGCAGGGTACTCTGCCCCTCTTTGATTATAAAAACCTAATAATTTTTTTAAAATTTCTTTTGGATTGACTCCTTTCTTTACAATGTAGTTTTGGTGCATTACATGACAAAATAGATGTCCATAGTATAATTTTAATTCAATTGNATTTTCAATTTCATCTGGAAGATTTTCAAACCAATTAACTTCATTTCTTGGAAGTGCAATATCCATTGAAAAAGATTCATTGTTTGTTTTGTTTTTCAAGGACTGGTATCTTCCAAATGCACCAGCTGATACGTATCTGTGTAGCATTGCTTTTTTTGATTCATTTTCAGTACATATAAAAAAATCGCCTTCATTTACTTTTAAAGAATTCATCAAAATAGTCTTTAGCTTCTTCAATACCATCATCTACCATTTCAACTATCCATAAATGATCATATTTATCTTTAAAATTTTCCATTCTTTTAGGAAGATGGTTTGGATAAAACTTACTTAAAAATTGCATTAAATGATCTGATAACTTATTTGGTAAAAACTTAAAATATTTTGATAGAAGATCTACTTTTCTTTTTATTTCAAAAAGGGTTGGNAAAAATTTTGTTCCAAGTTTTTCAATTACAATAAAACTGTCTTTACTATATTTTTTTGCTGCCTCATAACAATCTTTATGCATGTAATCACCTAATCGAGGTAGATTTTTAAAATTTACTAAAATATCTTTTCTAATTTGAGTAAAATTTTCTGGGTTATTTGATCCTATATAAAACACTTTACTTTTNTTTGGTTTTGGATACGTATTCAACCTNACTGCAAAAACTGCAACTTTTCCAGCACTTCCTGAAACACCATAAAGCAATCTTTTGTCAGAATTAAATCTTGCAGGTGTATTGGAATTCACATCTCTAACAATATCAGAGTATTTATCATCTGAACCTAGCTTATTTGATGATTTAATGTTTTGTTGTAAAAAATTATTTGAATCAATGTTGTTAAGTATTTCCTCTGGATTTGAACCTAATTCAATTTCTAATTCATTAACTAATTCAAGATGTCCTTCTTTATTAATTTTTGCATATAAAGCAAGCTGTGTATATGCAGGTCCTCTGTGAACCAATGAACCACCAGAATTATTGCAAATACCTCCAACTATTGTTGCTCCTATTGAAGTTGAACCGATTACTGAGTGTGGATCACGATGATAAGGATCTAGCTTCTTTTCCAAATCATAAAGAGTGCTTCCAGATAATGCAACAATTTCCTTTCCATCATTAATGACAACTATTTTGTTAATTTTTAATGTATTTATGATGATAATATCTCTGTCATAACCAGTATTATCAGGTGTTGATCCACCGGTCAGACCCGTGTTTGCACCTTGCATAATAATTATTTTATTATCCCTAGTACAAATTTTTAAAATTTTCCAAATCTGTAATAAAGTATCAGGTTTTACTACAGCTAAGGCATTACCTTCCCCATATCTCCAACCTTTTGTAAAAGGCTTTTTATTCCATGAAGATGTTAAAACATTTTTAATTCCTACAATTTTTATTAAATCATTGATTGTCCTTTCCATAATTTAGATAACTAAAGTTATTACATTTAATCAATATTCATAAATTTGCCGGGTATGAAGAAAATAGTTTTTATATTTTTTATTTTGTTTGCATGTACAAGTAAAGACACAGTTAGTGTAATTGGTTCAACTAATCTTTCTGATGATACAAATGTATATTTAGTTGAATATGTACAAAATAGACCAATATTAAAAGATTCTACAACAGTCAAGGATGGAGGTTTTTCGTTTAATGATTCCATCTCTTTCCCTGAAATGCATTATTTATTTTTTAAAAATGTGAGAGGCAGTATTCCTTTAATTCTTGAGCCTGGTAAAATTGAATTATATATTGATAAAGATTCTATTTTCAATACAACNATTAGAGGAACAATTTCAAACAAAGAGTTTGAAATATATAAAAAAGAAACTGAAATTTTTACAACAGAGTTGAGCTCAATACAAAATGACATTAACAATGCACTATCAACACGTGATTCATTAGTTTTAGATGATCTTGAATCTCAATTTCTTGAGATGAGAGAAAAACTTTCTGATTATGAATTTAATTACATAAAGGAAAGTGGAGATTCATATATTTCTTCACTAATTCTCAGAAGAATGATATTTGAACGTTCAATTGATTATGAAACTGCTGATACTATTTACAATGGTTTTACAGATTACATTAAAGGAACATCACCTTCCAAAGAAGTTAAGCAGATGATTGACAATTATAAACTAACAAATAGTGAATCACCAAGAATTGGATCTTTTGCTCCAAAATTTTCAGGTCCAGGTTTAAATGGTGAAATAATTTCATTAAATGGCATAGAATCAAAGTATATACTACTTGATTTTTGGGCTTCATGGTGTGCTCCATGCAGAGTGGAAAATCCGGATCTTGCTGAAACATTAAAAAANTATAGTAAAAAAGATTTTGCGATTGTTGGTGTTTCACTTGACAATAATGAAGCTTCTTGGAAACAAGCAATTAAAGATGATGGAATTGAAAATTGGATTCATATATCAAGTTTAAAATATTTTAATGACCCAATTGCTAGGCTTTATGATGTTGCTTCTCAAGGTGTTCCAACATCTTTTTTAATTGATCCTGAGAGAAGAATAATAGCTAAAAATTTAAAGTCTAATGACTTAGAAGCTACTTTAAATGTTTATTTGAAGATTAATCAATAAAAGTGATTAGTTTATATCTATTAAAATNCCTAAGTATTTTACCATTAAAGGTTTTATATTTTATATCTAGGATTCTNAGTTTTNTAGTAANAAAAGTAATTAAGTATAGAACTNAAGTTGTTGACAAGAATTTAACTTTAACAAGAAGATTTTTTAAAANTCATGATTTATTAAATGTAAAATACAGGTTTTATAAATATTTTGTTGACTTGTATATGGAGGTTATAAAAATGAATAGTGTTAATAAAAATTTTTTTATTAAAAACTTCAAAGTAAATAATATTAAAGATTTAAACGATTTTTATGATCAAGGAAAGAGTGTAATGCTCATGTTATCACATTACTCAGGATATGAGTGGTGTATTTCTTTACCCTATTATTTAAAGCATGATGTTGCAGCTGTATATTCACCATTAAAAAATAAAGCTTTAAATAATTTTATTGTAAAATCTAGAGAAAAACATGGCATATCATTGTTTTCTCGGTATTTAGCATTTAGAGAAATTTTTAAAAAGGAAAAACAGGGAAAACCCACACTTTATGGATTAGTTGCAGATCAATCACCACAACTTAACTCTAAAAACTTGTTTTGGACAAAGTTTTTAGATCAAAAAGTCCCAGTCTTTACTGGACCTGAAGTTATTGCAAAAAAATATAAAATGCCTGTTGTATATGGAGAAATGAAAAGAGTTGAAAGAGGGTCTTATATAATAAATTTTAAGTTAATTTCTTTAGATGCATCTAAGGAAAAAAAGCATGTTATTACTAAAAAATATTTGAGATTAATTGAAGAGCAAATTAAAAAAGACCCAAGTTTATATTTATGGACACACAATAGATTTAAACACGCTAAGAATTAGTATCGATTATTTTCTTTATCTCACTAAAAAACATTTCACTTTCTTCTTTATTTGCAGCTTCAATATATATTCTTATTATAGGTTCAGTATTTGATTTTCTTAAATGAATCCATCCGTTATTCTTATTTATTTTAATACCATCTCTAGTATCAAGTTCATTTTCGTCATAAGTTGACTTTATTCCTAAAAAAATACTATCTATATCAATATTCTCATCTAATGAAATTTTTTCTTTTAGCATAAAATAAGAAGGCATGCTATTCAATATCATTGAGACCTTTTGATTTTTTTCAACTAAGTAACTCAAAAATAAAACAATTCCAACTAAGGCATCCCTTCCATAATGACTTTCTGGATATATGACTCCTCCATTACCTTCACCACCAATAATTGCTTTTTTGGCTTTCATCATTTCAACTACGTTTACCTCCCCTACTTTCGAACTGAAGTATTCGCATCCGTGTCTTTCAGTAACATCTTTTAAACCAAGAGTTGATGACATATTAGAAACTGTTGAACCTTTTTCCTTTGATAAAACAAAGTCTGAGCAGGCTACTAAAGTATTTTCTTCTCCAAACAATACTCCATCTTCACAAACAAACACTAATCTATCAACATCAGGATCTACAGCTATACCTAAATCAGCCTTTTCTTTAACTACTGTATTTTTTAAATCAGTTAAATTTTTGTCAAGTGGCTCTGGGTTGTGAGAAAAATCTCCATTTGGATTACAGTTTATTTTTACAACTTCACAATTTAATTTTTCTAAAAGTTCTGGAATAATTATTCCTCCACTCGAATTTATTCCATCAACAACAACTTTAAATTTTTTCTTATAAATTCCATCTATATTTACATGTTTTAAGTTCAGGACATTTTTTATGTGGATATCAAAAGAATTTTCAAATTTGATTATCTGACCTAAATCAATCTCATTTACAAAGCAGTTTCCAAGATTATTTGAATTATTAATAACTTCCTCCCCATCTGATTTACTCAAAAATTCACCATTTGAGTTAAATAATTTTAAAGCATTCCAGTTTCCAGGATTATGACTTGCTGTCAATATTATTCCTCCATCTAAATTATGTTCAATAATAAATAACTGANTAGTTGGAGTTGTTGTAAGATCAATGTCGTATACAGTTATTCCAAGCATTGATAATGTTGATTTAACTAATTCTATAATTTGAATTCCAGAAATTCTTCCATCCCTTCCAACAGCAACTTTAGGATTTCGACTATCCTTTTTGAGTTTCTTTCCATATGATGAAACATATTTTACAACATCAATTGGTGTAAGATTTTTATCTTCCTCCCCGCCAAGTGTTCCTCTGATTCCCGAAATAGATTTTATTAAAGTCATATGCAAATATACATTGGTATAATTATATTTATGTTACATATGAATATAAGATTACTTTTTTTGCTAATACTTACAATTTCATGTAATGAAAATTATTATNAAGAATATGCAGTTGTGTCAGCAACAAAAGAAGCAACTAACGCAGGGATTAAAATTTTAGAACAAGGGGGAAATGCTTTTGATGCTATGATTGCAGTAGATCTAGCTTTAGCGGTAACATATCCAAATGCAGGTAATTTAGGTGGTGGGGGATTTATGGTTTACATTGACAGCTCAGGACAATCAGGTTCATTAGATTTCAGAGAAAAGGCACCAAAAAAATCGCATTCTTCAATGTATTTAGATGAAAATGGAGAAGTTATAACAGGTTTAAGTTATGAGGGTGCCCTTTCTGTTGGAGTTCCTGGAACAGTTGCTGGTTTGTTTGAGGTTTATAAAAAATTTGGATCCATTTCGCTAGACAAAATATTTGAACCAGCCATTTATTTAGCAAAAAATGGACATTCATTAACTAAAAAACAATCAAAACTTTACAATGATTATAAGCCTAAGATTCTAGAATTAAATGATACCAGTCTTTTTTCAAAAGATTTCAAAGAAGGAGATGTTTTTATAAATGATTCTCTGCATAATACTTTAAATAAAATTTTAAAACATGGTCCAGAAATATTTTACAATGGTGAAATTTCAAATAAAATTGTGAATTATGTTCAATCCAAAGGTGGGATAATAAGTAATGATGACCTGGTTAGCTATTCGCCTGTTTGGAGAGAACCTTTCATTTTTAATTTTAATGGTTATGAGATTTATACAATGGGGTTACCCTCAAGTGGCGGTATAGTAATGGCTCAAATCTTAAAATCTCTTCAACTAATGGATCAAGAAAAAATAATTAATGACAAAATTAAATACATCAAAACTCTCATTGAATTAGAAAAATTATCATTTGCAGATAGAAGTTATTTTCTAGGTGATCCAGATTTTATAAATACATATTTTATTGATTCAATCTTATCTAACAATTATTTAATTGATAGAATGGAATTAATTGATTTTGAATCTTCTAACCCTTCAANAGGAATTAATCATGGTGAAGTTAAAATAATTGAATCTGAAGAAACAACACATTATTCAATTCACGACAAGTATGGGAATTCTGTTGCTGTTACAACAACTTTAAATGGAAATTTTGGTTCTAAGTTGATCATTCCTGAGTTGGGTTTTTTTCTAAATAATGAAATGGATGACTTTGCTATAAAAACTGATCATCAAAATATTTACGGGATGATCGGCGGTAAAAATAATTCGATTGAACCAGAAAAAAGAATGCTAAGCTCAATGACACCNACTATAATTAAAAAAGATAATGAAGTTTTTATGATTCTTGGGAGTCCAGGTGGACCTACAATTATCACATCAGTTTTACAAACAATTCTTAATGTGATGTATTTTGACATGAGCATTAAAAAATCTGTAAAATCCCCAAGATTCCATCATTTGTGGCTTCCTGATATNGTGTATTTTGAAGATGGATCTTTTAACAAAAAAATGTTTGAATATTTAGATAAGTTAAATTACAAACTATCGAAGAGAAGTCAAATTGGCAGAGTTGATGCAATTTTAATTGAAAAAAATAAAATTTATACTGCTGCTGATCCGAGAGGAGATGATTACGCATCAGGTAAATAAACTATTTATTTATTGTAATAGTTTAGTACCATTATTGTTATATTAGAAGATTATCTAATTATCAATGCAAGAATATATTTCTGTCCAAGGGTGCAAAGTTCATAATCTTAAAAATATTGATGTAAAAATTCCAAGAAACAAACTGGTTGTTATAACTGGAATTTCTGGGAGTGGAAAATCTTCACTTGCATTTGATACAATATACGCTGAAGCACAAAGAAGATACTTAGAAACATTTAGTGTTTATGCAAGACAATTTATAGGAGAATTAAAAAGACCTGATGTCGAAAAGATTGAGGGATTGTCTCCTGTTATTGCAATTGAACAAAAAACAACAACTAAAAACCCTAGATCAACAGTTGGTACTATTACTGAAGTATATGACTATCTCAGATTACTTTATGCAAGAATTGGCATTGCTCATAGTAAAGTAACGGGAAAAGAAATGGTTAGTTATTCAGAGGATGAAATAGTTTCTCTAATATTAAAAAAACACATTAATAAAAAAATAAAAATCTTTGGACCAGTAGTTAAATCAAGAAAAGGGAGTTATAGAGATTTGTTTTCAAATCTAAAACGTCAAGGATTTGAACAAGTAAGGATTGACGAAGTTTTACATGATATATCCCCAGGAATGGAGGTTGATAGATATAAAAATCATAACATCGAAGTTTTAGTGGATTATTTAACTATAAATCAAAATGAAAATACAATCGAAAGATTAAAAAATAGTGTATCTGTCGCTTTATCTTCAGGAAATAACTCTCTCTTGGTTAATGATAATGAACAATTTTCATTTTACAGTAAAAACTTAATTTGTTTAGATTCTGGAATATCATACGAAATACCTGAGCCTAACTCCTTTTCATTTAACTCTCCTTATGGAATGTGTAAGAGTTGTAAAGGACTAGGTAGTCTTAATATTGTTAATGTTGATTCAATAATCCCTGATTTTAATAAAACAATTTATAACGGTGGAATTGAGCCAGTTGGCTCATTTAAGAATAACTGGATATTTAAACAATTAGAATATATCTCAAATAAGTTTAATTTCTCACTTAAAGATAAAATAAAGGATATTCCAAAAGAAGCTATCGATGTTATACTTTATGGTTCAAAAGAAAAATTCAAAGTAGTTTCAAAATCTTTAGGTTTAACTCGAACATATTCAATTGATTTTGAAGGTATAGTAAATTTTATTTCAAATCAATTTAACGAAAGTCATAGTCGTAAAATTAAAGCTTGGGCTAGTAATTATATGAATAAAGAGAATTGTAAAACTTGTAATGGAAAAAGGTTAAAAGAAGAATCTCTACATTTCAAAATACTTAAAAGAGACATCAATGAGGTGAGTAATTTTTCGTTTGATGAATTAAACTTATGGATAAATGAACTTAAAAGTAAACTCAATGATAATGATTTAAAGATTGCTAACGAAATAATTAATGAAATTTTAAAAAGAATTGAATTTATTCTTGATGTTGGTTTAAGTTATTTAACACTAAATAGAGAAACTAAATCTCTTTCAGGAGGAGAATCACAACGCATAAGGCTAGCTACTCAAATAGGATCACAGCTTCAAGACGTTCTTTATATTCTTGATGAACCATCTATAGGGTTGCATCAAATTGATAATAATAAGTTAATTACGTCATTGAAAAAACTTAGAGATTTAGGAAATACAATTATTGTGGTTGAACACGATAAGGACATAATGTTAGAATCAGATTATATAATTGACATTGGTCCAGGAGCGGGAAAAAATGGTGGAGAAATAATTTTTAGTGATTTTTCAGCCAATATTTTTAAAGCTGATACACTAACATCTAAATATTTAAATGGAAAAGAAAACATACCTAAAATAGATACCGATTTAAATAAAAATGGATTTTTAGAAATTATAGGATGTTCTGGAAATAATTTGAAAAATATTAGTGTAAAGTTTCCAACATCAAATATAATAGGTGTTTGTGGTGTTTCAGGAAGTGGTAAGTCAACTCTTATTAATGAAACACTTTTCCCTATCCTTAGTAACAAATTTTATAATTCTTCTAAGAAACCTCTTCCCTATTCTAAAATTAAAGGATTAAAAAACTTTGATAAAGTAATTCAAATTAATCAATCCCCAATAGGAAGAACGTCTAGAAGTAATCCTGCTACCTATACCGGTGTATATAACGATATTAGAGAAATTTACTCAAAACTTCCAGAATCAACTCTAAGAGGATATAAACCTGGGAGATTTAGTTTTAATGTTAAAGGAGGAAGATGTGAGGAGTGCNTGGGAGGTGGACTAAAAAAAATAGAAATGAATTTTTTACCTGATGTGTATGTAAAATGTGAACAATGTAATGGAAGAAGATTTAATAATGAAACACTGAGTGTTAAGCTTAAGGGAAATAGTATTTCTGATGTGCTATCAATGACTATCAATGAGGCGTCTACATTATTTAAAAATTACCCCAGAATTAATCGAAAATTAAAAACTTTAATTGATGTAGGTTTAGGATATATAACACTTGGTCAGTCATCGGTAACAATTTCAGGTGGTGAAGCTCAAAGAATTAAATTAGCTACAGAATTATCTAAAAGAGATACTGGAAAAACTCTTTTTATTTTCGATGAACCAACAACAGGCCTACATTTTGAGGATATTAAAGCTTTACAAAAAATTATTTATAAGCTCAGGGAAAGAGGTAACACTATAGTTATTATTGAACATAACATTGACATGATTAAAATTTCAGATTTTATCATCGAATTGGGACCTAAAGGAGGAAAAGATGGTGGTAATGTAGTATTTCAAGGNTGGTTTAATGAGTTTATTAGCAATAATAACTCACTAACTAATGAATTTGTAAAAAAGGAGTTAAATTTAAACTAATGGAGAATTCAAACTGGTTTGAAAAAAAATCTCATGACTCATGGTCAGTTTTCAAAGTTATGGGAGAAATTGTTGAAGGCTATGAAAGGTTATCAAAAGTTGGACCTTGCATTTCAATATTTGGCTCTGCAAGAACACCTGAATCTGATTTTTTTTATATGGAAACAGTAAAACTTTCAGAACTAATTTCGAAAAAGGGATTAGGAATTATTACAGGTGGAGGTCCNGGTATAATGGAAGCTGCTAATAAAGGAGCAAAAAATGTTGGTGGAATTTCAGTTGGCTTAAATATCAAACTTCCTTTTGAGCAAGAACCAAATAATTACATTGATAAGGAAAACTCAATTGATTTTGACTATTTTTTTGTTAGAAAAATTATGTTTGTTAAATATGCTCAAGCTTTTGTTGTTATGCCTGGTGGCTTTGGAACACTAGATGAGTTATTTGAAGCTCTTACATTAATCCAAACTCACAAAATTGAAAAGATTCCTATAATACTATACGGTAAAGAGTTTTGGAATGGCTGTATGGATTGGCTAAAACAAGTTGTACTACTTAAATATTCAAATATTTCCAGTGAAGACATAGATCTATTTCATCTNGTTGATAATCCTGATGAAGTATTGAAAATNATCGANGAACACTANAAAAATCAAAACTATTCACCTAANTTTTAATGTTNAGATATTTACTNATCTCTTTTATTNTATTTTTNAATCTAAATTACTCTCAAGATTACTATAANATNGATTTAACNTTAGANCCATTAAANAACAANTTAATTGTTAAACAGAATATTAAATTTTTAAATAACTNTAANGTTGCANTTNCTGAATTAACCTTATTGGATTGGAATTCTTCATTTTCAAATTTTAATACTCCACTATCAAAACAACTTTACAGTGAATTTGATTCTTCATTATTAAAACCAAATAAATCCCCTAATATTCCAACATTAATACAATCTCTGAAAGTAAATAACAAAACTATAGATTATCGAAAAGCTAAGAATCAAGTTGATATTATAGTTTTGGAAAATATTGGTATAATAAACCCTGGGGAGATAATTAATATAAAAATTGACTATATAATTAATTTTCCTGATTATAAAATTTTAGATTATGGAAATGATAGAAATGAAAAATTTGTAATTAATGATTACTTTATTACAGTACCAACTTATTTTAATGATAGATTTTCAAATAAAGGATTTAACGATAAATTAAATAGATTAAACACATTTGAAATTACAATTAATAATCTTAAAGATTATGAGGTAATTTCAAATGCTGATAACTATGTAAAAACAAATAAAACTTCATATTTATTTAATAATAAAAGAAATTTAAAATTTATCATAGCAAAGAAGAGTTTGTTTAGAGAATTCGATTTTATAGACCTTAATATATTTTCTGAAAATCATGATATAATAAATTTTAAAAAATCAATCAGCAATAGAATCAACTCATTCATTAATGAATCATTTGATAATTCAATGAAAAAATATGTTTTTACAAACAAAGCAATTACTGAGAACAAGCTTTATCCCTATTCTGAAATTCCTGATTTTATTAAAATATTTGATTCTAATTTTCTTGAAGAAATTAACTTAGTAAAGCTACTTATTAAAGAGAATTTAAAAAATAAATTATCTGATTTAAGAATAAATTACTGGCTTTACTCTGGACTAGAAATTTATTTTCTGAATAAATACATTGATAAATTTCATGCAGATAAAAAATTAATTGGCAATTATTCACAATTCCCTTTTTTTAAAAACCACAATTTTTCAAGCTATAGTTTCAATGAACAATTTTTTTTAATCAATAAGTTTGTTTTTTCAAGAGATTTGAATCAAAAAATTTCAACTCATCCTGAGAATTTAACTCGAATAAACTATCGATTAAATAATCCCTATAGTTCATTTAATAATTTAAAATATTTAGAAAACTTTATTGGAGCTAAATCATTTAAATTGTCAATTAATGATTTATTTAACAACTCTAATGGTAACATATTTCAAATTTTTCAAAGACATTCTGAAAAAGATTTAGAATGGTTTTTTAATGATTTAATAAATGAGGATAATAATTTAGAATTTAAAATAATTAAAGAAAATGAAAACTTCAGTATTATTTCTAATAATAAAAATA
>PAEO01000012.1 GCA_002703065.1 Flavobacteriaceae bacterium | reverse complement strand
GGTTATTCCAATGAAATATCAATTTGAACAATATATGAACGCAGTTGCCCTAGACAAAATGGGAGTTAAAGTTCTAAAAACACTTAATAAAAACTCAATCAGTAAGATTAGAACATGGATTAAAAAAGTAAATATAATTAGGATGACTTATCCTGATGAAAATAAGAAAATCATTGATAAAATTTTAATTGATTTTATAAGAGAAAAATCAAATAAAAAATATCTAATAATTTAAAATACTTTACAAACCAAAGGGATACAATACTCTGAGAAAATGTTAGGTTTCTAATTACAAAAATTAAATTTTCACTAGTTCGAGTCGAACATTTGGGAACACTTTTTAGTTTTGTAAAGCGTTGATTATCAGTATATATTTTTTTGTGGGTGATACTGGATTCGAACCAGTGACCCCTACCCTGTCAAGGTAGTGCTCTGAACCAACTGAGCTAATCACCCGGAAGGTTGCAAACATATAAAATTTAGTATAATTATTGCTAATGTTATCTTATGTTATTTAATGTTTCATACAATGATGTAAAAATTAAAAATAAAATTGACAGTTTAATTGGTAAGTCATACTCTCTACTACAAAGATTGAAGAAAGGTGGTATTGGATCAGGAAAATTGACGATTACAAAAGCTGATAAAGAAATTGAAAATCTTTTAATTTTAGATAAAAATATCAACTATTGCAATATTGAAAAAAGAAAAAATGGAATAATAATAATGTTTAGATCTTTATTAGAAACATATGCTCTAGTTATTCCTTACTATAAGCTGATTATTTTCAAGGTCACTGCTGATGAATATACTTTCAATATTGACCATAAGTTTCTTAAAATTAAGGTCAAAAACAATAGTGATCATAACTTTATAAGATCAATTACAGAGGATAAAGTAAAAAATTCTTCAAGTTATATAACCTAGTTACTTGCTTTTAGTCTCTCCTGCCAATTATTAAAATTTATCTTTGGTAAGTCTGGAATTGTTTTTAGTATTGAATCCATTTCAAAATGCTGCTTTATGATTGATTTATCTAAATTTTTTAATGAAAGTGGAAATTTTTCTTCAGGATCTAGTTGATAATTATATAATCTTCCATTTTTATATAGCTTATAACTTTTGTTTTGAATATAAACTGCTCTATTCCTGTGTAAATTCCCCCACATGGGGTTGTAATAAGTGGTTAAATATTTTCTTTCCTCAAAATTCTCACCTTCAAGTAAAGGCATTAAACTAACTCCTTTTGTAGTCTTATTTTCAACGTTTAAAAGATCCTCAAAAGTTGAATAAAAATCTACTAAATCTACTAATCCGGTTTGTTCACTTTTATTTTTTTTTGATTTGCTCCAACTAATGATTAATGGAATATTAGTTCCATATTTGTAAGTTAATCCTTTACCGCCTTTGATTAATACATTTTTATTTAATGTATTTACTTTTCGATCTGTACCGTTATCACCTAAAAATATTAATATAGTATTGTCATCAATATTATTCTTTTTTAATGCATTAATAATTTTTCCTACTGTAAAATCCATATAGTTTACCATTTCAGGGAAATATTCAGGATTATTTGAATTTAATCTGTTTTGCTCATTTTCCCATTCTTTTGAATTTGGTGTCGGTAAAAATGGATCATGAACTAACATCATTGGATAGTAAATGAAAAATGGTGAATTATTATGTTCGTTAATAAAATCAACAATGTAATCAGAAACTATTTCTGGACCATAATCGTTAATTGATGTATCGATTTTTTTTCCATTATTTACCAATACAGGATTAGCAAATCTACTCCCCCTTTCTGCTAACCACCACAACATATAACTGTCAAAACCAAACGTATAAGGTCTTTTTAAATCTCTGTATTCATCAAGTTTAAATTGAACACCATTCAACTGCCATTTACCTGCAACTAATGTCTTATAACCATTATCTTGAAATAAATTACCAAATGTCTTTTCTTTGGGATTTAAGTAAGTAAAATATTCATAATTTTCATAGTTAGGTTTACCCGTCATTAATTTAACCCTTGATGGTGTACATAGTGGTTGAGAATATGCATTTTTAAAATTCAAACCATTTCTAGCTAATGAATCTAAAACTGGAGTTTTAATATCATTTGCTCCATTNATACTAAGAGCCTCATAACCNATATCATCTGCNATAATTAATATAACATTNGGTTTACTGANATNATTTATATTACATGAAANAATAATTATTNATNAAAAAATAAAATTTACTCTGAGGTAATTTTTCATACTTTTAATGTAANAAAAATATATGATCTCTTTNGATAAAAATAAAATTNAAAATTTAGATAAAATTTACAGATTAAACCTNATTAACAGCTGTACNGGATANAAATCTGCCAATTTANTAGGNTCAGTTGACACNAANGGAAATACNAATTTGGCTATTTTTAGTTCTATNACACANCTTGGTAGTGATCCAGCAATGATTGGTTTTGTTCTNAGACCAAGGACAGTTCCAAGAAATACTTACAATAATNTATTTANAACAAAATTTTTTACNGTAAATCATGTTAAATCAGATGANATTGAGGATGCNCACCANACCTCAGCAAAGTATCCAAAGGAAATCTCTGANTTTGATAAGACAAAATTTGAGGCTGAATATTTNGATGGATTTATNGCTCCNTATGTNAAAGGCTCNAATGTNAGATTTGGTTGTAAATATTTGAATGAATATNACATTAAAGAAAATAATACAATTTTAGTTNTNGCATCNATAGAACATTTATATGTTGANGAAAAATCNATTGGAGAGGANGGATGGATTAGNCTTGATAAGGCAAAAACAGTTACAATTAANGGANTGGATGGNTATGCTGAAACAAAACTAATAGANAGNTTTAANTACGCTAGACCAAAAAAATGATAAATTTTATTGATNATAATATTTTAAACTATTCTATTTCTAAATCAGAAAAAGAAAGTAAACTTCTAAATGATTTNTATCGTGAAACATATTTAAAAGTTCTAAANCCNAAAATGATAAGTGGTCATTATCAAGGNAGAATTTTATCTNTNATNTCNAAAATAATNNGNCCAAAAAAAATTTTAGAAATTGGAACTTANACTGGATATTCAGCAATATGTTTATGCGAAGGANTNGATAAGNATGGNNTATTACACACAATTGATAANAANNAAGAATTAGTTGAGATTCAGAANAAATACTTTAAAAAAGCTAANCTNANANANAAAATAGTNCANCATTNNGGAGATGCNAAAAATATTATTCCCTCAATNGATGAAGAATTNGATATTGTTTTTATTGATGCAGATAAGGAAAGCTATCCTGAATACTACGATTTAATAATTAATAAAGTTAGATCAGGAGGAATTATTATTGCAGATAATATATTGTGGAGTGGTAAAATTCTAGAAAAGGTTAAAAAGGATGATCAAGCAACTAAGTCAATAATTGAATTTAATAATAAAATTATCAAAGATGATAGGGTCAAGAATATAATATTACCGATTAGAGATGGGCTAAATATTGTCAGGAAAAATTAAAGATCCCTTTTTATTGAACCAGTAATATCATCAATATCTTCTTTTACTTTATCAATTTGATCTGAAATAGATTTAGTATCAACACCCTTACTTTTAGCGCTTTTTTTAATTTCTGTTTTAATTTCTTGTGTAGCATCTTTTACTTGTCTTATTCCTTTTCCCAATCCCTTAGCAATATCAGGTATTTTATCAGCTCCAAATAACAAAAGAACTATTAAGAATATTACAAATATTTCAGCTCCACTAATAAAGTAAACTAACATCTATCCTTTAATTTGTGATTTAAATTTATCAAAATCAGATTCATTTTCAACCTTTGGCCAAGAATTGTTTGAAGTGTCAATATCAGCTGTTTCTTCATCTGGATCTAGTTTAATAGAAACAATTTTTTTATCAGATGTTAAAACTTTTCTAACCTCACTATCATTCTTTCTCCAAACTTGAGCAGGATATTTTCTTCTTTCCACCGTTCCGTCCTCATACTCAATATCAATGATTATAGGCATTACCAATCCACCTGGTTTGTCAAAAACAACTTCATAGTAATAGCTAGGGATATTTAGATTTGAAATTTCTTCTTGACTATAGTTTTCGTTCAAATAATTATTTAGAAGTTTAGAATTTTCAAGAGCTGATTTATCTTTATCATTCTCAGTGTCATTATTAAAATTTTCAAAGAAAATTAGAGGTCTAAGTCTATTTCTTTGGATACCTTGCTCCTCCATAATTTCCTTTAATCTTTCACCAGGTTTTGAAGAAACATAATATTGATTTAATTCTTTTAATCCTATATCAACATGATCTGTAGTATAAAACCACCCTCTCCAAAACCAGTCAAGATCAACACCAGATGCATCTTCCATTGTTCTAAAAAAGTCTTCAGGTTTTGGATGTTTAAACATCCATCTTTGCGAATATTTTTTAAATGCGTAATCAAATAATTCTGGACCCATAATTGTTTCTCTAAGGATATTTAAGGCAGCAGCAGGTTTTCCATATGCATTAGGGCCTAAACTGTAAACATTTTCTGGATTAGACATTATAGGAGCTAAATAATTCTTATCAACACTCATATAGTCAGTAATCAGATTAGCAGGTCCTCTATCAGACGGAAAGTTTTTGTTAGGATAAATAATTTCTGGATATTTTTTTCCAAATTCTTGCTCTGCTAAATACTGAACAAAAGTTGTAATGCCTTCATCCATCCACGCCCATTGTCTCTCATCACTGTTAACTACCATCGGAAAGAAAAAGTGACCAATTTCATGAGTAATTACGCCAATCATTCCGAATTTTTCATCATCTGAATACGAACCATCTAAATTTGGACGACCAAAATTAAAACATATCATAGGATACTCCATGCCAATTCTATGTGCATGAACTGAAACAGCCTTGTGATATGGATAATTAAATGCATAATTTGAAAAATATTGTAAAGTTTCTTTGACAGTGATTGTAGAATAATCTTCCCATAAGGGATTACCTTCTTTTGGATAAAGAGAAACAGCCATAACATCTTTATCACCTATTTTAACAGACATCATGTCAAGTAAATATTTTCTTGATGTTGCAAAAGCAAAATCTCTTACATTTTCAGCAACAAACTTCCAAGTTTTTTTGTCTTTTGAAAAGGACTTTTCAGCTAGCTCAGCTTCATCCTGATTCACAATAATTACCGGTTCATTAAAGCTTTTTTTAGCTTTATTATACCTTTTCATCATCTCTTTAGAGTAAACTTCTTTTCTATTAATTAATTCACCAGTAGCCTCCATTANATGATCAGCAGGAACAGTAATATTTACTTCATAGTTTCCAAAAGGTAAAGCAAATTCTCCATCACCCCAAAATTGATAGTTTTGCCAGCCTTCAACCTCATCATAAACACACATTCTTGGAAAAAACTGAGCTATAATGTAGGCTCTATTTTCATCATTAGGAAAAGTTTCATAGCCAGATCTACCATCTTGATTAACATGATCTTGAATGTTGTACCACCATTTTATTTTAAATGAAAAACTTTCACCAGTTGTTAATGGATTAGACAAATCTATCCTCATCATGGTTTGATTTATAATATAATCTAGTGGCTTATTGTCCATTCCATTAACGTATTCAATATTAAAACCACCATCAAATGGTTCAGTTAAGAACTGTTTATCAAAAGCGTCAGGTATGTAGGCTGCGTCAATAAAATCACTATCTCTTATTAAACTTGGAGAATCCTTTTTTCTTACATTTTGATCAAGTTGAAGCCATAAATAGTCTAGCTGGTCTGGTGAATTATTTGTGTATGTAACTACTTCTTGACCATATATTTTTTTATTCTTATCATCTAATTCAATATTTATTTTATAGTCTGCTTGTTGTTGATAATAAGCAGGTCCTGGTGCACCAGATGCGGTTCTAAACATATTAGGNGATGAAAATTCTTGATAAAGCTGACGAAACTTATTTGTATTAATATTCTCATTGATTTTAGAATCTTGCGAGATCAAGTTTANGGGTATTAAAAAAAATAATGATATTAAAGACAATTTGATTATTCTCATATGGGAAAATTTAGTTAAAAATATAAATTTTTTATCGATTTATTTTAATTGAACTTATTTGATTGTTTTGATCTTGAATAAAACTTTTTCTAGATTTTTTATGTCTATATAAAACTATATTCTTTTGGGTTGAAAACGATTCATACAAAATTTTATTTTGAATTGATAATNCATCCACTACATTACTAGATTTAACTTGTAAATACAGGTTAATTTGATCGTTTCTTTTTTCAAAACCTAAATATTCATATTTAATTTCATTATCATTAGATGTNAAAATAAATTTAGCTAATANATATTCTTCATAGAGTTCATTAATNTGATCGTATTGTATCTCATAATCNATGTTTGAAAGTTTAAGTTCAGTTTCTAAATCATCATAAAAAGTCTTAATTGTAATTTCAAAATAATTAGATTCTTCATCAANATCAATTAAGGTNGTACTAACGTAGTATTTATGTACNACAAAAATNAAGAAAAGAATNGAGAAAAACTTAGTTATTAATTGATNCATAAAATTTATTAAAATCTTCAAGAACTAATCCATGATTAGAATTCNTAAAATTATTTTCAATATCATAATTTTCAANAGCACCCAAAATAAACTCANAAAGATCAGAGTCATTTAAATTATATNTNGATTTAAAATAATTTATACCGTAGAATTGAATTATACCTGCGATTGATTCATATCTTTTTTCTAACCCTCTTGCAATTTTTAAATTTTTATAATAACCAGANAGCTGTTTGTATGCNCCTTCAATATCAAATGGAGTTANTGGTAGCAAAAGNGCGTTTAATATCAAGTTACCTGTNCTTTTATAAGCAATTTTTTCTTCTCTTTNNCCCTTAAATCCAGGAACACCAACATCATCGAAGTTTATTGTTTCTTTTTTCTCCACTTTTTTTATGTCAGACATTAAATCCCCNGAAAGATCGTAAGGCTTAACTGTTACATTGCCNAGTTGGTTNACTAATGGNTCCAANTTAACCTTNATTGAATCAGATTTAAAAACATCTTCATTTANAATAATATAATGTGTTTTAATTTGTACNGAACGAAGATATATTGAGTCATTNANTCTAACTCCAATTTGAAAATATCCNTCTTTNTTCGTAATGACTTTTCCNCCAGAGTTTTTATTNATNACAACNATACCACTTTTNTCAACATCATCATTTATTACTTGACCATTAAANGTTTTAATTTTTGATTCTTGTGAAATAAGAAAAGATGTAAAAAGAAGAAAAATAATTACTATACTATTNTTTACTCGCAACTCTATTAAATTTTTTACTTTGTTTAACCAGAAAATCTATTAACTCAAATTCATTTTCCTTCTTAAGTAAAATTTTCGAAGGAAAATTATCATCACAGAATAATAAGAACTCATTGATTTTGTCTTTATTAATNCCTAAACTGTTAGTAAAGAACAAATCATCATAAACTTCTCTGAGAAGATCACTAGGGTTATAATNAAAGTTTACTTCACTCTCAGAAGTTTTATTTTTTAAAGATTCTGAAATTAATTTATATAGATTAATAAAATTGATTCCATTTCTTAGTTTACCTTGTTCATTAATAACATTTACAACTCTTGTTGATTTATCACTTGAATAATCAAATCTTTTAAATTCTTCTTCCTTTAAATCCAAAAACTTCTGCCTATTTTCAGGTGTTACTACTACTTCATCTAGTTCAGTTACTTTTTCATTAACATCAATGACGATTCTATTTTTCTGCAGAATTTCTTTTGTTATAATTAATTCTCTAATCTGATACTGAACAGATGAAAACAGAAGCCTGTCATTTAATTTAACTTCAATTTCAAATTCACCATCCGAATTAGTTGTAGTTGCTTCTTGAGAAGTATTATTTATTACGTTAGCAGCTGCTACATTAGTATTTTGATATAAAACTTTTCCTTTAATCCAAGTTCTATAATCATTCTGTGAAAAGACAGAAAATGACAACATTAATGTGATAATTGTAATGTAAAATTTTTTTTTCATAAGATTATCGAGCGGGAGACCGGGTTCGAACCGGCGACATTCAGCTTGGAAGGCTGACGCTCTACCAACTGAGCTACTCCCGCTTGTTTCAATAACAATTTAAGATTAAATTTGATATAATTGAATCTTTCATTAAAAATAGTCAAATCTGAGGATCTACTTAATTTAAGGAGTAAAATTCTTAGAAACAATTTAGATCCTAATTTATGTAGATTNCCAAGTGATACAGANATTAAATCTTTCCANGTTGGAGCNTTTAGTGGAAATACTTTGGTAGGTGGAGTATCTGTAATGAAAAATNAATGCAAAAAGAAAAAACTCCCTAATTGTTATCAATTNAGNGGATTATTTGTTGATAAAGAATTTCAATACAANGGNATCGGAAAAACAATTGTAAATTTTGTTGAAAATCAACTTAAGGATATTGGAGTTNATTATCTTTGGATGAATGCAAGAGAAAGTGCTGTTTTATTTTACTTAAAACTTAATTATTCAAACTCAAAAATCAGTTATGTTATAAATGAAATAGGATTACACTATTTGATGTATAAAAAATTATGAAAAGTTTAAAATTGGTAATTTTAGTTTTATTATTGAGTTATTCAAATATGAATCTTAGTCAAAAATATGATTTAAAGAATTTAATGGGTATTGATGATTCGCATATTGTTGGGGATACAATCATGTTGGAACAAAATACACTAATTGCATTTAACAAAATGCATGAAGCAGCACTGGAAGATGGCATTGATATAAAAATCGTTTCGGGATTTAGAGACTTTAAAAGACAAATGCTTATTTGGGATAACAAATACAAAAAATATACTNNTGAATATAANTTAAGTCCAANAAAAGCAATTGANGAAATNATTAGATTTTCAACNATTCCTGGAACTTCAAGACATCATTGGGGAACNGAAATAGANATNATTGATGCTNCAGATGAAAAATATAAAGATGAAGAAGATGTATTATTAACTGAAAAATATGAAAATGGNATTTTTACNAAATTAAAAANATGGATGGATGTAAACTCGGAAAGATTTGGTTTTTATTTAACCTATGTAAATGATAAAAACAGAAAAGGATTTGANTATGAACCTTGGCATTACAGNTATAAACCAGTTTCTGTTGAACTTTTAAATATTTTCNTNANTAATGANATCNNTTCTATTATTTNAACNACTANNNTGGANGGTAAAGAATTTATTTCTAAAGATTTCATACAGAAATANATTAGTGAATATGTTAAAGGAGTTAACCCGNTTCTTCTACCNTAAATAATAATTATATANTTAAATTTGCACTAAAAGTAAGTTTTGTCANANAGAAAAAAATGTGTGTTAGCNATCCTNGACGGATGGGGCATTTCAAAAAATCCAAATGTTTCTGCAATAAGTAGTGCAAANACACCCTTTTTTGACCATCTTATGAATAGTTATCCAAATGCTGAATTACTAACACATGGAAANAATGTTGGTCTTCCCANAGGTCAAATGGGTAATAGTGAAGTTGGACACATCAACATTGGAGCTGGAAGAATTGTATATCAGGAACTTGCNCGTATAAATAAAGATATNGATGAAAACNAACTCAAAAATAATCCCGTATTAAAAAATGCATTCANCTATGCGAAAGAAAACAATAAATCAGTTCATTTTTTAGGATTAGTTTCTGATGGTGGAGTTCATTCCCATTCATCTCATCTAAAGTACCTTATAAAAACAGCTAGCGACTTTGGATTAAAAAAATTATTTGTACACGCATTTACTGATGGAAGAGATGTTGATCCTAAATCAGGTTCAAAACAAATTAGTGATTTAATCAATTACATAAAAGATTATCCTGCAAAACTAGCAAGTTTATGTGGGAGATATTATGCGATGGATAGAGATAANCGATGGGAAAGAACAAAAAAGGCTTATGATTTAATTGTTAATGGAATTGGAAATAAATCAACTGATATCGTTAAATCTATTGAGCAATCATATGAAAATGGAATTACTGACGAATTTATAGAACCAATNATAATTCATAATAANGATAATCTAAAATCAAGTTTAATTAATAATGAAGATGTAGTGATTTTCTTCAATTTTAGAACGGACAGAGGCAGACAGTTAACNGAAGTGCTTAGTCAAAATGATNTNGAAGAACAATCTATGTCAAAAATGAAACTTAAGTTTTTGACTATGACAAGCTATAGCGATGATTATAAAAATATAGATTGTATCTACAAGAACGAAAATATTAAAAATACNCTTGGTGAAATTNTATCAAAAAACAATTTGAAGCAGGTAAGAATAGCTGAGACTGAAAAATATCCTCATGTTACTTTCTTTTTCAATGGTGGNCAAGAAAATCCTTTCACTGGTGAGAAAAGAATTATGTGCCCCTCACCAAAGGTTGCAACTTATGACTTGAAACCAGAAATGAGTGCTTATGAAATTACTGCATCGATTTTACCAGAAATAGANTCTAATGANCCTGATTTTATTTGCTTAAATTTTGCCAATCCTGANATGGTTGGTCATACAGGAGATTTTTCAGCTGCTGTAAAAGCTTGTGAAGTTGTTGATGAATGTTTGTCAAAATTAATAACAACCTCAGTTGAAAATAATTATACTATTATTGTTATNGCAGATCATGGAAACAGTGATANNATGATAAATGATGATGGTTCNCCAAATACANCTCATACGANGAATCCTGTGCCAATAATTTTAGTTGATAAAAAAATTAAAAAAATAAGCAATGGTATTTTAGCTGACATAGCACCCACAATACTTAAGGTTTTGGATTTAGAAATTCCAAATGAAATGAACGGAAAAGTTTTAATATGAAAAAAATAACATTATTAATATTTGCAATACTTATTAGTTGTAACAACAATAAAAAATCTTCTCAAAATGAAGAATTGGATTATTACGACTTGATTGGTGATTTTTCAAGAAGTGAATATTCAAATCATCCTTTTTTAAAAGATTCATTTAATATAAATTATAATAATTACAAACTTGATGTAACAACTATCAATAANATAAAACCATACTTAAAAAACAACCTTAAAATAAAAATTATAATGGGTACCTGGTGCGATGATAGCAGGCTGCTTGTTCCACAGTTTCTTAAGGTAATGGATAAGTTAAAGTTCAAAAAAAATAAAATTGAATTTATTGGGCTTGATCATGAAAAAAACTCACCATATGATCATGACAAGATTTATGAAATAATTAACGTGCCNACAATAATNTTTTACAAGGATGATANNGAATTCAATAGAATTGTTGAGTTAACAATTGAAACTCTNGAAAAAGATNTNCTAAGTATTCTGAGTGATTCTGGTTACGAAAATGCTTATTATGGATTCTAAGAAAATTAAANTAAAATCACTAGAACAAATNGAATTAATNANAGAAAGTGCTCAACTNGTTTCAAAAACACTAGGATTGNTAGCTAAAGAAATTCAACCTGGNTGTACATCCNAAAAATTAGATAAACTTGCTNAAGAATTTATNNGAGATAATAATGCTAAACCAGGNTTTCTTGGCATGTATGGATTTCCAAATACTTTATGTGTAAGTCCCAACAATGAAGTTGTTCACGGTATTCCTAATGATAAACCTTTTNAAAATGGAGATATAATTTCAATTGATTGTGGTGTATTAAAAAATGGTTTTTATGGTGANCATGCATANACATTTGAAGTTGGTGATGTTTCAAATGANNTAAAAAAACTTTTATTATCNACNAANGNNTCTCTTTATGCNGGTATNAGNGAGTTTAAATCAGGAAATAGAGTTGGAGATATTAGTTATGCNATTCAGAAGTTTAATGAAGATAATGGNTATGGTGTNGTTAAAGATTTAGTTGGCCATGGTCTTGGTGAAGATTTNCATGAAAAACCTGAGGTTCCAAATTTTGGAAAAAGAGGAAATGGNAAAAAATTANTNGATGGAATGGTGNTAGCTATTGAGCCAATGATTAATATGGGAACTGANAAAGTTGANTATNTAAAAGATGNTTGGANTNTATTAACTGCAGATCGAAAACCTAGTGCACACTTCGAACATGATGTAGCTATGNTTGATGGTAAACCTAAATTGCTTTCAACTTTTAAATANATTTATGAATCACTTGGAATTGATTCACNGGANGAATCAGAGTTTCTNTAATGAAATNTTTAGTTAAATTTTTATTAAACTTTTTTCCTNGAACATTACTAATTTCAATTNGTAACTCTATNAAACCAATTCTNAATTTAGTTTTTNCTGGATCAAGGTTTANAGATCCTATAAATAACAAATCTTATTCATATTTTNTTCCTTANGGCTACAATATAGTAAGATCATTTGCCTTNAGTCCAGGAACTTTTTCANTAGAAAGACATCGATTATTATGGTTATACTTAAAAAAAGAAACAAATTTTTTTAATGAAGAAAGTAGCATTCTTCATGTTGCTCCAGAACAATGCTTTTATTCAAATTTTAAAAGCCATTTCAAGAAATACATAACATTTGATTTGGAATCTCCATTGGCAGATATAAAAGGTGATATTTGCAATTTGCCCTTCAATGATAATCAATTTGATTATATTCTATGTAATCACGTACTTGAACATGTATATGATGACCAAATNGCAATGAATGAAATTTTTAGAGTTCTTAGAAAAGGTGGAATTGCAATACTTCAAGTTCCAATTGATTACAATAAAGAAAAAACATTAGANGGACGAGATATAGATGACAAAAAATTAAGAAATAAACTTTTTGGACAATATGACCATCTAAGAATGTATGGAAAAGATTACTTTAAAAAGCTTAATAAAACAGGTTTCAGATCTGTTAATGTTAATTATTTATCTACTTTAACTNAAGAAGAAATAACTAAATTTTCAATTAAGAATGCAGGGACAATACCTGTATGTTTCAAGGATTAATAATGTTTTTCATAAATCCATCAGAAGAGTAATCGGNAATATCATTATTTGAATCAACATAAATTATAAAACTTTCNATCTCCCCTACTCTATTTGTGAGATCAATTGCATATTCTATGTCTCCCAACATCATTGCTGTTGCATAAGCATCAGCCTTAAAACATGACTTAGATAAAACTGANACGCTTAGTATATTACCCTGCTCAGATTTTCCGGTAATGGGATTGATTACGTGAACATATTTTTTTTTTGTAATNCTATCAATTTTATANTTNCTNTAATTTCCTGANGTAGCAATNGANAAATTATTAAGATTTAAGATTNTATAATATTTNTCTTCACTATTNANATCAGGATTATTTATGGCTACTTTCCAAAATTCATTTTTNTTAATATTACTTCCTTTTGATNTAATTTCTCCACCAATATCTATTAANTAATTATCAATNTTTTTTTTNTCCATNNNTGAAGCNATAATATCAACAGCNTATCCCTTNGCAATAGCATTAAAATCNAGCTTAGTGAGCTTATTATCTTTGATTATANTNTCAGAACTTAATCTGGTTTTATCAAACCCTACAGAACNAAGTATTTCAGAAAATGAGTATTTTTTAAAATCAAAATTNTTAGGTGGACCAAAACCATAATATTCTAGNAATAANCCTATAGTNGGATCAAAATAGCCTTCTGTNANTTCATAAATTNCTNTTGACTTGTTNTAAACATCAATAAATAAGTCATCNACAAAATACTCATCATTTGAGTTAATCTTTGAAATTANAGATGAACTAATGTAAGTCGAAAGTGAACTATTAAATTCCTGGAAAATCGAATCTAAATCAGATTCATCAAAATTTTTTGATTCTGAAAAAAACTTAATGTCATAATAAGTACCAAAAGTATATCCATTAAGATTGTTAAGTTGGATTTTATTTGAGCANGAAGNAAAAANTATTAGAAAGGATANAGCAAAAAAGCTTTTTCTTAGATTATCCACCAAAATCATCAAATCTTATATTTTCTGGAGGAACTCCAAAGTCAAGAGCCATCTTATCAACAGCTTGATTCATTAATGGAGGTCCACAGAAATATACTTCAATATCTTCTGGTGATTCATGATGATTTAAATAATTATCAATTACAGCTTGATGAATAAAACCAATAAATCCGTCACCTTCTCCATCTATTCCTTCTTTTACTTTCCAATTATCCTCTTCAAGAGGTTCAGATAATGCAATGTAAAATTTAAAGTTTGGAAAATCTTTTTCTAAGGCTTTAAAATGGTCTAAATAAAAAAGTTCTCTCTTTGATCTACCTCCATACCAAAATGTAACTTTCCTTCCTGTTTTTATAGTTCTAAATAAATGGTATAGGTGAGATCTCATTGGTGCCATACCTGCACCACCTCCAACGTATAACATTTCAGCATCTGCTTCATTTATAAAAAATTCTCCGTAAGGTCCAGAAATAGTTACTGTATCACCTGGTTTTTTATTAAATATGTATGAAGAAGCAATTCCTGGATTAACATCCATCCATGAATTTTTCCCTCTGTCCCATGGAGGAGTAGCAATTCTAACATTCAACATAATTTCTTTTCCTTCAGCAGGGTAAGAAGCCATTGAGTAAGCTCTTTCAACACTTTCATCATTTTTCATTTTTAGATTCCACAAACCGAATTTGTCCCATTCAAGTTTAAATTTTTCTGGATTATCTGGATGTTCATCCGGGTGAGAAGTAATGTCAATATTACTGTAATCAACTTCACATTTAGGAATCTCAATTTGAATATAACCTCCAGCCTTATAATTCATCTCCTCAGGAATCTCAACAACAAATTCTTTAATAAAGGAGGCAACATTATAGTTTCTAACAACCTTTGCCTCATATTTCTTAATTCCAAAAACTTCTTCGGGAACATGAATATTCATATTCTCTTTAACTTTTACTTGACAACCAAGTCTCCATCCTTCTTTAATTTCTTTTCTTGAAAAGTGAGGNTTTTCCGTTGGTAAAATCTCGCCTCCTCCTTCACTAACAATACATTTACATTGCACACAAGTACCTCCACCGCCACAAGCAGATGGTAAAAAAACTTTATTGTCACCTAAGGTACTTAACAACGTACTGCCAGAATTAACCTCAATTTCTTTTTCTTNGTTAATGAGAATCTTAACTGGTCCAGATGGAAGAAGCTTTGCTTTTACACCTANTAGCATAGCAACCAATATATATATGATTAAAATAAAAATAATAGTACTTATTAATATGTAAGTATAAACGCTCATAAACTATAATTTAATTCCCATAAAACTCATAAACCCAAGGGCCATTAGACCAGTAATTATAAATGTAATTCCCAATCCTTTTAGTGGAGCAGGAACATTCGAATAAGCAATTTTTTCACGAATTGCTGCAATAGCTACAATAGCNAAAAACCAACCAATTCCAGATCCAAATCCATATACAGCAGCTTCAGAAACACCAGAAAAATCTTTTATCTGCATGAATAGAGAACCACCAAGGATTGCGCAATTAACTGCAATTAGAGGTAAAAAAATTCCTAATGATCCATAAAGTGAAGGTGAAAATTTTTCTATAATCATTTCAACTAACTGAACCATAGATGCGATCACAGCAATAAACATAATTAAGCTTAAAAAACTTAAATCAAGTTCNGCATANTCAGGGCCTATCCAAGCAAGAGCACCATCTACAAGAAGATACTCATATATTAAGTAATTTAATGGAACTGTAATTGTTAAAACAAAAATTACAGCTAANCCCATTCCAACACCATTTTTTAGTGTTTTTGAAATAGCAAGATAAGAGCACATTCCTAAGAAATATGCAAAAACCATATTTTCAATGAAAATACTTTTAATAAATAAGTTAGCGTATTGTTCCCACATAGTATTTCAATTAGCCTTGTTCAATTAATTTTTTATTTCTAGATCTTTGAATCCAAATAATGATACCAACAGTAATTAAAGCCATAGGTGAAAGGAGCATTAAACCATTATTTTCATAACCCATTTCATAAATAAAATCAGGGATAACCTGAACTCCCATCAAATTTCCAGAGCCCAATAATTCTCTAAAAAATGCAACTAAAATNAGAATAACACCATAAGCAAATGCATTACCAATACCATCTAAAAATGATTTCCAAACCCCGTTCCCTAATGCAAATGCTTCTAGCCTACCCATTATTATACAATTCGTTACAATTAAACCAATAAAAATGGATAATTCCTTACTAACCTCATATGCATATGCCTTTAAAAATTGATCAACTAGAGCAACTAATGAAGAAATAACAACAAGAAAAACAATAATTCTAATTCTGTTGGGGATTAAATTTCTTAAAACAGAAATTATAACATTACTNCATGCCATAACAAAAATAACAGACATGGTCATTACTATAGCTGGCTCCAATTGAACTGTAATAGCCAATGCAGAGCAAATACCTAAAACTTGAACTGTTATCGGGTTATTATCGTCTAAAGGATCAGAAAGAAGCTTTTTATTTTTTTTTGAAAATAATGGTTCTTTGTCCTTGCCAATGAAAAGAAAAATAGGTTTTTTATTTTTTGGTTTATCCTTCATTATAGTTGAGCAATATTTAATTTTTTAAGATAAGGAAGGTAATTATTCAACCTTTCGATAATCATATCTGTAACACCATCTCCAGTGATAGTTGATCCTGAAATCGCATCAACTTCGTGATCATCTTTGTCAGTATTGTTTGGGTCGTTATTTCCTTTAAGAACAGTAATACCTACTAAATCTCCATTTTCGTTAAAAACCTTTTCATTTACAAAGCTGTCTTTAAACCAATCTTTTGTTATCTCTGCACCTAGACCTGCGGTTTCTCCTTTGTGATCAAAAGAAACACCATTAATTGTGTTAAAGTCACTTTTAAGCGACATGTATCCCCAAATTGCATCCCAAAGACCAACTCCTCTTAATTCAATAATGTAAAACTTTTCAGAATCTATTTCTGCAACATAGAGTGGAAAATGTTGATTTGAATAATCTTTCTTAAGTTCTTTTGCTAAATTAATATCTGAAAAGGGATTTAAATTTTCATTAACGGTCCCATCATTTCTAAGAGATAATTCTTCAATGACATATTGATTATATAATTCTTCTGCTTCCTCAGGCGAGACATTGACACCAACAGTTGAAAGAATATTTTGCATTTTTTCCTTTCTAATATTTTCTTTCTGAAGTGGCTTAAGTGTTTGAGAAGTATATGCTAAAATTGATGCTATACCAACAATCATAACTCCAATAAATAAAAAAGTATAACTATTTGATTCTCTATTCATTATGAAGTTTTAAGATTTAATGATCTTTTTTCTCTTCGTTTTACACTAGCTTCAATTACATAGTGATCAATTGTTGGAGCAAAAACATTCATAAGTAATATGGCAAGCATAACTCCTTCAGGGTATGCAGGATTAAATACTCTAATTAAAATACAAAGTATTCCAACTAGAATTCCGTAAATCCATTTACCTTTTTGAGTTTGAGCTGCAGAAACCGGATCTGTTGCCATAAACACAATTCCAAAAGCAAAACCGCCAACTATTAGGTGTTGTGCCCAATCAAAGCTCATTAATGCATTTGCACCCCACAGATTAAATAGCATACCTGTAATTGCAGCACCTAAAACTCCTCCAACCATAATTCTCCAGCTTCCAACTCCCGTATAAATTAAAATGAAAGCTCCAATTAAAACCATTAATGTTGAGGTTTCAGCAATTGATCCAGGTATATTTCCAATAAACATTTCCATTATTCCAAATTGTTCAGTTGAATTTCCAGCAGCTAACATTCCCAAAATTGTTTCGCCCGAAACTCCATCTACATTGGATGCTTCAGAAACCCAAACTTGATTACCAGACATATATGTTGGATATGCAAAAAAAGCAAAAGCTCTAGCAGTTAAAGCTGGGTTTAAAATATTCATACCAGTTCCTCCAAATGCTTCTTTTCCAATGATAACCGCAAAGGCAACTGAAACTCCCACCATCCAAAGAGGAATATCTACAGGCATAATCATCGGAATTAACAAGCCTGTAACAAGATAACCTTCATTTACTTGATGCCCTCTCCATATAGCAAAGAGAAATTCGATTGACAAGCCAACAATATAGGAAACAGCAATCATAGGAATAACTTTACTGGATCCGTGAATTATTGCATCAAGTGTTGTAAATGAATCCGGTGTTTGAGATAAATACTGAAAACCAGTGTTGTAAATACCATAAATCAATGCAGGCATTAAAGCAATGATTACAGTTATCATAACTCTTTTTAAGTCAATTGCATCCCTAATATGAGCTCCAGTTTTTGAAGTATGGTTAGGAACAAACAAAAATGTTTCAAAAGCATCAAATGCCGGATAAAATTTTTCAAGTTTTTGTCCTTTTTCAAAAGGTTTTTTTAGGTTATCTAATATTTCCCTGATCTTCATTTTATTGTGTTTCTTTATATATATAGTCTAATCCCTGTCTAATTATTGTTTGAGCTTCAATTTTAGATGAGGATGAGTAATCAATAAGTCCAAAATCTTCAGGGGAAACTTCATAAATTCCCAATTTTTCCATTTTTTCGATATCACCAATCATACACTCTTTTATGAGTTGCATTGGGTATATATCCATAGGAAAAATACTTTCCATCTCACCAGTAGCAACAAATGCTCTTTCCTCACCATTCAAATTGGTGTCATAATCTTTTTCTTTATTATTGAATAACCAAGAAAAAGATGTTTTATATATACTTGGAACAGTATTATTAATAAAAGGAATCCACCCAAAAAGCCTGTATTGGTTTCCTTCTTTTAAAACAGATAATTTATTATTGTAGTGACCAAGATATCCTTTACTATCAACTTTATAACCCGATAATACATCTCCATTTATGAACCTAACATCATTTTTATTATCAATTTCTACGTTATTGATTACTGAATCTAAATTTGCCCCAGTTCTCAAATTAAAGTATTTTGGGTTTTTTACTGGTGGACCTGTCACAGCAACTGTTCTATCAGGTAAATATTCACCCGTTAAGATTAACTTTCCTATGACTGCAATATCTTCTAATTTCAATGTCCATACAACTTCACCAGAATTTATAGGATTAACATGATGGATTTGAACTCCAACGTTTCCAGATGGGTGAGGGCCATCAAATAAGTTTGTTTTGTAATTTGAAAATTCCTTTTGAAATAATTCTTGACAACTTTTTAGTCCGAGGAATAGCTCTCCGTTTACAATTTTATCTAAGTAATCTAATCCAGCTTTTATTTCAGACAATCTATCTTTCATCATAAATTCATAATCAACTGCTAATGGCGAAGAATCAAAACATGATACATGAATTGCTTTTGGTGAAATATTTGGATCTGCAATTATATCAAATGGCCTTTGATTAATTAGAGGCCATACTCCAGCTTCTAGTAAAAAATCAATTAATTCTTGAACTGAAGAATTATCTAATACTGGAGGTTTATGTTTAACAAAATTATCATTTCCATCTGAATCAATAATTATGTTGTGAATTTTTCTTCTTTCTCCCCTAACTATTTCTTTTACAGTACCTGAAACTGGTGAAACAAACTTTAATTTTTCGTTAGATTTTGCATAGAAAATTGGTGTCCCTCTTTTTACACTATCACCTTCTCTTAAAATTAGTTTTGGAACATGAAGATGGAAATCATTTAAGTTGAAAGCGTAAGTACTTGCTAGAGGTAAATTTTCTATTTGATTTTTCGGCGAACCTTTAATTTTTATGGATAATCCTTTTGTTATCCTTATTCCTTTAGACATAAATCTTATTGTTCGCGGCAAATGTATTAATTAAAAGTTTTTTTGTGAAATATTTTTTGTTAATATTAACTAGATTTTTCAACAATTTTTTGTGAATTATTTTTTAAAAATTTTAGTAGTTTTTTTTTCNTGNCTTAATTTGATTTACTGCCAGGAAAAAAATATTAAAAGCATAGAACTATTTGATCTAAAATCAGGCAAGAAAAAATTGATTTTTGATATAAATGATGATATTGTTTTATCATTTGATCATTTAAATAGCACAGCTCAAAATTTCTATTTGGAAATTGAACATAATGATTATAAATGGAACAAATCAAAAATTAGAAAAAATGAATTTCTAAACGGCTACGATAATGTTAGAATAAAAAATTACCAGAACTCATATAATACCATTCAAGAGTACATCAACTATCAATTTAATTTATCAAATAATGAGTTTAAAATTAAAAAAAGTGGCAATTATAATATTGTTGTCAATGACAATTATGGAAATCTAATATTTAATGAAAAACTTATAATTACTGGAAAAAGTTCNACTGGAATAATTGAAATAACTAGAACTGATAATTTAAATTACACTGAAAGTTCCCATCAATTAAAAGTTACCATCCCATGCGATAATTGTCAAATTAATTCGAATCAATATGATTATGTAATGGTAATTTATAAAAACAATGATTTAACTAATCCATTAGTTTTATATAAACCTGACTACTCCATAGCGGGAAATTTTATTTATGATAATTTAATTTTCGATGCTGGACTAGAATATCTAAATTTTGATAATTCTAAAATATTAAATTCAAGTTCTGAAATAATGGAAGTAAAGATTAATAAGAACTATGAAACTATTTTGTATCCTGATGTATTAGAAAATAAATATTCACTAGAGGATGATTTAAATGGAAGCTTTAAAACATATAGCAATACTAATAATCCGAGGAATGAATCTGAGTACTCATTGGTACATTTTAAANTAAGCTCAAAAAATTTNAATATTAATCCANTAAAANATGATNTTTTTATTGTTGGTGATTTCAACAGACATNAAATANGTGATAGATTTAAACTAAACTTTGAGGATAAATACTTAGAAAAAAAAATATTATTAAAACAGGGATTTTATAATTATAAATATGTAATTAATGATGCAAAAAATGATTTCAAAAATTTTTGGCAAACAGAGAATAACTACACAGCAATTTTATATGAAAAAGACTGGCTTGATGGATACTTCAAAATTATTTCTGTAGCATCAAAAAATTCGTCAAAAATTGTAAATTAGTACGACATGATTAAAAAGAACACTAGTGTTGAAAATATAAAGGGAATCAGAATTTCTGTAGAGACATTTTACGTGAATTATTATTTTTTTGGAAAAAAGAAAAAATATAGATTTCGAAATATTATCACTATTTATAATCTGGGAAAAAATACTATTCAAATTTTATCTAGGCATAAGAAAATTTTTAATTTGTATGGTGTAAAATATTTAAATAAGCTTCTAAAAAATAAACCAATAATAAGGCCTGGTAAAAAAATTAAATTGAAAACAGATTTTTCAACAATTACTAGACTTTCATCTGTGATGGGATATTTTAAAATTATTTGTCTTAACACATCGACTCAATGTAAAGCATACATCCCCACTATCAAACTAACACATCCCGAAACACTAAACTAATGAGCAAATTAAAAGATTACAAGGCAGTCAATGAGCCTGTTCTTTCTTATTTTAAAAATTCAGTAGAAAGAAAAAATATTGAAAAAGAATATGAAAACATGTTTAATTCTAAAACTGAAATACCTTTATATATTGGGTCTGAAAAAATTTTTACAGAGAAAAGAAAAGATATTCTTCCTCCCCACGATCATAAAAACGTTGTAGGAACATATTCTCTAGCAGATGAAGGTCATGTTAAGAGTGCAATAGATAATCTTTTGAAAAATAAAACAACATGGTCTGAAACTAGTTGGGAAGAAAGGTGTAATATTTTCTTAAAAGCAGCAGATTTAATCTCAAAAAAATATAGAACTAAAATTCTGGCATCTACTATGATAGGACAGTCGAAAAATATTTTTCAAGCTGAAATTGATGCAGCATGTGAGTTAGCTGATTTCTTAAGATTTAATGTTGAATACTTAGTAGAAATATATAATGAACAACCAATAGATGGTCCCGGTAAGAAAAATAATCTAGAGTACAGACCATTAGAGGGATTTGTTTACTCTGTGACTCCTTTTAATTTTACTGCAATTGGAGCTAATCTTTGTGCTAGTGCAGCATTAATGGGAAATGTTGTTTTGTGGAAACCGAGTGATAATCAAGTATTATCTGCAAAAATCACTATGGATGTTTTTGAAGAAGCCGGACTTCCTAAGGGTGTAATTAATTTAGTTACAGGTGATCCAGAAATGATTACAAACATAGCTCTATCTCATAAAGAATTTTCGGGATTACATTTTACTGGATCAACAACAATCTTTAGACATCTTTGGAAAAAGATTGGAGAAAATATAAACACTTATAGAGATTATCCCAGAATCGTAGGAGAAACAGGAGGAAAAGATTTCATATTTTGTCATCCAACTGCTGATTTAGAAGTTTCTGCCACTGCTATAATAAGAGGCGGTTTTGAATATCAAGGACAAAAATGTTCAGCTGCATCTAGAATATATTTACCCAGATCTATTTCAAAAGAACTCATTTCAAATGTTGTTGATCAGGTAAAAACTATCAAAATGGGATCTCCAATAGATTTTAACAATTTCATGACTGCTGTAATTCATGAAAAAGCTTTTGAGAGAATTTCAAATTATATTGAATACGCTAAATCAAGTAATGATTGTGAAGTTCTTTGTGGTGGCGGTTATAATGATTCTGTTGGATATTTTGTAGAGCCAACCATAATTTTAACATCAGATCATCAGTTTAAAACAATGAGAGAAGAAATTTTTGGTCCTGTTGTTACAATTTTTGAGTATGATGATAAAGATTGGAAATCAATGCTAGATGTTTTAGATAGTACATCTGAATATGCACTAACTGGAGCTTTTATTTCAAATGATGAGAATAGCATAAACTATGCTCTCAATAAATTAAAATATAGTGCAGGTAATTTCTATATCAATGATAAACCATCTGGTGCTGTAGTTGGACAACAACCCTTTGGTGGATGTCGCGCATCAGGAACTGACGATAAAGCTGGATCTAAATTAAATTTATTAAGATGGGTGAGCCCTAGATTAGTTAGTAGAACTGAAAATCCTCCGACTAGCTATCCTTATGAATATATGGATTAGGTACGTAAAATATTTTTTTCGTTTTGTAATAATCTATTTCAATTTTATCATGGATTGAAAACTCATAGTGTTCTTTACATTCGTAAAATTCAGTTTTTGCGTTATCACCTTTTAAAAGAATAAAACCATTTTTTTTATCATTCAAATTTTTATTTGAAATCTTATTCGAGCAAAGAGATTTTATTTCGGGATACTTAGCAACTGCTCTTGAAACTATAAAGTCATAATTTTTATTAATATTTTTCACATTAGACCATATAACTTCAACATTATTCAAATTAAGATCCTTGGTAATTTTATTTACTACATCAGTCTTTTTTTTTATGCTATCAACAAGATGAAACTTAACATTTGGAAAGCAAATAGCTAATGGAATTCCAGGAAGTCCACCACCAGTTCCAAAGTCTAAAATATTTGTATTGTCATTAAAATCAAAAAAGCAAGAGACTGATAAAGAATGTATTACATGATTGGGAATAAAATTGTCTATGTCTTTTCTTGAAATTAAATTGATTTTTTCATTCCAAAAAATTATTTGTTTTTGAAATTCTTCTATCTTATTAATTTGAGTTTCAGTTAGGTTAAAAAAAGAATTTAATTTGAATGACATTCAAAGCTAAAATAATTCATTTTTAAATATCTTTGAATTTCATATTTACAATTTAAATGAAGGAGTTTTTAACTAATAAAATAAATAATTTACCTGCTTCTGCAACTCTAGCAATGGCAGCAAAAGCAAGAGAATTAAAAAATAAAGGAATTGATATAATAGGTTTAAGTTTAGGTGAACCCGACTTTAATGTTCCAGAATTTATTAAAAAGGCAGCAAACAAAGCTATAGATGATAACTATAATTCATACACTCCTGTTGATGGATATTTAGATTTAAAAGAAGCTATATCTAAAAAATTTATTAGAGATAATAATTTAAATTACAACACTAACCAAATAGTTGTATCAACTGGTGCCAAACAATCAATTGCCAATATAATACAAGCAATGGTGAATCCAGGTGAAGAAGTAATTTTACTTGCTCCTTTTTGGGTAAGTTACTCTGCTATAGTTGAAATGGCAGAAGGAATCCCAGTAGTAGTAAACAGTGATATAACAACAGATTTTAAAGTTTCTGCAAAAAATATTGAGAAAAAAATTAATGAAAATACAAAAATGATTGTTCTTAATTCGCCTAATAATCCAAGCGGAACTGTATACACTGAAGAAGAACTTAGAAATATCGCAACAGTTTTAGAAAAATATCCAGATATTTTTATTTTATCAGATGAAATTTATGAACACATTAACTATGGAGTCAAGCATTTTAGCTTTGCTGAAATCGATTCTATGTACAATAGAACAATAACAGTTAATGGAGTTGCAAAAGCATTTGCAATGACTGGTTGGAGAATTGGTTACATTGGAGCACCTGAATGGATTGCAAAAGCATGTACCAAACTTCAAGGACAAGTTACCAGTGGGGCTAATTGTATTGCACAAAAAGCTACTATTGCAGCTTTAGAAGCTGAGGTTTCCCAAATCACATATATGATTGACGAGTTTAATCAAAGAAAAAAACTTATAATTGATCTTCTTTCTAAAATAGATGGGTTGATTTTAAATAATCCTGATGGAGCTTTCTATATTTTTCCAGATGTTTCGAAATTCTTTGGAAAAACTATTATGGGATTTAAAATTGAAAACTCATCTGATTTTGCAATGTTTCTTCTAGAGAAAGCTTACGTAGCAACAGTTACAGGTGAGGCATTTGGATGCCCAGATAATATTAGAATAAGTTATGCTGCTTCTAAAGAGAACATTATTGAAGCTGTAAAGCGAATAAAAAGTGTTTTATCTTAATTTTTTTTCCAGAAATATGGGGAAAATATTATAAGCAAGGTAAAAAGTTCTAGCCTTCCAACTAACATGAGAAAAGAACACCAAACTTTTGCAAATCCTGACAATTCCTCATATGTGAGGGTTGGTCCAAGTGAACCTATTGCAGGTCCAACATTACCAATTGAAGCAGCAGATCCACCTACAGCAGAAATAAAGTCTAATCCCTGGGTACTAAGAACCCCAGCTCCAATCACAAATAATATTAAATAGAGCATAAAAAAGGCCAAAATATTTACAATAACTTCTTTTTTAACAACTGAATGATTATATCTTAAAGGCAATACAGCATTAGGATGTAATGCTTTTTTAAATTCTAAAAATCCATTTTTAATTAATATCAAATGTCTGGATATTTTTATTCCTCCGGAGGTAGATCCTGAAGATGCACCAATAAACATTAATGCAAAAAACAACATTGTTAAAAAAGGAGTCCACCCAGCAAAATCACCTGATACAAATCCTGTAGTAGTTATTATTGCTACAATTTGGAAAAATGCATGCCTAAAACTCGATTCTAATTTTCCATATATCTCAGGATGATTGACATTTGAAATTGATAGATCAACATTTATAAATAGTATTAAAGAAGTTACAATTACAAAAATTGAAATAACAGTCAGATACCAAATAAACTCTGTATTGGTAAAAAGTTTTTTAAATTTTCCTATAAGAGCTGAATAAATTAGCAAATAATTTGTTCCAGCTAAAATCATAAAGAAAATTATAATGTATTGGATTTGAGGAATATCATTCCAATATGCTAAACTATTATTTTTAGTAGAAAAACCTCCTGTAGCTATATTGCTCATTGAGTGATTAATTGCATCAAAAAAACTCATTCCTGCGACATTTAAAGCAAGTGTTTCGGCAAAAGTCAACCCAACATAAATGAACCATAGTCTTTTTGCCGTTGAACTAATCCTTGGATGCATTTTATCGCCGCTTATTCCACTGCCAGGTGCTTCAGCTGAAAATAATTGCATTCCGCCGATTCCTAGAAGAGGAAGAATTGCAATTGCCAAAACAATAATTCCCATTCCTCCAAGCCAATGAGTCATACTTCTCCAAAAAATAATACTTTTGGGTAATGATTCTATATCACTAATGACAGTTGAACCTGTTGCTGTATAACCAGACATACTTTCAAAAAGCAAATTAGAAAAAGTTGATAACGAACCTGTTAAATAATAAGGCAACATCCCAGACAATATCATAGTAATCCAGCCAAGTGTCACTATTAAATAACCATCTCTTTTATTAATCTGTCTCACATTGTTCCGATTTAACAACATAAGTATAATTCCAAATGATATAGTAATTATTCCTGATGATGTTATATCGTTAAAAATACCATCATTCACTAATAAACTAACTCCGGAAGTCACCAACATTGCTAATCCATTAAATAGAAGAAGTAATCCTAATATATATGAGATCAACTTGTGATTTAGCCTTGACATAACTTAATTAAAGAAAAAGCTTTTCTACTTTATTGATAGTTTCATACAAAGAACAAACTAATATTTTATCACCTTCTTGAATCAAAAAATCACCTAAGGCTATAGAACCTTTATTATTTCTTATTACTCCACCAATTATAGCTGATCTGGGAAATTTGATGTCTTTAATTTTTTTATTTACAACTTTTGAATCTGCAGAAACTAAAAATTCTAAAACTTCAGCATTCATATTATTTAATTTATTAAGCTCCAAAATATTACCTTTTCTTATAAATCTGAATATTTCATTTGCTGCAAGTAATTTTTTGTTTATTAATGTATCAACACCAATTGATTCTGAAAGTTCAAAATAATCCGTATCATCAACTAAAGCTATAGTTTTTTTAATATTTTTTGATTTTGCCATTAGGCAAGACATAATATTTTTTTGAGAGTCTCCTGTGGCGGATATAAAAACATCCATTTCATCAAGGTTTTCTTCATTTAATAAATCGACTTTAGTGCCGTCAAGGTTTAAAACTAATACATTAGGTAATTTTTCAGCAACTATTTCAGCTTTCTCAGGATGACTTTCTATAAGTTTTACATTATATCCTTGTGAGCTTAATTCCTTCGAAACTCTAAACCCAACTCTACCACCACCTAACACCATAACATTATTAACTTTGTGTTTTTTGGTTCCCATAAGTTTATAAAGCTCATCCACACCATCTTCACATGTAATAAAATATACATGATCATCATTCATAAATACAGTATCACCTCTAGGAATAATAGCATTTTGAGTTCCACTTCTCTCAATCGCAATTGGCATAAATTTAATCCCTGGAAAAACAGCAGCAGATTCTTGTACAGTTTTACCAACAAAAGGGGCATTATTTTGAATTATAGCTGCCAACATTTTTAATTTTCCCGACTCAAAGTCATGGCTATTTGTAAAAGCAGAGTTATTCACCAGTAAACTGATTTCTTGTGATGCAAGATTTTCGGGTGATATAATTTCATCTATTCCAATTGATTTAAGGTCAATTGATGGGTCATCAATATATTCAAGATTTGTTATTCGGCCAATAGTTCTTTTTGAACCAATTTTCTTTGCTAAACAACATGTTAAAAGATTTATTGATTCACTAGATGTAACTGCAATGAATAAGTCTGAATCTTTTATGTTCGCTTGATTTAGTACAGAAATGGAAGATGCGTCTCCGCTGATAACCTTGATATCCAAGTAATTTTCTCCATCTTTCAGACTTACATCATTGTCATCAATAAGTGTTATATCGTGAGATTCAAAAGATAATAATTTTGATAAATGCAATCCAACTTCACCTGCCCCAGCAATAATAATTTTCATTAACTAGAGATTTATATCTTGGCAAATATACTTGATTTTTAAATTCTAAAATAAATTTAACTAACGCTTGAGCATATATTTTTGTTTATTAGCTTTGATATAATGAGAACTTTTTTTCACATAGTCTCTATACTTTTCTTTACAAACTTAAACGCACAATTCACAAATCTCCCAAATTTTGATCAGAAAGAATTCAGATTTGGTTATTATTTGGGCTTAAATAATTATGATTTTAAAGTTACAAACGATGGTCCTAGTTCAAAAAGCGCAGAATTGGAAAAAGGAGATATTGGATTTAATGTTGGACTTATAGGAGATTTGAAAATTAATAATTTTTTAAACTTAAGCTTTGAGCCGGGATTATCTTCATATTCAAAAAAATTGAACTTTTATGAGTTTATCACAGGTAGTAAAATAATTAATAAATCTTGGAATATAAAGTCCAATCAAATTCACTTACCTTTTTTAATAAAAATAAATTCTAATAGATATAAAAACTTTAGACCTTACGTAAAATTAGGAATTTCATCATCAATTAATATAAACAAAGTAACAAGTAGCACTGGTCTTTTACCGAGAGATTTCAAATTTAGTTCTTTAAATTTATTTTATGAACTTTCAGTAGGTTTAGATATTTATTTAAAATATTTCAAATTATCTCCCTCAATTAGAGGGTTATTTTCTATAAAAAATGAAATCCCAAATAATTTCTCCAGTGATCTTTTGTTAGACAACATAAATAAGCTTGAAAGCAGGGCTGTATTTTTAAATTTTAGCTTCTATTAAAGAATTTTAAATATCCAATAATTAGAGATACTGATGTAGATAAGTTTAAGCTTTCTGTTAGTATATCCTTGTTAGATTTTGGAATAGAATAAAATGATTCACATAATTCAGAAATATCATTAGAAATTCCATTGGCTTCTGATCCAAAAATCCATAACCCAGTATTAATATTATTAGAAAATTCTAAAATACTTTTTCCATCTTTAGAAGTACCGTAGATTGGGATTTTTTCATTTTTTATAAACTCAATTAAATCGGTGTAAATAATATCCACTCTTGATAAAGAGCCCATTGATGCTTGAACTACTTTTGGATTATAACAATCGACAGAATTTTTTGAGCATATGATTTGTTTAAAACCAAACCATTCAGCAGATCTTATAATTGTGCCCAAATTTCCAGGGTCGTTAATAGAATCAATTAATATGTATTGTGAGTCCTTTTTTAACTCTTTATTTTTTATTTCAAAAAGACCAAGATGTTTATTTGGTGATTTTAAAAAACTTATTTGTTTTAGTTGTGATGAACTAATCTTTTCTGTTATTTCATACAAATTAAAATCCTCAGGGTGTGTTGAAAATAATTTCTTTAATTTATAATCTGAACTTAAAAAATCCTTAATTGATTTTTCACCTTCAACTACGAATTGATTATTTTTAATTCTTTCAGATTTATTATTTAATCTTCTTATATATTTCAACTCATTTTTGGTAACCATTATTTTAGACGTATTTTTGATTAATCACAATGAATAGAAACTTAATCAAAATAAATTTATTAATTATAGTATTAGCTTTTTTTTCTAGTTGTAATCTAACAAAACAGATTGAAAAAAATCAAATAATTCTTAAAAATATTGATATAAGTTTAAATGAAAAACTAATTAAAAGTGACTCATTAAATCCCCTCCTCACAATTAAGGAGAATTCAAGGATTTTAGGAATTCCTTTCCCAGCATTTCTTGGTTCTACCGCGAAACTTGAGCCTGACAGTTTGTTTGAAGATTGGTTAAATGAAAAAAATAAAAGAAAAAGATTAAAAAATTTACTTTCGGAAAAACAGATAAAACAATTAAAACTATATAACAGTAATTTTAATAATTGGAAATTAAAGAATGGTGAAAATATTGAAATTATTGATACATCAAAAATTGAGAATTCAGTCAGAAACTTAAACCTTTATTTTCAAAATTTAGGTTATTTGAAAAATGAGATTGATTTTGAAGTTAAAAAAGAAAATGAAAAAATTGCTAACCTAATTTTTCAAATCAATACCTCAGGCAGATATTATATAGGAGAAAACAAATCGAATATTGATTCTGAAATAATTGATTCAATCTACAAAGCAAACTCCGACAAATCCAAATTAAAAAAGAATTCATTTTTTAACTCAATAAATTTTGATATTGAAAGAAATAGATTATTTAATTTATTTAAAAATAATGGGGTATATGATTTTCAAATTAATTCTATTCTCTTTAGTGCAGAAATTGATTCCACTAATAACAACTTATCCATTCCTATAGAAACGAATATATATGGAGAAGATTATTCTATTTCAAAAATTTTAGCAATTAATATAATACAAAGTGATTTAATTAATTCTTTTAATTTCAATGAAAATTTTATAAAATCTAAGTTAAAATTCAAATCTGGAGATGTTTTTAATGATTCATTGAGAAAAGCGAGCTTAAGAGAGTTGAATGATTTAGATTTATTTAATTTCCCCTCAATTCAATACAGTAAAAACAAAGACAACTCGCTGAATGCTAATTTACTTTTAAATAGTAAAAAGAAATTTGGACTTGGATTTGGATTTGATTTAAAGCAATCTAATATTGAGGATATTGGGATAGCCTTTGAAAACAGATTTAAATCAAGAAATATTTTTAAAAGAGGTGAAAACTTAACATTATCTTTCAGTGGCTCAATAGGTAAATCTGGAAAAACTCAAATATCGCAAATCAATTATGACCTAATACTTGATATACCAAGATTTTTGTTGGCTTCAGAAAAAATGTCCAACAGAAGAATATCTAACAAAAGAACATTGATTAATCTTGGTTCGTCAAATCAAAGAAATATAGGATTAGATAGAAATAGTTTTAAATTAAATTATGCATATAGTTGGAATACTAAAAAAACTTTTTTTAGTTTTTCTCCTGCCGAAATTGCTCTGATAAATAATAAAAATATTGGNAATTATTTTAATATATATTTTAGCTCATACAAGGAATTAAACTTAATAGCTAATAAAATAACCTCAAATCCAATTTATTACAACAACGGGGATTTAGAAATTCCTAAAGGAATTAATTTATTTATTGATGATGTGTTAGAGGGAAAATTTACAAGCATCTCAGAAAAAGATTTTAGAAAAGTAAGTTTTATTGAAGGCAGAAGATCTAGGTTGATTTCTAATAATTTAATTCTTGGTCCCTCAATAAAATTTTCAAATAAATCCGAAAATGTATTTCAAGGAAATAATTTTAACAGATGGAATTTAAAAATTCAAACATCTGGTAATATTGCAAATTTATTCGTAAAAAAAGATAACTCTCAGAGTTTTAAAACTATATCTGATTTAAGATTCTCACAATTTTTCAAAACTGAATTTACATACATAAGACATTGGAGTTTTGAAAATAATTCACTTTTTGCATTTAGATTTTTTAATGGCTTAGCTATACCTTATGGAAATTCCGAAAATATACCATTCTCTGAATCTTTTTTTGGTGGAGGATCTAATGATAACAGAGCTTGGCAAGTATATAAATTAGGTCCCGGAAGTAGTGGTGCATTTGATGAGTTTAATGAAGCTAACTTTAAAATTGCATTTAATTTTGAGTATAGGTTTAAAATGTTTGGGAATTTTGATGGAGCATTCTTTGCTGATGTAGGAAATATTTGGAATCTGCTAGACAATACTGAAGATAGCTCTCGAACTTTTAATGGATTTAGTGATTTAAGTGAGCTTGCAATAGGAAATGGAGTTGGATTGAGGTATGATTCTGGNTTATTCATTTTTAGGTTAGATATGGGCTTGAAGACTCATAATCCTTCTTTAGAAAAAGGAAAAAGATGGTTAACAGATTTCAGTCTAAAAAAAGCTGTATTTAATATTGGATTAAATTATCCTTTCTAACTTCTTTTTTTCTTCTTAATTTTGCCCAACAATTTTTACTAAATGAGTGTACTTACAGGAAATCAAGTTCAAGAAATTTTTGAACTTGCAAAAAAAAAGAAATTTGCTCTACCAGCAGTNAATGTNATCGGATCATCTTCAATCAATGCAACTTTAGAAACTGCAGCAAAATTAAATGCCCCAGTCATAATTCAATTTTCCAATGGAGGAGGAAGTTTTAATGCTGGAAAAGGATTAGGGAACATAGACCAAATTGCATCTATAAAGGGATCAATTGCCGGAGCAAAGCATGTCCATGAACTTTCAAAAGAATATAATGCTACAGTACTATTGCATACCGATCATGCTGCTAGAAAACTTTTACCATGGATAGATGGCTTGATTTCTGAAAGCGAAAAANATTATGAAAAAAGTGGAAAACCACTTTTTAGTTCTCATATGATTGATCTTTCNGAAGAAGATATTAAAGAAAACATATCTACTTGTAAAAAATATTTAGAGAGAATGTCAAAAATTGGAATGACACTTGAAATAGAATTAGGTGTCACTGGTGGTGAGGAGGATGGAGTTGACAATACAGATATTGATAGCTCTAAATTATACACACAACCTGAAGAAGTTGCTTATGCCTACGAACAATTATCTGAAATCAGTGATAAATTTACTGTCGCTGCTGCATTTGGAAATGTTCATGGTGTTTACAAGCCTGGAAATGTTAAGCTAACCCCTAAAATTTTAAAAAATTCTCAAGATTATATTTCTAAAAAATTCAATGTAGCTGAAAACACTNTTAATTTTGTATTTCATGGTGGATCTGGTTCTACAGTAGAAGAAATTAGAGAAGCTATTTCATATGGAGCTGTCAAGATGAATATTGACACAGATATGCAATATGCTTTCATGTCGGGTGTTAGAGATTATTTCTCTTCAAATGCTGAATATCTTAAAAACCAAATAGGTAATCCTGATGGAGATGATATTCCTAANAAAAAATTCTATGACCCAAGAGTTTGGTTAAGAAAAGGTGAGGAATATTTCGTGACAAGACTTGAAAAAGCTTTTAAAGACCTAAATAATGTAAATACATTATAATTTTTTAGTTTTAATTGAAATTATGGCTTGGTTTAAAAGAACAAGGAAAGGAATTCAAACAAATACAAAAGACAAAAAGGATACGCCAGACGGTCTTTGGCATAAAACTCCAACAGGAAAAATTGTTGATAATGATGAATTAGTAAACAACAATTTTGTTTCTCCGGAAGACAATTTTCACATGAGAATTGGGTCAAATGAGTATTTTAATTTATTATTTGATTCTGATTATGAAATATTGTTTAATAATCTAAAAGCATCTGATCCCTTAAACTTTACTGATACTAAAACCTACCCGAAACGAGTCAAGGAAGCAAATAAAAAGACTGGACTTNCTGAGGCAATTTCTGTTGCATACGGAAACTCATGTTCAAAACCTTTAACTATTGCATCAATGGATTTCAGTTACATTGGAGGATCTATGGGGTCTGTTGTTGGTGAAAAAATCTCAAGAGCAATTGATCATTCAATAAAAACTAAATCTCCTCTATTAATTATTTCAAAATCTGGTGGAGCAAGAATGATGGAAGGAGCTTTCTCCTTAATGCAAATGGCAAAAACTTCTGCTAAACTTTTAGAATTGTCTAATAACAAAATACCTTATATTTCTCTTTGTACAGATCCCACTACCGGAGGAACAACAGCATCTTTTGCAATGTTAGGAGATATTATTATTTCTGAACCGGGTGCATTAATTGGATTTGCTGGTCCACGTGTAGTTAAAGATACTACCGGTCAAGANCTTCCTGAAGGTTTTCAAAGATCTGAATTTTTACTGGAACATGGTTTTGTTGATTTTATTAGCCATAGAAACAATTTGAAAGAAAAGATTAATTTTTACCTAGATTTAATTCTTAATAGACCTCTTCGTAATTATAGTGATTAACTTTAAAAAATTATACTATATTTGCGCCACAAAATATTTTAAATGTATTTAACTAAAGAGAAAATTCAAGACATTTTTAAAGATAACGGAAGTTCTGAAAAAGATACTGGTTCTATTGAAGGTCAAATTGCTTTATTTACTACAAGAATAAATCACTTAACAGATCATCTTAAGTCTAACAAAAAGGATTATAATACAGAAAGATCGCTTTTNAAAATGGTTGGAAAAAGAAAAAGTCTTCTATCATATTTAAAAAANAAAGATATTAACAGATATAGGGCTATTATAAAAAAATTATCACTTAGAAAGTAATAAGTTTTCATTGGTTGCTACTCACACAACAATTAATTAATGAAAACAAATGAGCACAAAAATTTATAAAAAAGAAATTACACTACCTGATGGTAGAATTATTTCAATTGAAACAGGAAAATTAGCTAAACAAGCTGATGGATCTGCTGTTATACAAATGGGTAATGCTATGCTTTTAGCAACTGTTGTATCAGCAAGAACTGCTAGCCCCGTTGATTTTTTACCACTTACAGTTGACTANCGTGAAAAATTTGCNGCTGCAGGAAAATTTCCTGGTGGATTTTTTAAAAGAGAAGCNAGACCATCTAATGATGAAATACTTACAATGAGACTTGTTGACAGGGTTCTTAGACCTCTNTTTCCTAAAGATTACCATCATGAAACACAAGTNATGATTCAACTAATGTCACATGACGANGAAGTNATGCCTGATTCACTTGCNGGACTTGCTGCTTCAACTGTAATTCAACTTTCTGATATTCCATTTGAATATCCTATTTCTGANGTTCGTGTCGCAAGAATTNATGGTGANTTTATTATNAATCCAAGCAGAGNTCAANTAGANAATTCTGATATAGATATCATGGTTGGAGCTAGTTACGATTCTNTNTCAATGGTCGAAGGAGAATTTGATGAAATNAGTGAAAGTGAAATGACTGAGGCTATAAAATTTGGACATNAGGCTATTAAAACACAAATTGATGCTCAAAAAGAATTGGTTAATGAAATTGGACAAAAAGAAACNAGAGANTATGAATCTGCAATTGAGAATGAAGATTTNTTAAANAANGTACACNATGAATGTTATGAAAATTGTTATCANATAGCTAAAAAAGGACTTGNTAAAAAAGAAAGGTCATTNGAGTTTTCTGAGNTTAAAGAAAANCTATTGAGCAAATTTAGCGATGAAGAACTTGAAGAAAATGAAAATTTAATTTTAAAGTATTTCTATAANGTTGAGAAAGAGGCAATAAGAGAACTTGTNTTAAGTGAAGGNGTNAGNCTTGACGGTAGAAAAACTACNGATATTAGACCAATTTGGTGTGAAGTTGATTATTTNCCATCNACNCATGGATCTTCAATTTTTACCAGAGGTGANACTCAAGCANTAGCTACCGTAACCCTAGGTACNTCANGAGATGCTAATATTATTGATTCCCCAACACATCAAGGNGAAGAAAATTTTTATTTACACTACAACTTTCCNCCATTTTCNACTGGTGAAGCTAGNCCNTTAAGAGGAACNTCNAGAAGAGAAATTGGTCATGGNAANTTGGCTCANAGAGCTTTAAGTAAAGTATTNCCAAAAGATTGNCCATATACTGTNAGAGTAGTTTCTGAGGTTCTTGAATCNAATGGTTCATCNTCTATGGCAACTGTNTGTTCAGGNACAATGGCTTTGATGGATGCAGGAGTTAAAATTAGCAAACCTGTNTCAGGNATAGCTATGGGTTTAATNTCTGATGGNGAAANATATTCTNTTCTTTCAGATATTCTTGGAGATGAAGATCATTTAGGTGATATGGATTTNAAAGTAACNGGAACTGAANATGGTATNACAGCTTGTCAGATGGATATTAANATTAANGGCCTTTCNTATGAAATTTTAGTTAAAGCNCTTGAACAAGCTAGNACTGGAAGNTTAGAAATACTTGAAAAATTAACTGANACNATAGAAAAGCCAGCTGAGTCTGTTAAAGCNCATGCTCCAAAAATGGTAAAAGTTACAATAGANGGNGACTANATAGGNGCAGTNATAGGACCTGGCGGAAAAGTAATTCAAGANATGCAAAAAGAAACTGGAACTACAATTGTTATTGANGAAGAAGATGAAAAAGGAATNATAGAAATTTTAGGAACTAANCAAGAAATGATTGATTCAGTTATTGAAAAAATAGATAATATTACTTTTAAACCNGANAATGGAAAAGANTACGATGTCAAGGTNATAAANATTTTGGAATTTGGNGCTGTTGTAGAGTTCAGNCCAGGNAAAGAAGTTTTACTGCATATTTCCGAAATAGCTTGGGAAAGANTAGAAAATGTTGAAAAANACTTAAACNTNGGAGATATTGTTAGAGTNAAATATATGGGGATTGATCCAAGNACTAAAAAACAAAAAGTTTCCAGAAAAATTTTACTTGAAAGACCAAAAAAAAAGGAATAAAATGAAACNTTTTTTAACANTAATCGTATAAGTATNAAAAGACATTAATGAGACAGCTTAAAATAACAAAACAGGTTACAAATCGTGAAACTGCTTCACTTGATAAATATNTACAAGAAATTGGAAANGTTGATTTAATTACTGCNGAAGAAGANGTAGAATTAGCTCANAGNATTAAAGCTGGTGANGAAATNGCNCTTGAGAAACTTACNAAAGCTAANTTAAGATTTGTAGTTTCAGTAGCTAAGCAGTATCAAAATCAAGGTTTAACGCTTCCTGATTTGATTAATGAAGGAAATTTAGGNCTTATAAAAGCAGCTAAAAGATTTGATGAAACAAGAGGTTTTAAATTTATTTCNTACGCTGTTTGGTGGATTAGACAATCAATTCTTCAAGCTTTGGCTGAACAATCAAGAATTGTAAGACTNCCTCTTAATAANATTGGATCGATNAATAAGATNAATAAAATGTATGCTNTTCTAGAGCAAGCTAATGANCGTGTACCTTCAGCTGAAGAAATCGCNAAAGAATTAGACATGACTNTTTCTGATGTGAAAGAATCTATGAAAAATTCNGGAAGACATGTTTCAATGGATGCTCCTCTTGTTGAGGGNGAAGATTCTAACTTGTATGATGTACTTAAAAGNGGTGAATCACCTAATCCTGATAAGAAACTTTTACANGAATCACTTAAAACTGAAATAGAAAGAGCACTTGAAACACTTACNNNNAGAGAAGCTGATGTTGTTAGANTATATTTTGGTTTAGGTGAGCAACATGCAATGACTCTTGAAGAAATTGGTGAAACATTTGATTTGACTCGTGAAAGAGTTCGTCAAATCAAAGAAAAGGCAATTAGAAGACTTAAACATGCCTCTAGAAGTAAAATCCTAANNACATACCTTGGATAANAGTTCAAGAATAATAGCTCCCTCAATGCTTGCATGNAATTTTGGTAAGCTTGAAGANGAAATTTCACTNGTTAATAANAGTAAAGCTNAATGGTTTCANATTGATGTGATGGATGGAGTATTTGTTCCAAACATTTCNTTTGGAACACCAATTATGAAAATTTTTCAGCAAAAAGCTGAAAAACCTTTAGACGTTCACTTAATGATTGTAAATCCAGANAACTACATTNAAAAGTTTGCTGATTTAGGNAGTGAAATTATTACANTTCATATTGAAGCTTCTACACATCTTCATAGGAGTATTCAAAAGATTAAAAGTTTAGGTATTAAAGCTGGTATAGCATTAAATCCACACACACCAGTTTCTTCGCTAAGTTCTATAATCAATGATATTGATCTAGTATGTTTAATGAGCGTAAACCCTGGATTCGGAGGACAGAAATTTATTGAAAATACCTTTGATAAAGTTGCTGAACTTAAAAATCTGATTATCAACTCTAGATCAAGTGCGTTGATTGAAATTGATGGGGGTGTAAATGAAGATAATTCAAATAAATTATTTAATCTAGGAGCTAATGTTTTAGTTGCAGGTAGCACAGTTTTTAAGTCTAAAAATCCAACAAACACCATTTGTAAACTCATTTCTGGATAGAGTATATTACAATTTATTTTAATAACTTTCACTCATGTCCAAATTCACTAACATAATTGGCTTAATGAGTGGTACATCTTTAGATGGTTTAGATATATGCGCAGTTAGATTTGAAGAAAATCAACTTCAAAAATTTGAAATTATCAACTGTAAGACCATTTCTTATAATGAACAATTAAGAAATAAATTGAAAAATTCTATTCATCTAAGTGATGAAGAAATTTTAAACCTTAATATTGAATTGGGAGTAATTTTTGGAAATGCTACAAATAATTTCATAAAAGAATACAATCTTAAAAATATTGATATTATTTCATCTCATGGTCATACTATCTTTCATGAACCAGATATTGGTAAAACACTTCAAATAGGTGATGGAAAAACAATAAATAAATTAACTGGAATTAAAACAATAAATAATTTTAGAGCTCAAGATGTTGCTTTAGGTGGTCAAGGTGCACCTCTAGTCCCAATTGGAGACATGTATTTATTTGAAGAGTTTAAATATTGCTTAAACTTGGGAGGTTTTGCTAACATTTCATTTAAAAAGGAGAAAAACATTTATGCTTTTGATATATGCCCGATGAATACTGTTTTAAATCACTACTGTAAAATTATAGGAGCTGAATTTGACTTGGATGGAAATTTTTCAAAAGAGGGTAGTCTTAACAAGAAATTATTCAACCATTTAAATTCAATTACATATTACGAAAAAAAACTTCCAAAGTCACTAGGAATTGAATTTGTAAACAAAATTATTTTTCCACTAATTGAAAATTATAAAATTGAAATTAAAGATATTTTAAATACTTATATACATCATGTTGTGTTTCAAATAAAAAAGAACGTTGATACTAAAAATAAAATATTAATAACAGGTGGTGGGGCTTATAATAAAACTCTAATCAATTGTCTAAAAAAGGAAAGATTAAAGATTCATATTCCACAAAAAGAAATAGTTGATTATAAAGAAGCATTAATATTCGCCTTCCTTGGAAAGCTAAAAAACGAAGGTTTAAATAATTGTTTAAAATCAGTTACCGGAGCTTTTAAAGATCACTCGTCAGGTGATGTATTTAATTTAATTTAGTTAAATTAATATTCTTCCATTTAACTTTTATACCACCTCCATCATGAATTTGAAGAGCAACACCTCCTTTGCCTAATCCAATTATTGAATCTTTAATTTTAATCATCTGATTATCATTAATCCAGGTTGTAACTTCATCACCATAAACTTTTATTTTCATTTTGTTCCACTCACCCATTTTAACAATGGAATCTTTTGATTGATCGGGCTTAATTAGCCATCCTCTTCCATAAGATTCATAAATACCGCCGGAATGATAGCCAGGTGGAGCTACTTCAACTTGCCATCCTTTAACCTTAACTCCATCAACAGTTGATCTAAAAAAAACACCACTGTTTCCATTATCTTCCTGTTTAAAATCAAGCTCTAAGATGAAATCATTAAAATACTTGTTAGTTCCAAGATAGCCATAGTTTTTATCAGGCCCACTTTCACAAATTAGCTCACCATTATCCACGTACCATTTTTCAGTTCCATAAATAATCCAACCATCTAAATTTTTACCATTGAAAAGTGATAACGTCTCTTTTGGAATATTACATGAAAAAATCAAAGAGGCAAGAAAAAGTATTAAATAATTTCGTTTCATTGTTAGGTGTATTTATTTTTTTAAATTAAAGAAAATTTACATGAAAATATATTTCAAAATAGGATTATTATTTTTGTTTTTACCAATACATTCTCAAGATATTGGCTTTTCAAACCTACTTAAAGAAGTTTATCCTGATAAAAATGAATTTAATTATCCAAAAAACTACAAAGTTAACACAGCACGTAACAGTTATAGCGATGTAAATATTATCATTAAAACTAAAGTAGGAGATATAATAGAGTTTAATGCATTTAGCAAAACTTTAAATAATATTCAATTTAACAATGTAAAAGATGTTCCTGTTGAGGAAAATACTGGATTAGATAGTAGAACTGAACAATTTAAAGGATTAATAAATCCACATGTGATAAGACGAGCTCCATTTAGAGTTTTTGAAATATTAAAACCTGTTCATAATAATATTACAGCAGAGACTAAATATTCACTATTAAATTTAAAAATATATATTCCTGAACAAATTGATTCGGGTAATCATTTCGTCAAGTTATCATTTAAAATTGGAACAAAAACATTTAATTTAAAACTAAAAGTAAATGTCTATGATTATGTAATTCCTAGACTTTCTGAAAGTAATTTCTTTTATACAAATTGGTTTAATCTAGGTAAAATGGAAGAATATCATGGTGTTGAAAGATGGACCGATGAGTGGTATACTATGCTTGATAAGTATGCTAAAGTCATGGCAGAGGGAAGGCAAAATTGTATTATAATTCCAGGAGAACTTATCTACCTTGATGATGGTAAATTCCAATTAGATGAGCAGAAAATGATTTCATTTATTAATATTTTTAGAAAATATGGATTCAAATATTTTGAATCACCTCATTTACTAAATAGAGGAGCCAATGATGATTGGGGGAATCCTGAGCTGAAGACTAGATTAAAAAAAGTGGGGTATTACTCAGAAGAGGGTAAAAATGAAATTGCTTCTATTATAAACAAAATAAGAGACTTTACTGAAAAGTATAATTTAAAAAATCAATGGCTACAACATATTGCTGATGAACCAACCTCAATCAATGCCCAATGCTATGTTGATGTTGCCAAACAAATAAAAGAAATTTATCCAGAGATTAAGATAATGGAAGCAACTAATACAAGAGATAGTTTAGGCGATGCAATTGATATTTGGTGTCCCATAATTAATGATTTTCAAGAAAATTTAGATTTTTTTAAAGAGAGAGAAAAAAAAGGAGAAAAAATTTTAGTATACACTTGCTTAGTTCCGGGGGGTAAATGGTTAAATAGAACTCTTGATATGGAAAAATTAAGACAAGTATATTTTGGCTGGGGTGGATCAAAATATAATACACTTGGGTATCTACATTGGGGTTTAAATCAATATAAAGCTGATCCTTTCAAACAAAGTGTTGTAAAGCACCCATCTCCCGCAGCCTCATCAAATAATTATCTTCCTGCTGGTGATACACATGTTATTTATCCTGGAAAAAATGGACCACTTTCTTCACTTAGATTTGAGGCTCATAGAATTGGTGCTGAAGATTATGAAATGTTAGAATCTCTTAAAATCAAAAATTCTAAAATTCACAATAGAATTATAGAAAAAATTTTTAAAAATTATACAAAGTATTCGTTAAATATTAATAAATATTTAAGAGTTAAAAAGAGGCTTTTAAAAACACTTAATACATGAAAAAATTAAAATACATATTAATATTATTTTCAATAATTAATTATGCACAAGGTGTAAAAACATTTTTTGAAAGTCCAGAGGGAAAACATTTTATTTCTGCTGATTTACATATTCATACTGTTTTTTCTGATGGAAGTGTATGGCCAACTATTAGAGTTGATGAAGCTTTGAAAGATAGTATAGATATGATATCACTTACTGAACATCTAGAATATCAATCTCACTTAAGAGATATTCCTCACCCTGATAGAAATAGATCTTTTCAGATTGCCGGAGGTTATGTTAAAAATCAACCTTTAGCAGTTGTTCATGGTACTGAAATAACAAAAGGAATGCCCCCAGGTCATTTTAATGCAATCTTTATTAATGACGCAAATAAATTTTTTGACAACGAAAAAAAACCTTTAGACTTTAACAAAGCAATAAAAGAAGCAAACAAACAAGGAGCATTTGTTTTTTGGAATCATCCACATTGGGAATCTCAGAGAAGAGATGGAATTGCAAGATTAGATCCTGTTCACAATGAAATAATCAATAAAAATTACCTACATGGAATTGAAGTTGTTAATATGTCAACATTTTCTGAGGAAGCACTACAAATTGCTTTAGAAAATGATTTAACAATTATGGGGACTAGTGATGTTCATGTTTTAATTGATTGGGATTTTAATAATGAAAAAGAAAGTTATCACAGACCATTAACATTTATTATATCAGAAAATAGAACTTTGAAATCAACAAGTGATGCTCTTTTTAATGGTGATACTTTTATATGGTTTCATGATTTAATTATAGGTAAAGAAGAGAATTTAAAGATGGTTGCCCATGAAAATTTTTCAATTAAAAGTCATGGATACGATTTTAAAGACTACAATAGTAAACAAATATTAAAATTAGAGTTAATTAACAGCTCAGTAGTGCCTCTGAAACTTAGATATACAGGTGAGTACAATTTTCACACTGAGTTTAATTTTTTTGAAATTAAACCGAGATCAAAAATTGAAGTATATTTAAAAACAATAAAAATTTTGGATAATTTAGAGCTTCCATTTGAAATTTTGAATTATGTTATAGCTCCAAAAACTAATTTATCAATCACAAAAAACATTTCTATAAAATGAAAAAAATATCATTACTTATTTTCTTTTTATGTTCAATTAATATCAATTCTCAGACTAGCTTAGATTATTATTTTAATGGTAATTTAAATTTTAATCCAAAAATTCCAAAACCTTCTGAAGTTATTGGTCACAAAGTTGGCGAATGGCATGTAACACATGATAAGTTAGTTGAGTATATGTATAAAGTCGCAGATGCATCTGATAGAATTAAAATTCATGAAACTGGAAAAACTTATGAAGATAGACCATTAATCATTTTGACAGTTTCAAGTACTGAAAACTTAAAAAATATCGAGGAAATTAGAAAAAATCATTTAAGATTAAGTTCAGGAGAAAAGATTTTTAACTACGATGATATGCCTGCTATTGTTTATCAGGGTTTCTCTGTTCATGGAAATGAAGCAAGTGCTTCTAATGCCAGTTTACTTGGAATTTATTATCTAGCTGCATCTTTAGATAAAGAGTTGCTTGAAATCCTAAATAACACAGTAATATTATTTGATCCTTGTTTAAATCCTGATGGACTGCAAAGATTTGCATATTGGGCAAACTCCAATAAGAGTTTAACTTTAAATCCAGATTCAAATGACAGAGAGTATAGTGAAGTATGGCCTGGTGGCCGAACAAATCATTACTGGTTTGATTTGAATAGAGATTGGCTTCCTGTACAGCTTCCTGAATCTAAAGCAAGAATTAAAACTTATACTGAATGGATGCCTAATGTAGTGACAGATCATCATGAAATGGGGACTAATTCAACTTTTTTCTTTCAACCTGGTGTGCCAGATAGAGTTAATCCGATGATTCCAATTAATAATCAAAAATTGACTGAGAAAATTGCCGGATTTCACGCTGAATATCTCGATAAAATTGGAAGTCTTTATTACAGTAAAGAAAACTACGATGATTTTTATTTTGGAAAAGGATCTACTTACCCTGATATAAATGGTAGTATTGGAATTCTTTTTGAGCAAGGCAGTTCAAGAGGGCATGTTCAAGAAAGTCAAAATGGAATTTTAACATTTCCATTTACAATTAAAAATCAATTGACTACCATTTTATCTACAATAAAAGCTTCAAGTTCAATTAGAGTTGATTTATTGAAACACATGAATAATTTTTACTTAGAAAGCATAGATGAGGCAAAAAATTCGAAAATAAAAGGAATTGGATTTGGTAACAGTTCAGATAAGTCAAGTAGTTATGAACTTGCTAAAATTTTACGAACACATAAAATCAAGGTTAATGAAACAGTTGATGGAGATTATAAATATTACGTTTCATTAAATCAACCCAAATCAAAATTAATAAAAGCAATGTTTGAAAGAACTAAAAAGTTTAAGGACAGTCTTTTTTATGATGTTTCAGCTTGGACATTCCCCTTAGCTTTTAATTTAAATTATGATTTTTTGAAAAAAGACTTGAATATAATTGAAAGTAATATTAAAAAACCTGTTGGAAAAGTATCTAGTTTATCTAACTATGGTTATTTAATAGAACCACATGATTACAATATTCCAACATTAATTAACAGATTATTGAACAACAACATTAGAGTGAAATCAAGTTCAAAAAAGATTTTTATCAAAAATAAAATGTATGATTATGGAAGTCTATTTATTCCAGCTGTTAGTCAATCCAAAAATTCTAATGAAATACACGATATAATAGTAGAAATTTCAAATGAAACAGGAATTGACATTAATGGATTAAATGGTGGGTATGAAGATAATATTGGTTTTGGTTCTAACTCATTTACAACGATAAATAAACCCAAAATTGCATTAATAGTTGGAGATGGTATTCGATCTTATGATGCTGGAGAAATATGGCACCTTTTTGACACTAGATATAAAACTCTAATAACAAAAATTGATGTTAGAAATATTAATAGAGTTAATCTTTCAAAATATTCTCATATTATTTTGCCTAATTATTCTGGAAATCAAATCAACATTAACAAATTAAAAGATTATCTAGATTCAGGTGGAAATCTAATTGCCTACAGAGGTTCCATTAACTGGCTAAATAGAAATAAATTAATTGATATTGAGTTTTTTAGTAACAATATGAATGCAAAAGATGTTAATTATGAAGACAGAGGAAAATTTTCAGGTGCTCAAGTTATTGGGGGTGCAATATTTAATACTAAACTGGATAAAAGCCATCCAATTAATTTTGGAATAAAATCTAATTATTTACCAACCTTTCGTAATAATACAATTTTTATGAAACCAGATAAAAATAGTTTTAATAATCCTATAACATATACAAGTAACCCATTACTTAGTGGTTATATTTCAAAGGAAAATAATGAGATGTTAAAAAAGAGTGTTCCCTTTAAAATTAAGAGATATGGTTCTGGTAAAATATTTTTATTCAGTGACAACACAAACTTTAGGGCATTTTGGTATGGCACAAATAGACTTTTGATGAATTCTATTTATCTATCAAATAAAATGTGATTAGATATTGGTTAAAAATTACACAAAGGAGTTTTTATATAATTATAAGTTAGCCTATCCTGTAGTTATTGGCCTTGTTGGGCATACACTTGTTCAATTTGTGGATAATGCAATGGTAGGGAGACTTGGAACTGAAGAACTTGCAGCAATATCACTTGGAAATAGTTTTGTTTTTTTAGCAATGTCACTTGGAATTGGGTTCTCAACAGCAATTACGCCTTTAATTGCAGAGAGTAATGCACAAAGAAATTTTATAAAATCTAAATCAATNTTAGAAAATAGTGTAACNATATGTTTNATTCTTGGTNTTNTNCTAACAATTGGNGTTTTTGCTTTAAAACCTTTGTTAAATTCNATGGGTCAATCANCAGATGTGGTNAANCTTGCTTATCCATANATTAACTGGGTTGCAATATCNCTGATTCCTCTTNTTTTATTTCAAAGCTTTAAACAATTTACNGATGGATTATCCTTNACNAAAATTTCAATGATTTCTACAATTATNGCAAATATTATTAATGTTTTACTAAACTATTTATTGATATATGGAAAATTTGGNTTTCCAAAACTNGANCTAGTGGGAGCTGGAATTGGAACATTAATCTCNAGAATATTTATGGTTTTAATTATTATTTATCTAATTAAAAATTCTAGTAANCTTAAAAAATATTTCNNAAATTTTAAATTTCTAAAATTTACAAAANCTATAATATCAAAAATTTTNAANTTAGGTTACCCTTCTGCTTTACAAGTACTATTTGAAGTTGGNTTCTTTATATCTGGAATNTGGGTTTGTGGAATAATNGGNACAAACGANCAAGCTGCNAATCAAATTGCCTTGAATCTTTCAACAATAACATTTATGGTTGCTCTTGGTCTAAGTGTTACTGCNACAATTCGAGTAGGTAATCAAAAAGGAANTAATGATTTTTNAAACCTCAAAAGAATNGCNATATCTATTTTTTTAATGGTNATTCTAATTGAAATGTTTTTTGCATTAGTNTTTATTTCACTTTCTGATTTTTTACCATGGCTATATNTNGAAAATGTGANTAGAGAAGACATAATNGAAACNGCNAATATTTCATCAAAACTATTACTNATAGTCGCATTATTTCAAATTTTTGATGGAANACAAATTGTTGCTCAAGGAGCACTTCGTGGAATACAAGATGTNAAAATTCCTTCNTTTATATGTTTTNTNAGCTATATAATAATAGGATTACCAGTNATGGTATANNTGGCTNTATACACTGAATTAAAAGCTNTTGGAGTCTGGNTAGGTTTTTTGATCGGTTTGATATCTGCATCAATCTTTTTATCNATNAGATTTTTCTANATGTGTAATTTANATATNAAGAATANNANATAATTTTTGTGACCAAGGAAGGATTCGAACCCTCAACCGNCAGAGCCGAAATCTGATGTTCTATCCAGTTGAACTACTTGGCCTGTATTGATTAGTTTAAAATACTCCGAACAATTTGTGAAATAGTNTTACCGTCNGATTTNCCAGAAAGTTCTTTTGTNGCTAAACCCATTACCTTACCCATATCTCCCATNCCTTNAGCATTNNTTCTTTTTACTATTTCTTTNATTATGNTTGTNACTTCTTCAATTGATAATTGTTTTGGTANAAATTCTGAGATTATTCTTTCTTGNGCAATNTCTTTTTCAGCNAGNTCTANTCTGCCTTGGGAGTTAAAAATAGTTGCACTTTCCTTTCTTTGTTTTACTAATTTTTGTAATAAAGCTATTTCATCCTCNTNTGNGGGNTTAGATTTTNCACCNGATTTTGTTTCCAAGAGTATTATTGCAGATTTAATAGCTCTTAAAGATTCTANNCTCAATGAATCTTTNGATTTCATAGNTGAAATAATCTCNTTTTCAATTTTACTTTTTAAGCTCATAATTTAATCAACGTTATCGTGAAGAAATGTATTATTAGTTTTTAGTTCTAAATCACCATCAAAATTTTCTTCAATTTTAGAGAATGATTTTGAAGACGTTTCATTATTTTCAAAATTGACTCCGGCTCTTTTATAGGCAGGCTCACTTTCCATATCCTCTATTCTATTAGCTTTAGCAAATTTATAATTAAATTCCTTTAACTTAATCTTTCTTTCTTCTGTTCTTTTTGCTAAAGTTTTAGCAATTGGATTTTCAAATGGATTTACATCAATCATTTCTGATTTATTAGCCGGTGCTATCTCTTGAGATGTTTCTACTGCCTCATCATTACCAACAGTTGTTAAAGGAATAATTTGCATTGGATCAATTACTTCAATTTCATTAACATCTTCTTCAAGAATGTGTACAATTTTTTGATCATTATTTGAATCATTAAAATCAAATTTTAAAAAACTTTCCTCCGACTTAACATGCTCAAATTCATTTACTAAAATATCCTCTAGTTTTGTTTCAACTCTCTCCGAAATAATTTTGTTATCATCAAACTTTACTTCTTCAAATTCAACCTCAAAATCATTCAAATTAATTTTTGAAAATTCTTCTTTGTTAGTTTGAACATTGTTTTGAAAATGAGTGTTTTTAAAATCGATTTCAGATGATGCAAAATCAAATTGAAAAGGTGTTTTATTTTTTTCTTCGATAAACTCTTCAGTCACTTCTCTCTCCTCATCTAAATAATGAATTTTTTTCTTNGGATCTAAGTGAATAATTTCATCTTGTTGATTTATGTCAAATCCAGTTGCGATTACAGTTACTGAAATTTCTTCAATCATTGACTGATCCTCTCCTATTCCCATAATTATGTTGACATTATTTCCAGCACTTTCTTGTATATAATCGTTGATCAAACCTATCTCGTCTATTGTAACCTCGCTAGAACCAGAAAGAATTAATAATAAGACATTTTTAGCACCCCTAATACTATTATCATTGAGCAAAGGTGAATCTAGTGCATTTGAAACAGCTTTAATTGCTCTTTTTTCACCAGATGAACCTGCAGAACCCATTATAGCATTTCCACTTTTTGATAAAACAGTTTTTGCATCTTTTAAATCAATATTTTGGGTATAATGATGTGTTATAACTTCTGCTATTCCCTTAGCAGCTGTAGCTAAGACTTCATCTGCTTTAGAAAAACCTTGCTTAACTCCTAAATTTCCATATACATCTCTTAATTTATTATTATTTACAACGATCAAAGCATCAACATTTTTTCTTAATTTATCTAATCCAATGTTAGCTTGACTTATTCTATTTTTACCCTCAAAAANAAAAGGCATAGTAACAATTCCAACTGTAAGAATATTCATTTCCATTGCTAATTTTGAAATAATTGGAGCTGCTCCAGTTCCTGTTCCTCCACCCATTCCAGCAGTTATAAATACCATTTTGGTATTATTTTCAAGCATACTTTTTATTTCATTCAAGTTTTCAATAGCTGCTTTTTCACCAACAATCGGATTAGCACCTGCCCCAAGACCCTCTGTAAGGTTAACCCCCAACTGGATTTTATTAGGAACATTACTGTTTTCTAAAGCCTGAGCATCTGTATTACAAACAACATAATCTACTCCTTTGATTCCTTTAGAATACATATGATTGATTGCATTACTACCGCCACCGCCGACTCCAATTACTTTAATTACATTNCTTTGATTTTTTGGTAAATCAAATGATAAATTGTTTAAATCTTGATTAAAATTCATAGTTGTATGTTATTCTGCGTTTTCTAAAAATGTTTTTATTTTCTCAGTAAATTTCTCAAATACTGAATTTTTATTATTTGAATCTGAAAGATTAATATCTTTATTTTCTTGAGATTCTGATTTGACTTCCTCTTCTTTATTTTCTAAATTTTTATTTTTTCTTTTGTTCATTGAATTCATGACTAATCCAACAGCTGTNGCAAATGTTGGATTTGAAATCTCAATTGAATTATTTCCAGCCAAATGTTCGTTTGGCTGACCCAATCTAGTATCCATACCTGTAACCAACTCAACGCATTGCTTCAAGTGTTTTAGTTGGCTCCCACCACCTGTAAGAACAATTCCAGCTATCAATTTCTTTTTTTGCTGATCATGACCATAATTTTTAATTTCCATGTATACCTGTTCTATAATTTCAATTACTCGTGCATTAATTATTTTTGATAGGTTTTTTAGCGTAATTTCTTTTGGATCTCTGCCTCTTAATCCAGGTATAGAAACTATTTCATTTTCCTTATTCTCTCCTGGCCATGCTGAACCAAATTTAACCTTCAATAGCTCGGCTTGTTTTTCAATAATTGAACATCCTTCCTTAATATCTTCTGTAATTATATTTCCTCCGAATGGAATAACAGCTGTATGCCTAATTATTCCATCTTTAAAAATTGCTAGATCTGTAGTTCCTCCACCAATATCTATCAAAGCAACTCCAGCTTCTTTCTCTTCCCTACTCAAAACAGCATCTGCTGAAGCCAAAGGTTCAAGAGTAATTCCATCAAAATCAATACCTGCAGATTTCACACATCTAGCAATATTTTTTATTGAACTAACCTGACCAACAACAACATGAAAACTTGCTTCAACACGAGAACCAAACATACCAATTGGTTCTTTTATTTCACCTTGACCATCAACTTTATAATCTTGAGGTAATACATGAATTATTTCTTCACCTGGTAACATTACTAATTTATAGACATGAGATATTAATTTCTCTACATCATCCTCAGTTATTACTTGATCTGAGTTTTCTCTTGTTATGTAATCACTATGCTGTAAGCTTCTAATATGTTGACCAGCAATTCCNACAACAACTTTATCAATTTTTTGTTTTGAATTTAATTCAGCTTCTTCAATAGCTAATTGTATAGACTGAATTGTTTGTGTTATATTATTTACAACTCCTCTATGAACTCCAAGACTTTTAGATTTACCAATACCTATGATTTTTAATTTATCATACTCATTTAACTCTCCAATCATAGCAACTATTTTTGTTGTTCCGATATCCAATCCAATAAACAATTGATTATTTTCCATATTATTTTTTTTGAGCAATTACTTGTTTGTTAAATTTTAAGTTCAGATGNGAATATTTATTNAGAATTTCATCATCAATTTTCGATGCTATAAATACCTTATAATTATTTAATTTTTCAGAAATATTTTCTAAACTTCCTAGTTCAATATTATAATTAAACCTATTGACGCTTAAATAAAAGCTTGAACTATCAGAGTAGATATATTTTATATGATCTTTTAAAAAATCATCTTTTTTGATCATTTTTGAAAGATTTGAAAGGTTTGTATAAATAGTAGGATCTATTTCTCCAAAAAAACTTATTAGGTCAATATTTAAAGAATCAATTTTAGGTATTAATAGTCCATTTTCTGACAACAAATAATCAGAATTAAATAAATTCAAAACTGGTTTTTTTTCTTGAACTTGAATATTTAGTTCTGAATTAACAGTCATGTAAACATTTGCCTTTTTTACAAAAGGGATTCTTCTTATTATTTGTTCAATTTCATATACTGTTTCTATGTCAGCATTAAGTGAATCTAAGCTTTTATAATTATCTAATAAATTGATCTTAATAGAATCGTTATTTATAAAGTTATTTGATGAAANTTGAATATTTTTTTCATTAAAAATCAATTTNTCAGAAGTATTTTTCAAATTAAAAAATATTATACCACCCACAATTATGATNTTTNNTAAAACAAAAACAATATTTAATATTTTAAATTTCAACTGCTATTTCCTTTTTTATCTTATTAACTAGGTTTCCTATNTCTCCAGCACCCATTGTAACAACAACCTCATTATCATTTTGATTAATAATATTAATTATACCTTTTTCATCAGTTAATGACTTATCAAAAACTTNAATTTTTTCAAGTAATTTTTCTGAACTAATCCCNGGNATAGATTCCTCTCTAGCTGGATATATATCTAATAATGCAACCTTGTCGAAATTACTTAGNCTNTTTGCAAAATCATCCATAAAATCTCTCGTTCTNGAGTAAAGATGAGGTTGAAAAATTGCAAATTTTTTCTTTTTTGGAAATAAATCAGAAAGGGTTTTATATACACTAATTATTTCACTTGGATGNTGAGCATAATCATCAATATAAATTACTGGATCGNTCAATTCNACCGAAAATCTTCTTTCAATGCCCTTNAACTCTTTTAATCCTTTTTTTATTATTTCTTTAGGAATATTAAACTCTAATGAGATAGCTATAGCAGCTAGAGCATTTAAACAATTATGAAATCCAACCATATTAAGCTCAATATTTTTTAGAAATATATTTTCATATTCAACATCGAAAATTGACTTTAAATTTTTAAAAACAATATTGTGAAGTTTATAATTTGATTCTTTATTAATACCAAAGCTCTTTCCGTTAAAGTTTAAATTCTCATTAAAAATTAAACTACCACCACTCTTAATTTGTTTTATAAACTTTTCAAAAGAATATTTTAAATCATTATAATCATCATATACATCTAAATGATCCTCATCAATATTATTTATACATAATATATCAGGATTGAGTTTTAAAAATGATTTATCATATTCATCTGCTTCAACAATAAAAATTTTATCACCTTGGACATGTAAGTTTGAATTAAAGTTTTTCATTATGCCACCTGAAAAAGAAGTAAATTCAATATCAGAATGAGAAAAAATATTTGTTAAAAGACTAGTAACAGTTGTTTTTCCATGAGTTCCGGAAACTGCAATTGTAAACTTATCATGAGTTATTAATTGCAATAAATCTGATCTCTTAATTATCTTAAAATTATTTTCAATAAAATACTTATATAAAATATTATGTGATTGGATAGCAGGTGTATAAATGATTAGAGTATCCTCAACATTCAAATAAATTTTTTCAATTAAATCGATTTGTTCTTTATGTATTATTTCAATTTCTAAATCTTTTAATTGATTTGTTATTTTTGATTGATTTAAGTCATATCCAGAAACATTTTTTTCTTTAAGTTTTAAATACCTAGCAAGGGAAGACATGCCAATTCCTCCAATTCCAATAAAAAAATAATTTTTAAAGCCTAATTTTTTCAAACTATATAATTTTCTATTTGATCAACTATTAATTCAGTTGAATTATTATTTGATATTTTTTTTAAATTTTTCGATAATTTTTCCTTGAGTTTTTCATCCGCAAATATTTTTTTTATGATACTGTTAAGCTTATAGTCTATCTCGTCCTCATGTACTAATTCTGCAGCTTCAATTTCATATAAGTACTTTGCATTTTTTGTTTGGTGATCTTCAGCTACGTTAGGCGATGGAATAAAAATTACTGGCTTCCCTAAATTTGAAAGTTCTGAAATAATAATAGCTCCAGATCTTGAAACGATTAAATCTGAACAAGAAAAAGCTAAATGCATATCATCTATAAATGGAATAACCTTTATTAAACTTGTGCTTTTGTTAAGATAATTTTCTTGGTATCGTTCCCCACATTGTAAAATAACTTGATAATTATTCTCATTAAAATAATTCTCATTATTAAAAACATAATCATTCATAACTTTTGCACCTAAACTTCCTCCTAAAAATAATATGGTTTTATTATTCTTGATTTCATTATTTTTTTTAAATACCTCTATATCTTTTGGCTTAATATTAAAAAGTCTATTTCTAATTGGATTACCAAAATTTAAAATTTTATTCTCAGGAAAAAACTTGTCCATATTTTCATATGCAACAAAAATTTTCTTTGCGTATTTGGCTAATATTTTGTTTGTAATTCCTGGAAAAGAATTTTGTTCTTGCAATAAAATTGGTTTATTAAAAAAATGAGATATAATTAAAGCTGGTCCACTGGCAAAACCACCTGTTCCAATTGCAATGTCTGGATTAAACTTAATTACTATGAAAAATGATTGTATTAAACTAATAATTAACTTTAATGGAAATAAAATATTTGAAAAAATATTTTTCCTGTTAATTCCTGTTATCCAAATACCTTTTATTTTATATCCGTTTTTCGGAACTTTTTTCATCTCCATTCTTCCTTTTGCACCAACAAATAAAATTTCATATTCCTCATTTCTTTTTTTAAATTCATTAGCAATGCTTATTGCTGGATAAATATGACCTCCAGTACCACCTCCTGATATTAATACTCTCCTACTCATATGCTTTGGTTTCATTATTCAAGTCTTTATTGCTTACACTTAATAAAATACCNAACGCTAAAAAAGTTGTCCAAATTGAGGTTCCTCCCATACTTATTANCGGAAGAGGTTGTCCAGTTACTGGAAATAATTGAACTGCGACACCCATGTTAATTAAAGCTTGTAAAATTATAGGCAACCCAACTGAAAGTGCTACTAATTTTCCAAAACCTGAATTAGATTTATACGATATAATTATAATTCTGAATAGTAAAATCAAGTACAAAAACAAAATTAAACCGGCAACAATAAATCCATATTCCTCAGCAATTATGGAAAAAATGAAGTCAGAGGTACTTTGTGGAAGTATATATTTCATTGAACTTTTTCCTGCCCCAACACCAAATAAAGATCCATTCGCAATTGCTGCTTTTGCTCTACTTATTTGATAATTTGAAGCATCATCGTCNAGATTACCATAATTCTCAAATCTATTTACCCAAGTATCAACTCTATTAGGAAAAATATCTGGATATTTTTGAGCAAGAATTACAAATATTGATGCGCACGTGATTATTAAAAATATAATTGAAAATATATATTTTAGTGGATACTGTCCTACAAAAATAATTGTAAGAACCATTAAAAATATCATGAAAGCAGTTGAAAAGTTTGAGGGCAAAATCAACATTAGAACTACAACAATTGGAATCCACAGAGGAATAAAAGAAGATTTAAAATCTATCTTAGTTTCTAGATTTTTTGATAGGTAAGTTGATACATAAATTAAAAGAAAAATTGATGCTAAAGATGATGGTTGAAATGAAACTCCTACAAAAGGAATATTTAACCATCTATTTGCATTAGCACCTTCAATCTCATTTCCTTGAAATGCTGTAAAAGCCAATAATAATATTACAAATGGCAATATTATTTTAGAAAGACCTTTAAAATATTTATAATCTACAAGATGAGTAGCATACATAATTAATATCCCTATAATTATTATTGCTACATGTTTAAACAAATTTGAAAAAATTAGAGTAGATCCAAAATTTGAGCTAGCACTAAATACTGGTAAAAAAGAAAAAATTGATAATGCCAATACAACATACCATACTACTTTATCACCTTTCAAATTTGAAATTATATTCATAATTTTCTTACTTCTTCTTTAAATTTATTTCCTCTATCTTCAAAATTTTCAAATAAATCAAAACTTGCACAAGCAGGTGATAGTAGTACTGTATCATTTTTTTCTGAAAGCCTATAAGAATTTCTTACAGCATCCTTTATATTATCAGTGCTAATTATTGTTTCACAATAAGGTGAAAAGAATTCAATTAATTTAGAATTGTCAATACCTAAACAAATAATTGCTTTAACTTTTTGATTTACTAATGGAATCAAATCTTTATAGTCATTTCCTTTATCTACACCTCCTGCTATCCATATAACCGATCCCTTGATTGATTCTAAAGCATAATAAGCAGCATTGACATTAGTTCCTTTAGAATCATTTACATACTTGACTTTTTGAATCGTTAAAAAATGTTCTAACCTATGAGGAACATTTTGAAAAGTTTTTAAACTTTCTTTAATCGAGTCATTTGAAATATTTAAAATTTGTGACACACATATTGCTGCCATTGAATTTTGAACATTATGATCTCCACGTAATGAGAATTCGTTTAAATTAAACATAACATTTTTATTATTTATGGTTGATTTGATTGTATTTTTTTCTTTAAAAATTTTATTTTTTCCATCATTTTTTTCTGATCCAACATGAATTAATTGTGAACTAATTTTATTTTGTGAAAGAAATTGTGACGAATGTTTACACCTAGTGTTAATTATTAAATAATCGTTAGAGTCCTGATTTGAACTTATATTAAATTTAGCCCTAGTATACTCTTTGATTGAGTAATTATATCTATCTAAATGATCATTAGAGACATTAAGTATAATTGAAATAAATGGCTTAAATTTTTTGATATTTTCTAGTTGAAAACTACTTACTTCAAGAACATAATACTCATATTTTCTTTGACATATTGTCTCAGAAAAACTAATACCTAAATTACCTGCAAGTCCTACATTTAAACCTGAAGACTTTAAAATATGATATATTAAATAGCTGGTGGTAGTTTTGCCATTTGTGCCTGTNATTGCAATTATTTTTGCATCAGTATATCTGCTTGCAAATTCAATCTCAGATATAATATTTTTAGAATCATAATTCGGGATTTTTAANAATATNTTTTTTGAAGAAATTCCTGGACTAAGTATTATTTCATCACAACNACTTAATCTTTCCCAATNATGNCCATTTTCTTCAAACTCAATATTATTTTTATTTAAAAGTTCTTTANTATCATTACTTATTTCAGAATAATCTGANATAAAAAAATTTAAATTATTTCTTAAAGCNAATTTTGCAGCACCCNACCCACTTATGCCAGAACCTATAATTCCTATTTNTTTTTGATTAATCATCTTATTTTNAGNGTTATTAATGAAATAATTGCCAGCATAATACAGATNATCCAAAACCTGGACACGATTTTACTTTCATTGTATCCAAGTTTTTGAAAATGATGATGAATTGGTGTCATTAAAAAAACTCTNACACCATTTCCAAATTTTCTTTTTGTGTATTTGAAGTAAGTAACTTGTATGATTACAGATAAGCTTTCTACTAAAAAAACCCCACAAAGAATAGGTAAGAGAAGTTCTTTTCTTACTAAAATTGCGATAACTGCTATAATTCCACCNAGTGTTAAACTACCTGTGTCACCCATAAATATTTGAGCTGGATAAGTATTATACCACAGAAACCCAATTATTCCACCTAAAAGCGCCGCAATAAATACAACTATTTCACCTATGCCAGGTATATACAGTATATTGAGGTATTCAGAAAAAATTATATTTCCTGAGATCCATGAAAAAATTGCAAGTGTAAAAATGATTATTGCAGAACTTCCTGCTGCTAGACCGTCAAGACCGTCAGTTAAATTTGCTCCATTTGATACTGATACAATAATAAATGTTATTATAAGAACATAAAAAACCCAATTATAATTGTCAGGTTTGATATTAAAGATTTGCTCATAATCTAATTCGTTATTCTTAAAAAATGGAATTGTAGTTTTTAGATTTCCTGAGCTTCTTAAATTATCAATTTGCTCTGATTGAACTAAAGAGTCAGAACTAAGTTTGATTTTTATGTCTGGATTAAAGTAAACATTAAATCCAATATATAAACCTAATATTACTTGTCCTGCAATTTTAAATGTACCTTTTAAACCTGCTTTGTTTTTTTTGAAAACCTTAATATAATCATCAATAAAACCAATTAACCCGAGCCAAAATGTAGAAACTAAGAGAATTATAACATATGAATTATTAAAATCTGAAAAAAGTAAAATCGGAATTATAGTTGAAATAATGATAATAAGACCTCCCATCGTAGGTGTACCTTTCTTTAATTCTTCATCAGGTAAATCTAATTTTCTGATATTTTCACCAATTTGTTTCTTTGCTAGAAAATTGATTATTTTTTTTCCAAAAATTGTTGAAATTAAAAGCGCAGTGATAAAAGTAATTGCAGATCTAAAAGATAAATACTGGAACAAACTAGCACCCGCAATTTGAAAATTTGATTCAATATATTCGAATAAATAATATAACATTAAACAGCTCTTTTTAAATAATAACTCAGCTTTTCTTTGTCACTGAATTCAATTTTTTTATTTCCAATTAATTGATATTTTTCATGACCTTTTCCTAACACAACAACTACATCTTTTTCATTTGATAACTTAACGCCTTTTTCAATTGCCTTTTCTCTATTCTCAATTACTAATACCTTATCTCTATTTTCTATTTCTACTCCTTCTAGCATATCTTTAATTATTTGATTTGGATCTTCATCTCTTGGATTATCCGATGTGTAAATTGAAATATCACTTAATGATGATGAGATGCTACCCATCTTAAATCTTTTTAATTTATCTCTACCACCACCACACCCAACTATAGTTATAAGCTTATTTTTTTCAGAAACATATTCTCTTAATGACAGTAGTACTTTTTTTATTGCATCAGGCGTATGTGCAAAATCAACTATTCCTATTTTATTATTTTCAGAAATAACTTCAAATCTGCCTTCTACTGATTTGAGAATACTCAATGATTGTGTAATTTTTTGTTTTTCTAATCCTAACAAATCACAAACAGCGTAAGCAGCTAGTAAATTATATGCATTGTGATTTCCAGAAATCCGAGAATGAATTACATTTTTTTGAATTTCAACAACTAATCCCTCAAGATTATTTTCTACAATTTTTATTTTATAATCTGAATTTTTATGGATAGAAAAAGATTTTATTTTGGAAGATGTATTTTGAATCATAATTCTACCATTTTTATCATCACTGTTGTATAATGAAATAGATTTAGAACTTAGGTTATCAAAGAATATTTTTTTTGCCTCTATATAATTTTTAAAAGTTTTATGATAATTAAGATGATCATGAGAAATGTTAGTAAAAACACCTATTTTAAAATTTAGACCCTTGATTCTATCTTGAACGATCGAATGAGAGGAAACTTCCATAAAACAATATTCAACTCCATGGCTAACCATTTCATTTAAATAAAAATTGATTTCATAAGAATCTGGTGTTGTCAAATTTGTGTCAAATTTTTTATCCTGAATCTTAATACAGTTTGTAGATATTAGTCCTGATTTTATATTCTGAAGTTTTAGAATTTCATAAAGGAATGTTGCCGTTGTTGTTTTTCCATTTGTTCCTGTAATTCCAATTAGATTTAATTTTTCACTAGGATTGTCAAAAAAATTTGAACATATTTTTGAATACTCACTTCTTACATTCTTTACAATTATGTAAGTTATGCTATTGACTATTTTTTCTGGAAGAATTTGACAGACAATACATTTAGCGCCATTTAAAATTGCTTGATCTATATAATTATGACCATCTGAATTATTACCTTTAATAGCAACAAACATCGATTTTTCTGATACTTTTTCAGAATTATTTGTTATTGATTCTATATCTATGATTTTATCACCTAAAATTTTTATTGTATTAATATTTAATAATAAATAATCTAACTTCTTCATGAATCAATTTTATTATTATCAATTTTTANTTTTTTATNATNTGAATTTGAAGTAAGCTTTAGCTTATCAAAAAGTTCATTTNTTGTATNTAATTTAATNNNAGGTGATTTTGATTGAATCTTTTCTGCAATTTTTTTAAANACTGGAGCNGCNACAGAAGATCCATAATATCCNAATGTTTTATTCGGTTTATTTATAACAACAATACATGAATANTTGGGATTNTNANNTGGAAAATAACCAACAAAACTTGAAATATAATTTATATCATCAGATGCATAATCTACTTGAGTAGTNCCTGTTTTTCCNGAAAGTNTCAANTAATCAGATTTTATNTTTTTTGCAGTTCCATTTTCATGATNTACAACATCATANAACATTTGTTTTAAAATATTATTAGTTTTTTTTGAAAAAATAGATTTTTTCAAAATTCTNTTTTCATAAACAACTTCATTTGTAGAACCTGGCTTTTTATAACTGTATATAAATTTTGGTCCAACCATTTCTCCATCNTTNGCTATAGAATTATAAAATGTTAANATTTGTAATGGAGTCATACTCAAACCGTATCCATATGACATCCAGGGAAGAGATAATCCATTCCAATTTTTATCANTAGGATGTGGAATTTTTGGGTTAGGTTCTCCTTTAATTGATTCTTGAACTTTTTCATAAATTCCAAAATTGTAGAGTCTGTCAGAAAANCTCTTTGAATCATTTTTATAAACTGAATCTATGATTTTGACTATACCAGTGTTTGAGGACAATCTAATNACATCCATCACATCTATTTTNCCATATCCTCCNTTTCTTGAATCTCTNACCTTNTATCCATAGTAATTAAGCTCTCCTTTTTCAGTATCAACTAAGGTTGTAGTNTCNATTACCTGATCTTCTAATGCAGCTGCTATTGCTGCNAGTTTAAAAGTAGATCCTGGCTCAATAGATTCTCCAACAGCATAGTTTAATTTTTCATAATATTTACCATCATCTGTAATTCCAAAATTTGAGATTGCTTTTATATTTCCAGTTTCAACTTCCATAACAATAGCTGATGAATGATCTGCTTGAAACTTTTCAGTTTGTTCTAACAAATAATCATGTACTANNTCTTGAATTTCAGAATCTATTGTTGTAACAATATCATATCCATTGATAGGNTCCTTTTTGTTTTCATTGTCAAGTGCTTTCCACTGACCNTTATAGATTTTTCTTTGAATNTCAAAACCATCTTTTCCTCTAAGCAAAGTNCCAAAACCATGTTCNAGACCAACACCACTAAAAAAACCTTGACTATTTAATCTTTCATANCCAATTGTTCTTTCNGCAATTTTCCCTAAAGGATATTCTCTAGANACTCTTTTANTTACAATCAACCCNCCTTTTATCAGTCCATTTTTAAAAATTGAGAATTTTTTTATTTTTTCTACNTCATTTCNNGATATACCTTTNAAAATAGACAGATATCTATTNCCATTTTTCCTAGCATTTAGAATATAATTATAAAGNTCATCNTGACTCTTTTTTGAAATTANAGTAAGNTGATGAGATAACTTTTCAAGTCCATTATTAAATATTTTNTCATCAACTACTTTTGTNTCAAAATAAATATCATACTTAGTTACTGAGGTTGCTAACAAACTTCCNTCAGTGGAATAAATATTACCTCNAATAGGCTTAATTTTATAATTTCTAATAGTTTTATCNCTTGCTATTTTTCTGTATTTATCTCCNTCAATGAATTGAATTTCAACTAGTTTGTATCCNACTAATCCTCCAACAAGNAAAAATGCAAATGCAATTAAAATAAGTTTTATAGCAAAATGATTACTTTTCATTAGAAACTAGAATTTTTAGAGGTGATTTTAATGAAGGTTCGATATTTTTNTNNATAAGTTTTTTTCTTATNTTAGATTCCATTCTAATATTCATTAAAATTTTNCTTTGATNAATAAAATTTGATTCTACTGCTGNTACATCATTACTNAGANTATTTATTCTATAAATTTTTGAATCAACACTNTGAGANAAAAAAATCAANGTGAAAGCCATTAAAAAAACAAATAGAATTAGTTTTAAGTTGTTNGAATTTATTTGATCAATTAAGAATTTTCCAANNAATATGTTTAATATTTTTTTTCTCATATTTTGANAGCAGATCTAAGCTTAGCACTCCTAGATCTATTATTTAACTTCAGNTCAGATTTTGAAGGAGTTATAAANTTGTACTTTGGTTTCAATGATAAAATTTTATTNCCATAATGATCTTTTTTTGGTTCATTATCAAAGCAAGAGTTTTTAAAAAACCTTTTTACTAAGCGATCTTCAATGGAATGATATGTTATTATAGAAACTATTCCGTTTTTTGAGAGAACCTCAACAACTTGATTAAGCATTTTTTTTAAAGCATTAATTTCATTATTGACCTCAATTCTGATAGCTTGGTAAACACGTGCTAAAAATTTGTTTTTATATGACTCAGTGTACAATGGTTTTAAGATTTTATTTAACTCATCGGATGTTTGTATTTTCTTATTTTTTCTATTTACACAAATAAGTTGAGCAATTTTTCTGGAATTTCTTAAATCTGAAAAATCAAAAAATATTCTTGACAATTCAAATTGATCATAATCATTCAGTAAACTTACTGCATTAAGTTCTGAACTATCATCCATTCTCATGTCTAGTCTTGAATCATTGGCGTATGTAAAACCTCTTTCACTTGTGTTAAACTGAAAAGAACTAACACCTAAATCAGCCAACACTCCATCAACTTTATTAATTCCTAAATATTCAAGATTTTGCTTTAAATAAATAAAGTTTTGATGCAACAAATGAAATCTTGAATCTTTTATTGCATTTTTATGAGCATCTATATCCTGATCAAAAGCTATCAACTTTCCTGATTTATCAATTTTTTTTAGTATTTCTTTAGAATGGCCACCCCCTCCAAAGGTCAAATCGACATAAATACCACCATTTTTTATTTCCAAACTTTCAACAGATTCATTTAGTAATACAGGATTATGATACATTATCGCTTGTATTACCCATCACATCTTCTGTTAATTGTGCAAAATCAATTTCTGAATCATTAATTGATTTCTCATACAATTCTTTATCCCAAATCTCAATAATATTCACAGCACTAGTCATTACCAAATTCTTTTTTAAGTCAGCAAATTTTATCAAGTCTTTTGGCACTAAAATTCTTCCAGCATTGTCTAACTCAATTGATTTTAATCCAGCAGTATATCTTCTGATAAAATCATTGTTCTTTTTTACAAATCTGTTAAGCTGATTAACTCCATTCATAGTTTTTTCCCACTCATCTAATGGAAATAACTCNAGACATCTCTGAAATACAGATCTCTTAAGAATGAAGCCTTTGTCTAACTTATCCTCTAATTGTTTTTTAAATGTAGAGGGGAACATTAGTCTTCCTTTGATATCCATCTTACATTCATATGTACCTATTAAAGTGNTCATATATGATTAGCNTTACTATCAAATATACCACATTTTACCACATTTTACCACATTGTTAATAAATTTAATTGAATAAATGTNTTTATATTTAANTTGTTGATTATCAATATTTTAAATATTAAATAATATCAAAAAATATTTGCACAGCATAGATGTTAATTGTATATATTTGCTTTTTAAATAACTAATCTTTGGAAAATTATATATCTGAAAATGGATTTAATTATAAATCAGTTGGAGATGGGCAACCCCTTGTCATTCTTCATGGATTAATGGGAGGACTTAGTAATTTTAAAGGATTATTTGATTTTTTTCCTAAAAACGGATATAATGTTATAGCACCAGAACTTCCTGTTTATAATTCTAGTTTATTAAACACAAATGTTAAACACTTTGCTAAGTATGTGAAAAAATTCATAGATCACAAAAAATTAAAAAATATAGTTTTAATTGGAAACTCATTGGGCGGTCATGTTGGATTAATATTTTCTAAATTATATCCGAAGCTAGTTAAAGGACTAGTCTTAACTGGAAGTTCAGGATTATATGAAAATTCGATGGGAGATTCATATCCCAAGCGGGAGGATTACAATTTCATTAAGAAAAAAACTCAAGAAGTTTTTTACAGTCCAGAAATAGCAACTAAAGAAATTGTTGACGAAATCTTTGAAACAGTAAATGACAGAAAAAAACTCATAAAGATTTTAGCAATGGCAAAGAGTGCAATTAGACATAATATGTCAAGTGATCTTCCAAAAATCATAAATGAAACTGCCATCATTTGGGGGAAAAATGACACAGTAACCCCTCCTGATGTTGGAGTAGAATTTAATAATTTAATGCCAAATTCTGAACTATTTTGGATCGACAAATGTGGACATGCACCAATGATGGAACACCCAGAAAAATTTAATAAAATACTTATCGATTGGCTTAAAAATAAAAATATCTAAGGTGTTTTTAAAAAAAGTAAAGTTCATAAAAAGTAGTTCTAAATCTTCAGAATGTCCTACCGATAAAAGACATGAGTTTGCATTTATAGGAAGATCTAACGTTGGAAAATCAAGCTTAATCAACTCGCTTATCGAAAGAAAAGGTTTGGCAAAAACATCTAAAACTCCTGGAAAAACCCAATTGATAAATCATTTTTTAATTGATGATGTTTTTTATTTAGTTGATCTACCTGGGTTTGGATACTCAAAACTTTCAAAATCTGAATCTGAAAAAATTAAAAGAATTTCTATTGATTATATTACCAATCGAAAAAATCTTACAAAACTTTTTTTACTAATAGATATTAGACATGAGCCAGTAAAATCAGATATTGATTATATAAATTTTTTAATTGAATATAATATTCAATTTGATATAATATTTACTAAAGTTGATAAATTGAAAGAGNAAGTTGTCAAAAAAAAATTTATGAATTATAAAAAATTTTTGATTGAGAAAACCTATAATCAAAAATACTTCCTTACATCATCAAGTAAAAAAACTGGGCTTGATGATTTACGAAACTATTTATTAAGTCTGATTGATTAACTCTTTTTTAAATTTAAGTTTTCAGAAAAATAATCACAAAACTGATTAAAAGCATCGGTCATTTTATCATTATTTGTGGCTTTGTAAAATGATCGAGATAAACTTACCAAAGTCTGATGAATAAAGACATTCATTTCATTTACTGGCATATCTTTAGTCCATAAATCTATTTTCATTGTTTCTTTATTAACTGAATCCCAGGANGAAAANAGTAATGCTTTTGTTTCTTGATTTTCTACACCACCATCTTTTGCTGACCAACTCATTTTCTCAGGAATTTTGTTTTCATCTAGCTCTATAGTTATTACAATATCAGATTTTTTTGAGATCATACTTAAGGGTTAAAATTAGANTTTAAATATAGTTCATACTCATCCATTTCTAAAATATCAACTATGTTTTTATTATTTGTTTTTATATAAGATTCAACAATTTTATATCCTATCCATTTTCCAACCATTGGAGGTATTTNATAGTCCAGTTGAGTACCAAATTTGGAATAAGGNTTTTCTAAAATTAAGTTTTCGTAATATACATTANTAGTTGAAAATAATATCTCATTCTCTATTAATTTNNTCCAAATAAGTTTTTCATTTTTATTTAACCAATTAATTTGNTNATNATNATATTTAAAAACTTTTAAAATCTCAAAATCTAAAGCATTTTCAATGAAATACATGATTTTTCCATAATAGATCGCTCTGTTAATAAACTGTCTTTCCTTAGGATATTTTACGAAACTTAATGCTATTTTTTCAGCAATATCTCTGAACAAATAATTTTTATTCATTTTTGATTTTTGATATGNTGGGATTTCTGANTAGAAGCNACTTTCACCTAGATAACAATCTAAAGAAATCAGCAACATNTCATNNCTNTATATAATTCTATAATCATAATCGATACCATTNTTNAGGGTAATAGATCTTGGGTANTTAAAATNTGAAAAGTANTTATTCAAATTGTGATATAATTTTGAAAGATTTTGTANCAAATACTGNTCTTGNTAAATTTCAATAGTCTCTGAANAAATTTCANNTCTTAATTCATCCTCTCTTANATTAATCCAATCCTGAATGGAAAATTGAGNAGGAAATAAAAAAGGATAATCAGANATAAGATTNTCAATTGAATCTAANTCATATTNAAAAAAAGATTTTTCAAATCTTTCAATTNCTGCAAGCTTAAAATTNTTNTTATTNTAATNATCACAACTGACAAAAAANAAAAAAANAATAGTTATAAATTTTNAAAAATATTTGANNNNGAANATAATTTGGTAAAATAATTGATATANTTTTGTTAAGTAGAANTTTATCATGAACACATCAAAGGTAATTAATCACATTGTAAATTGGNTNAAATCTTATTCAANAAANTCAAAAACAAATGGATTTGTAGTNGGGATNTCNGGAGGNATTGATTCTGCTGTNACNTCAACTCTNGCNTGCATGACTGGCCTNCCTACTCTTTGTATTCAGATGCCAATTTATCAGTCAAAAAATGAACTTTTNAGATCAGGCAANCANATTAAATGGCTAAATAAGTTTNAAAATTTTGAAGAAGAATATATTGATNTAACAAAAACNTTTGAATCTTTTTCNAANTCAGTNGCAAAANATCATAAAAATGANAANTTATTNTCNCTTGCAAATTCAAGATCAAGNTTNAGAATGACAACTTTATATTACTACGCNACCNTAAATAATTATTTAGTTGTTGGNACGGGAAANAAAGTTGAAGATTTTGGTGTTGGATTTTATACAAAATANGGTGATGGTGGAGTTGATTTATCTCCAATTGCNNACCTNATGAANTCTCAAGTAAGAGCCNTNGCCAAAGAACTTNANATAATTNATGAAATCATAATAGCNAAACCAACCGATGGNCTNTGGGATGATACAAGAAGTGATGAAGATCAAATTGGCGCCACTTATGATGAACTTGAAAAAGCAATGGAATTAAAAAATAAAAAAATCAGTNNTGANANATTAGAAGGAAGAAGTCTTGANGTTTATNAGATNTTNGATAANTTNTACANTAAGAATGAACANAAGATGATTCCAATTCCTATATGCAAAATTCCNAAAGANTTACTAAATNACTCTATTTAATTTTTTACTTAGAAAATTTTTNAGTTGATAATAATTAACTATTTCNTCTAATAAATTTTGATCTAANTTTTCAGAGNCANTATTNGTTTTTGACAACTCATTAACTTTTCTATTNATTAATAATGTTCTAAGTGTTANAATTGTNTCAGTTACAAGCTGAGAAATTGACTTATTTTTATCCTTNACATAAANATTCTTTGATTTCCATTTATGTAATTGATAAATATCATCTTTCATCATAATAGTAGTNACTAAGTTAGACAANTCACCNTCAANAGAATTCAATATTGANCTGATNTCAAAATTNCTTGACTGAAAATTTTTAATAATTAACNTATACAATTCTTTNAATTCAGGGTTAGCAAATTCAATNTCNTCAGANTGTAAATCCANAAATANTTTTTCAAATACTTGAGNNTCAATTTTTACATTTTTATANACCACATCACNTTCTTCACTTTTAGATATTTTAATTTCATCAAATACAACTTTTTTATCTCCATATAAAATTAAAATTTCAATAATTTTCTTTTCTAATTCGTAAACTTGATCAACGTTNTTTTGTNGAGNCGAAAGATTTAAANNAGGGNTCTGAGATTTCTTGCTTTGAATCTTTATTCCAGATATTTGTGACAATACATTAAANAATGTNTGTTCNGANATATTCATTATTTCAGAACANTGTNTAATATAAATTTCCTGCTTAATTCTATCAGGAATTTTTGANATACTTATTATTAAATCATTAANAACTTTAGCCTTTTCAGATGGAGTATTTNTTAAAGTTTTNTTAAGAATNTTTGCCTTGAATTCAATAAAGTCAACTGANTTTTNATTTAAGAAATTTAANATTTCAGATTCATTTTTATTTNTAGCAAANCTATCAGGATCTTCATTTTCTGGGAGAAGAACTATNTTTATNTTCATTCCTTGCTCTAAAATNATNTCAACACTTCTCTCAGTTGCATTTATTCCAGCTTTGTCTGAGTCATAAATTANAGTNATGTTTTTTGATAATCTCCTTATAATATTAATTTGNTNCTTNGAGAGTGNTGTACCNGAGGATGANACAACATTTTTAACTCCTTTTTNATGAAACCTCATAACGTCAGTATACCCNTCAACAACAAAACAGTTGTCTTTTTTAACTATTTCATTTTTTGATTTAGAAAGACCAAATAAAATTTTACTCTTGTTGTAAATTTCAGACTCTGGACTGTTTATNTATTTTGCAGATTTAGTNTTTGATTTAAGTGTTCTAGCNCCAAANCCTGCTGTTCTNCCNGAGATNGTCNTTATTGGGAAAATTATCCTAGNCTTATAAATATCATCNTTTGTCTTACTTGANACNAGACCAATTTTNATNAAATCTTCAATNTCNTATCCATTTTCAACTAGAAAAGACTTTAAAGTATAACTGTGNTCGGTTAAACATCCNATTTCAAATTCATCAATAATTTGATCCCCAAATCCTCTTTCTATTAAATAATTTTTTGCAACATTTTTNCCAAAATCAGTTGANTTTAATTGAGTTTTAAAAAAATCTTTTGCCTTATTNGCTACTATAAAAAGTTTTTCTTTTTCATTAATTTTTTCCTTTTGATTATCNGTAAGNTGNGTCTCTANAATATCTATATTATATTTTTTTGCTAGATATNTAATNGCCTCNGGATAGGATAACTGATCATGTTCCATTAAAAAAGCAACAACATTTCCTCCTTTACCGCTACTAAAATCTTTCCATATTTGTTTAGCAGGAGAAACCATAAANCTTGGTGTTTTTTCATCAGTAAATGGACTTAAACCTTTGNAGTTNGATCCAGATTTTTTTAATTGAATAAAATCAGANATNACTTCCTCNACAAGTGCTGTTTCAAAGACTCGATCTATAGTTTCTTTNGANATCACAANGTAAATTTAATAATCTCTTTCAATAACATAATNAATCATGTTTTTTAATGCANCTTTGAATTGATTATCAGGNAATTTATCTAAAATTTTTAATGANCTANTNTGGTANTCNTTCATCATTGATATTGCNTAATCAAGTCCNCCGTTATTTTTAACNTAATCAATTATTTGTCGAACNACTTTNTTNTCATTACTAAATTTTTTAATAGAATTAATTATCCATTTTTTATCTTTTGCNGANGCATTTTCTANAGATTTTATNANAGGAAGTGTCATTTTTTTTTCTTTAATATCAATACCTCTTGGTTTTCCAATCTTTTGTTTNCCATAATCAAATAAATCATCTTTTATTTGAAAAGCNATTCCAATATTCAAACCTAATTCTCCNAGTAAATCAATTTCTTTTNTAGATTTACCTGTTCCAGCNCCTGCAATTTTACAACATGAACTTATCAATGANGCNGTTTTTTTTGAAATAATATCNATATAAATTTTTTCATCTATATCGAGTTTCTTTGCTTTCTCAATTTGTAATAATTCTCCNTCACTCATATTTTTTACAGATTCAGAGATAATNTCAAGNTGGTCAAAATCTTTATTATCAATACACANCAACATACCTTTNGAAAGAAGGAAATCNCCNACTAAAACGGCAATTTTATTTTTCCATATTGCATTTATTGAAAAAAAACCTCTTCTTCTTTTACTATCATCAATNACATCATCATGAATTANAGTAGCAGTATGAATTAACTCAATAACNGATGCNCCTCTNTAAACTTTTTCATTTACTNNNTNNTNAGANATCAGTTTTGANCACAGAAAAATAAGCATTGGNCGCATTTGCTTACCTTTNCTTTTNATTATATANTGAGTTATTCGATTAAGNANAGGAACCCTAGTTAGCATNAATGATGAAAATTTTTCTTCAAATATTTCCATCTCTTTTATTATTGGNTCTCTAANTTTAAAAACTCTATTCACTNNACTNAATTTAGTGTTTATTTGCTAATTGACCACAGGCAGCATCAATGTCTTTTCCTCTTGATCTTCTAACTGAAACTTGAATATTATTTTCANNTAANGAATTCACATANNTATCTATCCANGTTTGATCAGCTGAAATAAATCTTTCATCGTTNATACTGTTATATTCNATAAGATTTACTTTTGAAGGTATTCTTTTACAAATTTTAANTANAGCATTNATATGTTCAAAATCATCATTNATATCTTTCCAAACTAGGTATTCAAATGTTATTTTAATTTTAGTTTTCAAGTACCAATANTCTANACTATCAATNAGNTTTTNTAGNGGNAATGATTTAGAGAATGGCATNATCTNATTNCTAGTTNCTTCAATNNCAGAATGCAATGAAATAGCTAGATTAAATTTTACATTATCATCNGCCATTTTTTTTATCATTTTANANATTCCTGAGGTTGATAAAGTAATTTTCTTTTTTGAAATGCCTAATCCTTGATTTCCAGTAATTAAATCTATTGAATNAATAACATTGTTATANTTNAGTAATGGCTCTCCCATACCCATAAATACAATATTTGATATTGGTTTAGAAAANCTNTTTAGAGATTCATTATTCAATAGCATGATCTGATCATAAATTTCNTAAGATTCTAAATTTCTAATTCTTTTCAACCTTGATGTAGCACAAAAATTACAATCTAAACTACAACCTACTTGACTNGANACACATGCNGTAATTCTTTTTTCAGTTGGNATAAGNACAGCTTCNATAATTAAANTGTCNTGAAGCTTAATNCTAAACTTAANAGTTAAGTCTGAGCTTTTTTGAAATTGATGGATAANAGTNNTGCTTAAAAAAAAATTNTNGTCTAAAAGTTGNATTAAATCTTTTGGAATATTANTTATTTTTTCAAAAGAATCAATTTGTTGACTATTTACTCTANTTAAAATCTGTTGAGCCCNGTAAGGNTCATAATTAANNTCATNTAAAAACTTAATTAATTCATTTTTNTTTAATGATCTNATATCAATTTTTTTTGATGACATATNANAGAATTAACATGGCATCTCCNTANGAATAAAATCTNTATTTTTCTTTGACAGCTTCNTTGTAAGCTTCCATCATAAAATCATATCCTGCAAATGCNGAAACCATCATNAGTAAAGTNGATTTTGGCATATGAANATTAGTAATTAAAGCATTTGCNATACTAAANTCATANGGGGGAAAAATAAACTTATGAGTCCAACCAACGTATGGATTCANTGTNCCNGTTGANGANACAGANGATTCTANCCCTCTCATAACTGTNGTNCCAACNGCACAAACTTTTCTTTTNTTTTGTTTGGNTGTATTTACAATNTTTACAACTTCATCGTTNATNATTAACTCTTCAGAATCCATNTTGTGTTTNGATAAATCTTCAACNTCAACAGGATTAAATGTNCCNAGTCCNACATGTAAGGTNAGTTCNGCAAGANTTATNCCNTTNATNTGTAATCTTTTNAGTAANTGTTTAGAAAAATGNAGNCCAGCAGTTGGAGCTGCAACNGCTCCNACATTTTTAGCANAGATNGTTTGATATCTNTCTTTNTCAAAATCTTCTTCATCTCTTTTTATNTATTTNGGCAATGGNGTTTGTCCTAATTCTANTAGTTTTTCTNTAAATTCTTCATACNNNCCNTCANATAAAAATCTNANAGTTCTTCCTCTTGAAGTTGTATTNTCTATAACNTCAGCAACNAAACTATCNTCGTCTCCAAAATANAGTTTATTACCAATTCTAATTTTACGNGCTGGATCNACCAAAACATCCCANAGCCTTTGNTCTNTACTTAATTCTCTTAATAGAAAAACCTCAATTCGNGCACCAGTTTTNTCTTTATTACCCATTAATCTNGCAGGAAANACCTTNGTATTGTTAAGCACAAAACTATCTCCNTCTNCGAAATAATCAATTANATCCTTGAAAGTTTTATGTTCAATTTTACCTNAATCTCTNTGNAAAACCATNAGNCTNGACTNNTCTCTTTNATCNGATGGATATTCNGCAAGTAATTCNNTTGGAAGNTCGTANNTAAAANTTGATAGTTTCATATNAAAANTTTNAGATCGNAAATATACGTTCTGAANATAGGNGATGTCAAGTAAAAGCTAAATTATTTATTGAAATTCAATATTAAATCCAATAGANTTTAAATCTGACCAATAATCAGGGTAAGATTTTGATACAACATTATAATCNTCAATATANATAGGNNTTATTAATCCAACNGGTGAAAATGAAAGAGCCATTCNGTGATCATCNTAAGTTTTAATATTNNNATTTTCATTTAGCTTATNAGGNGGATTAATAGAAATCGAATTNTCNTTGTAANCAACATTNGCACCNAACTTTGACAATTCATTTTTAAGAGCAATAATTCTATCNGTCTCTTTNATTTTTAATGTTTGTAATCCANTTAAAANTAATGGAATACCCATNCANANAGCNGTAACAGAAATGGTCTGAGCTAAATCTGGGTTTTCTAATAAATCAAACTCNAAAGAATCTGGTTTAGAGTAATTNTNCATTTTAGTTAAANGTATAGTNTTTTCTTTATANGTAGTNTTTACNCCAAATGANTCATAAATNTTNGACACCTTGCTGTCTCCCTGAAAAGAATTGTCAAAAAAACTTGANAGTANAATTGTAGTATTATCTAACAATGAAACAATTGAATAAAAGTANGATGCTGAACTCCAATCAGATTCAACTGTNTATTNAGATATTTNNGATTTAGAATGATTTTTTATTTCTATAATATTTTTTTTAAAANTNCANTTNACCCCNATCTTTTTTAAAATATTTAATGTNANGNTGATATATGGCTTTGAGATTATTTGACCNTCCAAAATNATTTTTAANCCATTTTCAAGTGANGGNGCTATTAACATCAAAGCAGANATATANTGACTACTCACNGTAGAATTNAGTTTAATTTCAGATTTNATATTTTTTTTTCCTANAATTTTAAGNGGTGGGAATCCCTTTTTANCTANATATCTTACTTCAAATCCTAATTCATTTAATGANTCAACTAAAATTCCTATNGGTCTTTCNTGCATTCTANCTGAACCNGTAATTANAAATTCNCNNTNNTNAATTTGAGCTAAAAATGCTGTTAAAAATCTCATNGCAGTACCAGCATGATGAATNTCTNTTTNANCATTTAAATTTGATANNGNTTTANTTAAAACTTTTGTATCATCNGANTTCGATAGATTNNATAGNTNTANATTNCTATATANTGCATTTATTATTAGTAATCTATTTGATTCACTNTTNGATCCTGTNATTGAAATTTCAGANTTNGATTTTATGTTNGAAGGACAAATAAAAACTTTGTTCATTTCAGCTTACTGTTAGATAAATGGCGCTTTTCATCTCTCACAGTTTTTTTTTCTAATTTTTTTTTGAATTCTTTNTCTAAATCCACACCTGTCTGATTTGCCAAACAAATTAAAACAAACAANACATCTGCNAGNTCTTCACCTAAATCNTTTAATTCTTGANCTTTTTTAACAGACTGNTCTCCATAAACTCTTGAAATTATCCTTGCAACTTCACCAACCTCTTCAGTCAATTGAGCCATATTTGTCAATTCATTAAANTATCTGACACCATACTTTTTAATCCATTGATCAACTATATTTTGCATTTCTTTTAACTCCATATTAAATCTTATTTTTTGAATCTATTATAATTGTAACAGGNCCCANATTTTCAAACTCTATACTCATGTTANANCCAAATTTACCTGTTTTAATATTTTTATTTAGATATTTCTGAAGTTCTTTAATAAANNTNTTATACATTTTNTCAGCAAAATCNCCTTTNGCAGCATTNATGTAGGATGGCCTATTTCCCTTTTTTGTTAAAGCAAATAGGGTAAATTGGCTAACNACTTGTATTTCTCCNTNTACATCNATAACNGACTTNTTCATAACACCATCTTCATCNTCAAAAATTCTCAAATGAGCTACTTTTTTTGCNAACCANACCAAATCTTCTAAATTATCATCATGAGTAATNCCTAAAAGAATCATTAGNCCNGATCCAATTTCACTGAATAAGGATTTATCAACTTTTAATTTAGAATGACTAACTCTCTGTATAACAGCTTTCATCTGAAACTTGTTTCATTANTAATTTCCTCTAAAAGTAATAGATAATTTGAATATCTACTTTTAGATATATTTCCATTCTCTATTTCTTTTTTNATNACACATCCNGGCTCTTNTTTATGAATNCAATTATGAAATTTACAACTAGGNCTATTTCTAAACTCTAAGAAATAATCNCTTAATTCATTATTNTTAATNTTNTATAATCCAAATCCTTTTATTCCNGGCGTATCAATAANCTTTATATTTTTTTTAAGATCATACATTTCNGAAAAAGTTGTAGTATGCTGTCCTGATTTCTTTGACTCAGAAATNGGTANTGTTTTNATTGATAAATTATCATCAANAGANTTTAAAAGTGTTGATTTTCCTACTCCACTATGACCTGAAAAAACACAAACTTTGTTTTGCATAAGCTTTAATAAATCTGAAAGATTANTTTTTTNTAAAGCTGAAATTGAAATTGTTTTATATCCAGCTTTTTTATAAATATNNTCNNTTTCATTTTTTTGATTNATTGATTCTTTATCATATTGATCAATCTTNTTAAAAACTATAACAGTTTCAATTCCATANGAGAGAGTTGATGCTAAAAATCTATCNATAAACATTGTTGATGTTACTGGATTNTTNGGAGTNACTAGTAAAAAACAAATATCAATATTNGATGCAATTATNTGNTATTGTTTTGAGAGTTTTACTGATTTTCTAATTATAANGTTTTTTCTTTCTAAAAGTTTTTTAANAANATACGAATCAACTCTTTTTTCAATTAANACATAATCTCCAACACANACAGGATTCGTTGATTTAATTCCATCAACTCTNAACCTNCCTGAAAGNCTACATTCAATAAATTTNNCNGNATCAATTTTNNCAGNATACCAACTNCCTGTAGATTTATAAATGTGACCTNTCATTAATTTTTCAAAATCTTATTTTGATGATTGATTGATTCTTGATGNATTGCTTTAAAAATTTNTAANACAAACTCTTCACTTAAGCCATTATCTTTTCCCTCTANAATCATTTTACCCAAAATTTCNTTCCATCTTTTTGATTGTAAAACAGCAACATTTTTATCCTTTTTAAGTTTTCCAATTTTATCAGAAAGATTCATTCTTTTTCCTAAAATTTCAACTAGATCATTATCAATCATATCAATCTTTNCTCTATACTTTGAAAGCTTCTTNATATAATCCTCTTCTTGAAAATTACCTCTTCTNATTTTTAATTCTTTCATNAATTGAATTAGTGTTGATGGTGTGATTTGTTGNGCAGCATCACTCCAAGCANTATCTGGATCAACATGAGTTTCAATCATCAATCCNTCAAAATTTAAATCCAATGANTTNTGAGAAACATCATGAATTAAATCTCTTCTACCACANATATGTGAAGGATCACAAATNAGTGGAATATCTGNAAATNTNTTCTGAAACTCAATAGNTATTTGCCACTCAGGATTATTTCTAAANTTAGATTTTGAGGAAGTTGAAAAACCTCTNTGAATTACTCCTATTTTTTTTATATCAGCGCTATATAACCTTTCAACTCCACCAAACCAAAGAGAAAGGTCAGGGTTCACGGGATTTTTAAGAAGAACTATCTTGTCAGTTCCTCTTAAAGAGTCTGCAATTTCTTGTACTATAAATGGACTNACAGCTGATCTNGCTCCAATCCATAAAATATCTACATCATTTTCTAATGCTAGATTAACATGATTNGCATTTGCAACTTCNGTTGAAGTTAATAGACCTGTCTCATCTTTTACTCTTTTTAACCATTTTAATCCNATTGCACCGACACCCTCAAACATTCCTGGGCGTGTTCTAGGCTTCCATATTCCNGCTCTAAAAACNGAAACATCAGTATCTTTCAACTGATTNGCAATGTTTAGCATTTGNTCTTCAGTCTCAGCACTGCATGGNCCNGCGATNACTANTGGATGAGATAAATTAAAATCATCTAACCATAATCTTAAATTCTTGTTGTTTTTCATTTTCTTTTATTATTAATTCCNGATAAAATTTCCTTAATTCTATTTATATTATTTAAATCGTTTATTATNANTTCNTTTTCATTTTTTAATATCATTTNTTTTAGAACCTCTAAATTATCTATGTANTCAGATAAAGCTTCAANNATATAANNTTTATTTTGTATAAAAATTGGAGACCACATTTCAGGTGAACTTTTGGCTAANCTCACAGTTGATTCNAATCCACTNCCTGCAAGATCNAAAATATTTTTTTCATCAATTTCTTTCTCAATAACTGTTTTTGCCAATATAAATGATGTAANATGTGATAAGTGCGATACATATGNAATATGCTGATCATGAACTTTAGGATNCATATANATNATTTTCATTTCTAATTTTTGAAAAATAGATAATGCCAACNNNNATTGTTTTAATCCTGTTTTTTCTTTTTCACAAACAATATTAGTAATNCCCGTATACAAACCTTTNACTGAAGCATCTGGNCCACTGTTTTCAGTTCCAGAAATTGGATGCATTGCTAAAAAATTTTNNCTATTAGNATGATTCTGAACTTCATNACATATTGGCAACTTAGTAGATCCAACATCAAGAACTANCGTATNNTCTGNAACNTGATCTAAAACNCTATTTANAATTTTAAGNGAGATATCAACTGGAACAGAAATTAAAANAATATCNAATCCAGACAAATTATTAANTTCAAAAANATCATCNATNAGNTCTAATCTTTTTGCTGATTTTATATTTNTTTGAGANATATCGTTTCCNAGAATTAATGAATTTGGAAAAAGTCTNCTNATTTCAATTGAAAAGGATCCTCCCATTAANCCAAGACCTATTATTCCTATCTTCATGTTAATCTTTTAAGTGCTTNGTTTATTTGAGCTTNATTAATACANAGTGAAAATCTTACATAACCTTCACCNTTTNTACCAAAAATNAANCCTGGAGCTACAAAAATATTTTTTTTATATAACAGGAAATCACTTAATTTTTNAGANGATGNTTCATTTTTAATTTTAGCCCAAACAAACATTCCAACTGAATNATTTCGATATTCTAAATTGAGCTTATCACATATTTTATAAATAATTTCTCTTCTTTTTTTATAAATATTGTTAAGATTATAAAACCAATCTTTATNTGATTTTAGNGCATTAATTGCACCAACTTGAACTCCATAAAACATTCCGGANTCCATATTAGATTTGATTTTTAAAATATTATCAATATGTTCCTTTGAACCTAATACCATTCCAACTCTCCAACCAGNCATATTAAACATTTTACTNAGAGAGTTNAACTCNAAACAGTTTNTAAATGAGTTATTTATATTTAAAATACTTACTGGATTATCATTAAGAATTTGACTNTANGGATTATCATTNACTAAAATGATATTATTNTTTTGAGTAAANGAAACAATATCCTCTANCNTACTAATTTCNGCTGGTGTTCCTGTTGGCATGTGCGGGTAATTAATCCACATCAATTTNACTTTTGATATATCTGAGCTCTGCAAANTATCAATATCAGGATACCAATTATTTTTTGAGTNTAAATTGTAATANCGNGGGGTTGCACCAACTATTTTTGTCACAGANCTATAAGTAGGATATCCTGGATCTGGAATTAAAACCTCATCTCCAGGATTTAAAAATGCGAGTGAAATATGCATTATACCTTCTTTAGATCCAAGTAGNGGAAGTATATTTTCATCAGCATTTAATTTTATATTNTAAAATCTTGAGTAGAAATTTGAAATTTCTAATCTTAAATCATTAATNCCCTTNTAGCTTTGATATTGATGAGCATTCTTNTGTTTTAANGANTCTTTAATTGAATTAANTACANTAATAGGNGGATCTAAATCTGGACTNCCTATTCCCATATTGATAATTGGAGCACCATTATTTATAAGATCTTTTACTTCTCTTAATTTCTTTGAGAAATAATACTCTTCTATATATTTTAATCTTTCTGCTCCTTTATTCATTTTTTAAAACTNTTATANATACCAAAAATTTTTAAAAATTCAGAATTTCTTTTTANAAGCTCAATTGCTTTNATAAAAGCATCACTTTTATTGAAAGTAAGATCAATAAAAAAAGAATATTTCCATGGNGTTTTAATNACAGGAATTGATTGAACTTTTGTGAGATTNATATTGTAGTCATTAAAGATGTTCAAAATTTTAGCTAAACTTCCACTTTCATGACTTAAAATNATTTTTAATGAAGCTTTATTNAGATCCTGAAAATCTTTATTNNCATTNTTAGAAATAAAAACAAATCTAGTTTCATTNTTACTNATNGTTTGAATATTACTCATCAAAATATCTAATCCATAAATTTCAGCTGCCTTCGGGCTTGCAATTGCNGCNGTCGTAGATATTTTTTCATCAGAAATCATTCTTGCAACTTCTGCAGTATCTTTGCTCTCAATTATAGTTTTATCNGTTGTTTTTAAGAAATCTTTACATTGTAATAAAGCCATTGGATGTGAAGAAATTGTTTCGATANAACTAAAATCAATNCCTGGCAATGCCATTAGCTGATGATTAATACTTATATAATACTCTCCAATAATCGACAAATCATAATTGTCAATTAGTGAATAATTAGGAATTATTGATCCAGCAATGGAATTTTCAATGGCCATGANTCCAATATCAGCAACTTCATTTTTTACTGAATCAACCAGAGNNTCAAAAGATAAACATTCTATAATATTTNAATNATCACCAAAACNCANCTTTGCTACNTCNTCATGATATGACCCTAATATTCCTTGAATAGCTATTTTCATAATCAAAAAAAAAGTCCTGAAAATCAGGACTTTTTGTAAATTTTATTTANTNATACTAACAAAAAATCCTGCTTTTATATAAATAGTAAAAGAAGAAATAAAANTTATTGCTGTATCTNTTAATCATANNACAAAANTACNTNACTTAATTTAAAAAACAAAATTAACTATNTATTAAGCCANTTTTCACTACCTAANGTTAAGTGANACACCNGCTGTTACAACATCAAATTCNTGAAAAGTNTAATCAACAAAAGCATGAAGAAANAGAAANTTAAATTTAATTCCAATATTTTTTGANAATTCATGAATNGANTAATTTATATCAATTGGATCATTCAAATTCACNANATATGGAATATCNGAGTCCCTNANATTATATTCAATTTCATAATCNCCAATAATTTTAAAACTTGAATCACCTCCATTNACTCCNATTCCAGAATATATTTCAAAAATTGAAANATTTATAGANCTTAATATTTGAAGNTTNTAATTTGAAATATTNAAGTTTGCCATTTGATTNGTACCTGAAAAAGTACCAGAGGATTGAATATCATAATCNATATTCATTTTTGAATANGCAGCAAANGCAGAAACATTTAANGTNGGTATNCGTTTTAAAAAACTAANATATTGTNANAAATCATGTTTAAATCCAATACCATANTTTGAAAAGTAAATATTATTNCTNCTNTACTCAGGNAAGTANCTTANAGTTANCTCTGACTTAAGAGGTAATCCAACACTCGCTTGAANNACNGGTGAGGAAACCATTCCCAATGGTANCTTTTCTTTTATTCCTTTAGGNGAAAAAAATGAAGTTGAAATCTCANGTCTNAANCCATCNGANGGAATATNAACATANAACTCNNGTAGATTCACTNTTNCCAAAAATAGTNGAAATNGATGAAGAATCAGATGTAATCATNTCTAGGTTNGANATATCAAATGTTTCAACTGAACTTGGAATNATNGCAGANTTAAGAGANATAGTNAAATCAAATCCTAATTTNTTATGAACNTTTGCAGTTGTATACCACCCAGANTTCATTAAATATATAGANCTCTTNAGNGCTGGCTGTAAATAACCNTGAAAAATNTTTTTTGAATCTTGCTCAGCTGCNATTAGAATTGATTCTAAACCAGACTGAGAATTGAGTGAATTAAAAAANAAANTTAAAANAATTAANNCAAGTGGTTTTTTAAACACACTCAAAATTACTAATTCCTATTTTAATTTNCCTCCGCCNGCNTTTCCTCTNGGTNTTGANNTTGATTTATCTTTAGATGAATCATCTTTTTTNGAACCTCCTCCNAATGCNGTNAGATCATATTTTANTTTAAATAAAACATATCTAGGTTGAATCATATACATCCTNGTNTGAGATGATAACTGATTTGCAGAATCTCTATTAATCGATTGATCATTTAANATATTTGTTACCCCAACACTATACTCCCATTTAGAGCCCTCTTTTTCATATGAAAGATCTGCATCCCANAACCTAAAGTTATTTAAAGTTTGATCTTGGTTCTTNTAATAGTTNTAGCTGTACTCTGTNCGAAANACAAANCCTTTTCCAAAATAAGCATCAANCTCAACATATGGNGATTCTTGATAGAAAATATTTTCAATATCGTTATTGGTGTATTTATTAACGTTATACTTGTAACCAACTTCAATNTTAGGNTTATCTCTAAAGTTAGTTGCCAAACTAACATTATAATTCTGACCAAAACTTTCAGANTTAGTAATCCTNTCATTAATAACATTACTAAACTCACTAAAGTTGAGTCTAAAACCTAAGTTTGCTCTGAGATTTTTTGTTCTTTTATCAATTCTCGCATTTACNGAGTAAGATTCTACTGGAAAAGTAGAATTAGTAGGCTTTCTTACAGAATTAATTCCAACAAGATTGGTTCTTGACTGAATAGANTTTGATCTTTTNGAATAGTTAGCACCAGCAAAAACATTAGTNAAAGTAAATTGGTTAATACTTCTGTAGTTTAAATTATAATTTATAACTCTANCTGCTTCAAGCTCTGGTTCTCCCNGAAAAATACTGTTATAATTATTAAAAACATATGCTCTNGANAGGTTGTTGACATCNGTGAACTGAGTTGTTTCTCTNTATGTAAGTCTTAAGCTCTCACTTTGTTTAAACTGAATATTNANTCTGAANTCAGGTCTAATATCAGATGTTTTNGTTTNAAAATAATCACTATACTGNTTATTACTTGATTTATANGAATGNAAAGTTANACCNGGGTCAATGGTAAANATTCCAGTCTTTAATCTATANTTAANNGATATATACGTNTCATTAAAATCAAAATCAACATCATTAACATATGATGGATCTGTAAAATTTANANAACTACCATTANCAAGGGTTTGAAAGAAATTAGANGCATATTTTTGNTTTACATCGGTGACTCCAAAAGTAANGTTGATATTTGATTGATCATTAATTAAATAATAGTAATCAAATTTTGCTTCTAATTTTTGNGTATTAACATTTCNNTTTTGNGAGATATNANANCCATTTTGATCAGTGTTGAANTNAAACAAATTTAAAAATGGATTAAATTCACGNATNACATTCCCNATTGGATCCTCTTCTTGATCAAGGTGTTGAGCCTCAATTGAAAATATATTTTTCTCTCCNGCNGTNTAATATAATTTGAATTCCTGATTCAGTGAATATGGTGTTTGAATATTAGTAATTTTTAAATTTTCGTTNACTCTGTTACCCTGTCTANCGTAAATTGANGTNAAATCAGTTACTTCATTTTGATCGCTTTGATTAAGAAGGATATTGTATTCCATCTGNAGCACATCCGACGGTTCATATTCAACCGAAAACTTNTAAAGCTCAAGTTCATTNTTTTGTAGAACATTATTNCCCGNATTTTCAACAATNCCATTGTTAAAATAGNTCCTAGTGATNGATTCTTCTAACTCATTAATNTTNGATGANAANATACTAAAACCACTTATATTGAGACCTTTATCATTAGATATAGTAAAGTTTGTAGCTAAGAGTTCAGATTCAATTTTTTTAGCTCTATTATTTTGCAAACTACCGATTCCACCAAAATCTGAGGATATGTTAATCGAAGTTCCAGAATTTAGATTTCTAAAACCTCCACCAAATCTATAAAAATCTCTCCTTGAAAGTGGGGGCTGTCCAACATCATTAGAATTGGCGAGAACCGACATATTGAAATTCTTTGAATAGTAAAAGATTTTTGGAGCTAACAAATGAATGTCATCAGGTCCGGTTCCAGCTTGTATTTCACCAAACCAAAATTTATCTTGGCCTTCTTTTAGCCTAATATTTAAAGCAAAATTATCTTCGTTATTAGTAACGTTTCTTAACTGATTATTTTCAGTAAAATTTCTTAGAACCTCAACTTTACCAACAGCTTTTGCTGGTAAATTTTGTGAAGCAAGCTTGGTGTCTCCATCAAAAAAATCTTTACCCTCAATTTGTATTTTTCTGACCACTTGTCCTTCAACTTCAATTTCACCATCATCATTTACTTCGATTCCTGGCATATTTTTTAAAACGTCTGCTAATTTTTTTTCAGTACCAGTGTTAAAAGCATCTGCACTGTACACAATAGTATCACCTTTAATTTCAACTGGCATCTCATACACAAGCTCTACTTCATCAAGGGCCTCAGCTTGCTCTTCTAAAACAAAATTTTTACTTGTATCATCCATTAGGGTAATAATAAACTCATTAGGACTGAATCCAATAAAAGTGACTTTAATATTAAATTCCGTTCCATTTTTCAAGTTAATTGAGTACAAACCATTTTCATTTGAAATACCAAAACCATCTAATACCTGTGTTTCAGAATTTACAGCTATGACATTCGCTCCCATAATTGGATAGCCATCAACATCAGTTATTTTACCACTTAAACTCGACTGAGCAAATAAAACTGTTGGTAAAATGAATAGTAGTTGTATAATTTTTTTCATGTATGTTTATCTCCAAGAACCTCTTCTTTGCCCCCTTTGCCACATTTCACGAGCTTCTTGTCTTTTTTGGTCTTGTAGAACAACAAAATCAGAATTTGAAATTGTCTTCCCTTTTTTAGGTCTTTTTATCTTTGATTTTTCATCTGGATTTAATACAATTTTTGTACAAAGAATAGTTGTTTTATCGTCACTTACCTCAAGAATTAATCCAGGCAACCCTTGATACCAAGATGGGCCTGTAGAAACAGGAATTTCTGGTGTAAACCAGGCAATAACTTCAACAGTTTTTGTTTCCATATTGTTTTGGTTCTGATTCTGTGATCCAAAACTAAATGCCCTTTCGGTAACTTCTTTTTCGTATGTGGCTTTGTAGCAAGTATATTGTCCTATTTTTTTTGTCTCTCCAGTCATCTTCCACTTTTTATTTTCTATAGGATCAGTAATAAGAAAAAATTTACCCATCATTTCAGTTTCATTTATACTAACTTTATCTTGTAAATTTTTATAAAGTTTACCAATGTTATTACCCATGTATGTAGCCATCCAGTTATATCCTCCACCTTCACCAACATCAATTTTTTCCTGCTCGGTGTAGAAAGACTCTGTAGAGTTAAATGCTAAAACATAATTTTTTTCAGTATTCTTTTTTATCATATCATTTAGATATGCTTTTCTACTTGCAAAACGGGGATTATCCATCCACGACTTGTCAACAGATAATTTTGACATGTAGAAGGCTTTTCCTTGAAAATCTTGTGCAAATGAAAAGCTTGAGATTAATATAATTAAGGTTAATAGTTTTTTCATTTTGGTATTCTTGTTTTTAAGACAAATGATTATAAAAAAAGTTTAATCTTTTTTAAAATTTGTTCAAATTAAATATTATTTTAGGAATGAATCAAAAACCATGCATATAGCTATTGCCGGAAATATTGGAGCAGGAAAAACTACCCTAACTGAAATGTTATCAAAGCATTACGGTTGGGAGCCACATTTTGAGGATGTTTTAAAAAATCCTTACCTAGATGATTTTTATGAGAGAATGGAGAGATGGTCATTTAACTTACAAATTTATTTTTTAAATAGTAGATTTAATCAAATGCTTGAATGTTCAAAAAAAGAGAAAGATACAATTCAAGATAGAACCATATACGAAGATGCTTTCATTTTTGCTCCTAATCTTCAAGCAATGGGTTTAATGACCAATAGGGATTATGAAAATTATAAATCGATTTTCAACACACTTAATTCTTTTGTAAAGGACCCTGACCTTCTGATATATTTGAGAAGTGGAATTCCTAATCTCGTAGATCAAATTCATAAAAGAGGAAGAGATTATGAAAATACTATTAGTATTGAATACTTAAGCAGATTGAATGAAAGATATGAAGCTTGGATTCAGAGCTACGATAAAAGTAATTTACTTGTAATAGAAGTTGATGATATTGATTTTGTAAAAGATCCAGATGACTTCAATGTTATTACAAAACTTATTGACGAAAAGCTAAAATCGTAACTAACTTTTTGTTACAATCATTTTGTCAATATCAATATTTTCAGATTCAATCTCAGCTAATTTTAATAAGATTTCTTCTTTAGAGCCTGAACATTTTTCAATTTTTTCTGTTACTTGATCTAAAACTTTTTCAGTAGTCGTTAGAGTTAGATAACTGTTTTGGTCATCTAAGGTATTAACCTCTAACACAACTTCAGTCTCAACTTTTTCATCAAGTATAGTGTGTTCTTCACTTCCGTGACCACCTAATATAGGAGCTATTACAAGACCAACTAGACATGTAAGTTTAATTAATATATTCATTGAAGGTCCTGAAGTATCTTTAAACGGATCGCCGACAGTATCACCAGTAACAGCAGCTTTGTGTGCATCAGAGCCTTTCTTTTCAATCTTACCATTAATTTCAACTCCAGCTTCAAAAGATTTTTTAGCATTATCCCAGGCTCCTCCAGCATTGTTCTGGAAAATAGCCCATAAAACACCAGATACAGCTACACCAGCCATATAACTTCCAAGAGCTTCAGGTCCAATTACGAATCCAATTAATACAGGTGTTATAATGGTTATCAATCCTGGCAAAAGCATTTCTTTTAGAGCTGCATTTGTGGATATTTCAACACATTTTTCATAATCAGGCTTAGCTTTACCTTCAAGAATTCCAGGGATTTCTCTAAACTGTCTTCTAACTTCTTCAACCATTTTCATTGCTGCTTTACCAACAGATTCCATAGCTAAAGCAGAAAAGATAACAGGAATCATTCCACCAATAAATAAAGCAGCTAAAACATCTGCTTTAAAGATATTAATACCATCAATTCCAGTGAAAGTAACGTAAGCAGCAAATAATGCTAGGGCTGTCAATGCAGCGGATGCAATTGCAAAACCTTTTCCAGTTGCAGCAGTTGTATTTCCAACAGAATCTAAAATATCTGTTCTTTCTCTTACTTCTTTAGGTAGTTCACTCATTTCGGCAACTCCACCAGCATTATCGGAAATAGGTCCAAAAGCATCAATAGCTAATTGCATTGCTGTAGTTGCCATCATTGCAGATGCTGCAATTGAAACACCATAAAAACCTCCTAGTACATATGATCCCCATATTGCTAAAGCAAATAGTATAACAGAAGAAAAAGTAGATTTCATTCCAGTAGCAAGACCAGCAATTATGTTAGTTGCAGCACCAGTTGAAGAGTTTCTAACAATGTTTAAAACTGGTTTTTTTCCGAGAGCAGTATAATACTCAGTAAAATATGAAATCAAATATCCAACAGCTAATCCAACTATTGTAGAAAAAAATATATTTTGGCTTGGTATGTCTTTAGTACCTTCGCCAAAAAACTTCATTCCATTAATTGTTTCAGGAAGTAACCAGTCAATCAAAACCCAGCACGCTCCTAGTGTTATTAAAATTGATATCAAATTACCAGTATTCAATGATGCTTGAACCTGTGCTTCTTTAGCATCATTATTTTTAATTTTTATAAATAGTGTTCCAATTATAGACGCTATGATACCAACACCAGCTATGAATAAAGGTAATAGTATTGGACCCATTCCACTAAAAGCATCGGTATATTGACTTGCTCCATAATCAGACATATCCCTAATTATATAATTACCCAAAACCATAGATGCTAAAACTGTCGCTACGTAGCTACCAAATAAATCAGCACCCATTCCTGCAACATCACCAACATTATCACCAACATTATCAGCTATAGTTGCTGGGTTTCTAGGATCATCTTCCGGTATACCAGCTTCAACTTTACCAACTAAGTCAGCTCCTACATCAGCAGCTTTAGTGTAAATTCCTCCTCCAACTCTTGCAAATAAAGCAATTGATTCAGCTCCAAGTGAAAAACCTGCTAAAGCTTCTAATACAATTGTCATTTCAGTATAAAAATTTCCTCCGTCAGTAATAAAGTAATTAACAAAAAATAAAAAGAAGATACTCAGCCCAAATACAGCTAAGCCAGCAACACCAAGTCCCATGACAGTTCCTCCACCAAAAGCTACATTGAGAGCCTTAGGCAAACTTGTTCTAGCAGCTTGTGTAGTTCTAGAATTTGCATCAGTTGCTATTCTCATTCCAATATTTCCAGCTAACCCTGAAAATACAGCACCAACTATGAAGGCTGGAATTATTAACCAGCTTGTTGTTTCAACTTGAGTTGATATATAGAACAATGCTAAGGATGCACCAATAACGAAAAAGAATAATAATTTGTATTCAGCATTTAAAAATGCTAATGCACCATTTTTAATAGCAGAGCTAATGCCTACCATTTTTTCATTACCTGGGTCTTGTTTTTTTACCCATTGAGCTTTGACATACATGTAAATCAGACCTAAAATTGATAGGGCAATTGGAATAAAAACTGGATTAAAATTCATAGTATTTTTTTAAGATTTCAAAAATAAAATTTTTTACTTATAAAGCACTTTGTTAACTGCATTAATTACGTCTTCATGATTTGGTAGCCATTCTTTTAATAGTACAGGACTATATGGTGCAGGAGTATCAGCAGTATTTACTTTAACAACAGGCGCATCTAAGTAATCGAAGGCTTGGTCTTGAACTTGATATGTAATTTCAGTTGAGACATTTCCAAAAGGCCATGCTTCTTCAACGATAACTAACCTGTTAGTTTTTTTAACTGACTCAATAATGGTATGAAAATCCAAAGGTCTTACAGTCATAATATCAATTATTTCAATATCTATTCCATTTTCTTTTAATTTTTCATCTGCTGCATAGACTTCTTTAATTATTTTACCAAAAGATACGACAGTCACATCTTTACCTGTTTTCTTAACATCAGCCTTACCAATCGGAATAAGATATTCTTCTTCAGGAACTTCACCCTTATCGCCATACATCTGTTCAGATTCCATAAAAATTACTGGATCATTGTCTCTTATAGCAGATTTTAACAAACCTTTAGCATCATATGGATTTGATGGAACAATTACTTTCAAACCAGGACAATTAGCATACCAGCTCTCAAAAGCTTGTGAATGTGTTGCAGCTAGTTGACCAGCAGATGCAGTTGGTCCCCTAAAAACAATTGGACAAGGAAACTGTCCTCCAGACATTTGTCTAATTTTAGCAGCATTATTTACTATTTGATCTATTCCAACTAATGCAAAATTAAAAGTCATAAATTCAATAATTGGTCTGTTACCAGTCATAGTTGAACCAACTCCTATTCCAGCAAAACCCAACTCAGAAATTGGCGTATCAATAACTCTTTTTTCACCAAATTCATCTAGCATGCCTTTAGAGGCTTTGTATGCACCGTTGTATTCAGCAACTTCTTCACCCATTAAGTAAATACTTTCATCNCTTCTCATTTCCTCAGACATTGCTTCACANACTGCCTCTCTAAACTGAATAGTTCTCATAAATAATTTTGTGTAAAAATAACAATAAAAAACATTTAATCTTTTTTAACACTTTTTTTTAATTACTATGCATGCATAGTAAATTGAATTTAATATCTTTGAAGTAGAATAATGAAGATATTAGTTTGTATTAGTTGTGTTCCTGATACCACATCAAAAATTAATTTTATTGATCATAATAAAGAATTCAGTAAGGATGGAGTTCAGTATGTTATCAACCCAAATGATGAGTTTGGATTAACGCGAGCAATGTGGATTAAAGAAAAGGACGGATCCTCAATTGACATAATAAATGTAGGCACTCAATCAAATGAACCTATACTTAGAAAAGCTTTAGCAATTGGTGCTGACAGAGCGTATAGAATAGATGAAGACCCAAAAGATAGTTTTCGTGTTGCTAAACTGATTTCAAATCATATTTTAAAAAATGACTATGATTTAATTATTGCTGGAAGAGAGTCTATTGATTACAATGGTTGTATGGTTCCCGGTCTAATTGGAGAATTAACAAATATTGACTTTGTAACAAATTGTGTAAAACTCGAAATTGAGAACTTTAAAGCAACAGCTTGTAGAGAAATTGAGGGTGGAATAGAAAACGTTTCTTGCGACTTACCTCTAATAATTGGAAGTCAAAAAGGCCTAGTTGAGGAGAGTGACTTAAAGATTCCTAACATGAGAGGGATTATGCAAGCTAGACAAAAACCATTTGAGGTCATTGAACCTGAAAGTTTTTCATCTTACACTTCAACCTTAAAATATACAAAGCCTGAAGAAAAAGGTGAGGTTAGAATGATAAATCATGAAAACTTGGATGAACTTATTGAAATATTACATTCAGAAGAAAAAATAATATAGATGAGCATATTAGCATTTGTAGAGTCCAATGAAGGAAAAATGAAAAAAAATTCATTTGAGGTTATTTCTTATGCAAGATCGTTAGCTGATAATCTTTCAATCGAATTAACTGTATTGTGTTTTAATGTAGATGATGCTAATGATGCAAGTCTTTATGGAGCAGATAAAATTATTAATGTAAGAAATGAAGATTTGATTGAATTTAAAGCTAGAGAATATGCAGATGCAATCAATCAAGTCGCAAATAAAATAAATTCCAAAATAATTATATTGGGTGGTAGTAGTAACTGTAAATATTTAGCTCCTTCTCTTGCTATTAAGTTTGATGCAGGATATTTATCTAATGTTGTCAGCTTACCTAGTGAACTTAATCCATTTATTGTTAAAAGATCAACATTTTCAAACAAAGCGTTCAGCGAATCCTCTATAAATGCTGAAAGAAAAATTATTGGATTAGCTACGAATTCTTTTGGAACAATTGAAAAAAAATCTAGTCCCAAAATAACTGAACAAGATCTCTCCATTAAAAAAACAAAGCTTAGAGTTGATTCAATTGAGATGTCTGAAAATAAAATTTCAATTGCTGACGCTGACATCGTAGTTTCTGCAGGACGCGGTCTAAAAGGACCTCAGCACTGGGGAATAATTGAAGATCTTGCTAAAACTCTTGGTGCAGCTACTGCATGTTCAAAACCAGTTTCAGACCTTGGTTGGAGACCGCACAGTGAACACGTTGGACAAACTGGAAAACCTGTTTCTACAAATTTATACATAGCAATTGGTATTTCAGGAGCAATACAACACCTTGCCGGTGTTAGTTCTTCAAAGATCAAACTTGTTATAAATACTGATCCCGATGCTCCATTTTTTAAAGCTGCAGATTATGGAATTTTGGGTGATGCATTTGATGTAGTTCCAAGGTTGAACGAAAAACTTATAGCTTTCAAAGCTGAAAACAACTAAATTTCTATCTTTAAATAGAAATCAGGATGGATCTTATTCAATTAAAAGTAAACAGAATTTCACACAGTCAATCTCAAAATGGAGCATACGCTTTGATTCTTGAGGAAGTTGACGGAGATAGAAAACTCCCCATTGTCATCGGAGGCTTTGAAGCTCAATCAATAGCAATTTCATTAGAAAAAAATATTGAACCTCCTCGACCCTTAACACATGACTTATTCAAAAATTTTGCTCAGAATTTTGACATTAAAATAAAAAAGGTAATAATAAATAAATTGATTGATGGAATTTTTTATTCCAGTCTTATTTGTGAGCAAAATAAAGTAGAAGAAATTATTGATGCCAGAACTTCTGATGCTGTTGCATTGGCAATAAGATTCGATTCTCCTATATATACCTATTCAAAAATTCTACAAAATGCTGGAATAATTTTAAAGAATGAAATTGATGGTGAAAATGCAGAAAACCTTTTGCCAGATGAATACAAGACTCTTACATTGAAGCAATTAAATAAGAAAATCTCTGATGCTATTGAAAATGAAGATTATGAGTTGGCAGCTAAGTTAAGAGATGAAATTAACCAAAGAAAATAAATGAATTACATAATAAATAGTGAATTAATTCTAAGTGAAGGTTTAACTATTGAAAGTTTATTTAGAGGTTTTGTTGGTATAATTACAATTCTATCAATAGCTTTTTTATTTAGTAGTAACAAAAAGAAAATAGCTTGGAAAACAGTTTTCTATGCTCTTTTAAGTCAAATTTTATTAGGGATTTTAATTCTTAAAGTTCCTTTTGTTCAACTTATTTTTGAAAAAGCGGGTTCCGTTTTTGTTAAGCTCATTGATTTTACCAGAGAGGGAACTATTTTTGTCTTTGGTGACTTATTGAAGCCAAAAATCACAAGCTATATATGGGCTTTTGAAATTTTACCAACTGTAATTTTCTTCTCATCAATAACATCTTTATTATTTTATTTTGGAATAATTCAAAAAGTAGTCAGTTTTTTTGCAAAACTTTACACAAAGATTTTAAAAATTTCTGGTTCAGAAAGTCTTTCTGTCATTGGAAATATATTTCTGGGTCAAACTGAAGCACCCTTGCTGATAAAAGCATATCTACCAAAAATGAATAAGTCAGAAATACTTTTAGTTATGGTTGGAGGAATGGCAACTGTGGCAGGAGGTGTACTAGCTGCCTACATAGCATTTTTAGGTGGAGATGATCCTGAAAAACAAATTCAATTTGCTAAACACTTATTGACTGCCTCTGTAATGGCAGCTCCTGGAGCAATTTTAATTTCTAAAATACTAATGCCCCAAAATGAAGAAATAAATAGTGATGTAAATATTTCTGAATACGATGCTGGATCAAACATTCTCGATGCAATTTCTAATGGAACAATTGAAGGAATTAAACTAGCTGTTAATATTGGAGCAATGGTATTAGTATTTATTGCATTAATTGCCATGGTTAATCATTTACTTTTTTTNTTTGGAGATTTAACCACAATTAATGACTTGCTAGCTGAGAATAGTATATACGATAAACTTTCACTTGAAGCTATTATGGGAATAGTTTTCTCACCACTCATGTGGTTAATTGGAGTATCAACTTTAGATATCATCCCTATGGGACAATTGCTAGGAATTAAATTATCGGTTAATGAGTTTATCGCCTACATGCAACTTTCTGACTTCCAAATGATATCAAGCGAGATAAAATTAACTTACGAGAAATCACTAATAATGGCAACATATATGCTATGCGGTTTTGCTAACTTTTCATCAATTGGAATTCAAATTGGAGGTATTGGTGCTTTGGCTCCAAATCAAAGAAAAAATTTAGCAAAATTTGGAATTAAGGCACTAATTGGAGGTGCATTAGCCTCTCTTCTTTCTGCATCAATTGCAGGAATGTTAATTGGTTAATATCTTTTGAGTTTATTAAACACTTAAACAGTTCTTAATTCATACTTTTATATCAATGAAACAATACCATGATTTAGTGAAGCATGTGCTTGAAAATGGAACAGAAAAATCTGACAGAACAGGTACAGGAACAAAAAGTGTTTTTGGCTATCAAATGAGATTTGATTTACAAAAGGGGTTCCCCTTAGTTACTACTAAAAAACTTCACTTAAAATCAATAATTTATGAGCTTCTATGGTTTTTAAAAGGTGAAACTAATATTGGTTATTTGAAAGAAAATGGGGTTAAAATATGGGATGCCTGGGCGAATGAAAATGGTGATCTTGGTCCAGTGTATGGATTTCAGTGGAGGAATTGGAATAATGATAATATCGATCAGATTTCGGAATTAATTGATACAATTAAAAATAACCCTGACAGTAGAAGAATGCTGATATCAGCTTGGAATCCAAGTGTTTTACCAGATACAGCTAAAACGTTTAGTGAAAATGTGAAATTAGGTAAGGCAGCCCTACCACCATGTCACGCATTTTTTCAATTTTATGTAGCAAATAATAAATTAAGTTGTCAGTTATACCAAAGAAGTGCAGATATTTTTTTGGGAGTTCCCTTTAATATTACTTCTTATGCTTTACTAACAGAAATGATTGCTCATGTTTGTAATCTTGAGGCAGGTGATTTTGTTCACACTTTTGGGGACGCACACATTTACAAAGATCATTTTGATCAAGTTGAATTACAGTTAAAAAGAGAGCCAAGAACTCTTCCTGAGCTCAAAATAAATAAAAAAGTTGAATCAATATTTGATTTCAAGTTTGAAGATTTTGAAGTCATAAATTATGAGCCTCATCCACACATAAAAGGCAAGGTTTCAGTCTAAAGTGTTAAAGTTCATTTAGTTCGGTGTTTTTTTTAATAGTTCGGTATAATATTTGTATTTTNCCAAGTCCAAAAAAGAATAGAATTTTGAAAAGGACAAAATACATAATTGTGCTATTATTATTTACATCAATCACTGCGTTATTTTTTGATAAAAATTGTGAAATGACTATTGATGAAAAAAGAGAAATTCATAAATCATTTCTAGATAATTCACCATTTAACGATTACAAGAAGCTTTCAAAAAGCGAAAGACGTGCAATGGAATTACCTCCAAATGCTTATTATCAAAAGATGTGGGAGCTTTCAATGAATCCATTAACTGGTAGACCCGAAGTTGAAGATCTATTCAGAACAAGAAAAGCACTAGTTGATGCTGAAAAAATGGCTCCAAGATTATCAGCTGTTCCTGGTGAAAATGAACAAATGCAATGGGTTCAAAGAGGACCTTATAACGTTGGTGGTAGAACAAAAGCTATGATGTTTGATCCAAATGATAGTACAAATGAAACTGTATTTACTGGAGGAGTCAGTGGAGGATTATTTAAAAACACCAATATTTCAGACCCAAACAATCCATGGGAACTTGTTACTCAAAACATTCCACAAAATATTGCTGTTTCATCAATTGTTTATGACCCAAATAATACAAAAGTTTTTTATGTTGGAACTGGTGAATCATACACCGCAGGTGATGCTTTGGGAAATGGTCTTTGGAAATCCGAAGATGGAGGTGATACCTGGTTTAAAGTTTTTGGTGGAGATACCGAAAATCCAACAACCTTTATTAGTGAAGGCAACAAGATTGACATAAAAAAGCCCGCAGATCAAAGATCTGTAGATTTTTTATCAGCATCATTTGGTAAAGCTCTAACAGAAAATCCGCTTGAAAAAGTTGTTGATCTTGTAAGCCCTCAGAATGCTTGTGCATCAATCACATCTAACATAAGCGGAAAAATAGCTCTAATTGAAAGAGGCGATTGTGAATTTGGAGTAAAAGTATTGAACGTACAAAATGCAGGAGCAGTAGGTGCTATAGTTTACAACAAAAATAATGGTGAAGCTAATTGGACTGACGGCCTAGTTAGAATGGCTGTTGGTGCTACAGATCCAAATGATTTAAATATTCCAGCTGTTTTTATTAGAAGAGTTGATGGACTTAGATTTAAAAGTCTCATAAATCAAGGTGAAACAATCATCTCCATGAAAAAAACTACAAATGTCGCTTCAGGAAACACAGTAGTCCCTGGAACTTACTACATTAATGACGTTGTCACTAGAAACGATGATGGAAATACACAAATATTTATTGCTGCAGGAACATCTTTGTATAGAGATGCATCTAATACTGTTTTCGGTGGTGATGATTATGGGTTATTTGTTTCAAGTGATGATGGAACTACATGGACGAGAATTAATGTTGAATTTGATGGTAATTTAGTTCAACCAATTGATTTAGAATTAGGTCCTGACAATAAACTATGGCTTTCAACTACAAGAGACACCAGCGGTCTTGGCGGCGGATTAGTTTATCTATCAAATGACGATGTTTCATCTTTTGAACTCAAGTATCAAGTTGAGGAAGGAAGAAGAACTGAAATTGAGATCACTAAAAATAACATTCTCTATATTCTTGCTGCAACAGGTCAAAGTGGTTCACCTGTCGTTATTCAAAAAGCTGCGAATGGAGCTGTCGAACCTTCCAACATTACACTTCCTGATGACAAAGACACAGGAATATCAACAAATGATTTTACTAGAGGTCAATCATTTTATGACCTTGTGATTGAAGCTAATCCAATTAACCCAAATCAATTATTTGTAGGAGGAATAAATATTTTTAAAACAACTACAGGTGGTGAAACTGCTCAGGGATCTACTACGAATCCTTGGGGTCAAATAAGTCATTGGTATGGCGGATTTCAAGAACCATATTCCCACGCAGATCAGCATGGTGCTGTATTTTTAGAATCTGATCCCAATGTTGTTTTGTTTGGAAATGATGGTGGAATCACATTTACAAATGATGGTGGTGCTTCGATAAGTACTAGAAACTACAATTTCCACACATCCCAATATTATACTGTTAGTGTAGCTCCAAGAGATATGTTTATTGGTCATAGCACATCAATTGCAGGAAGAGACAGATCCAATAATACAGGTAGAAACAAAACTATTTCCGGTCAAACCGATGTTTTTGTAGGAGGACTACAAGATAATGGAAATATGTTTCAAGTAAATAATGGTGACATGTCAAGTAGTGCAATCGATGTTTCAGGTGGAGATGGTGCTGCATCAATGTTTTCACAAAATATTAATAACAAATATTTTGTTCAAAACTATGTTTACAACAGATCTATCGAAGTTTGGAATCTAAATACAAGTCCAGCTACAAATTTTCAAATAAATTCTGAAAATGTTTCTAATGGAGATTTTATAAATGTACAGGCTTTAGACTCAAAATATGGCGTAATTTACTCTAACTATGAGTCAGGAGGTCAAAATCAAGTTGCTGCTTTTGTTAACTGGGATGATTTTAAAGCCNCTGACCGAAATACAAATGCGCAAAAAGTTATTTTAAGTAATGGCGCTTTAAGCTCAAATGTATCTGCAATGACAGTATACAACAATTCAGACTCATCAAGTTCAACTTTATATATTGGAACTGAAGGTGGTCAACTTCTCAAAGTCGAAGATTCTAATAGTTATACTTCAACAACTACAGGTGGAGTAACAACTCTAACTTCAGATGCTAGTTGGACAAGATTAACTGGAAATGAATTCTTGGGTAGTATTTCTGACATTGAGTTTGGTAAAAGCGATCAAGAAATATTTGTTACATTTCACAACTATGGTGTAAAAAATATATTTTACAGTTCTGATGGTGGTGCAAATTGGAATTCTAAAGATGGAGATTTACCTAATATTCCTATTAGAGCTATATTGCAAAATCCATTAATTGAAGATGAAGTTATAATCGGTTCTGAATTAGGAGTTTGGTATACTAAAAACTTCAATTCTGATAATCCTTCTTGGATGAGAGCTAATAATGGAATGAGTGATGTAAGAGTTACCGATCTTGATTTAAGACTGGGTGATGATTACAAAGTTTTTGCTGCAACTTATGGACTTGGTATTTTTTCAGGAAATTTTGCAGTTAATGAGCCAGTTATCAATATAGAAACTGACACTAAACTCATAACTGTTGATCAAGGCCAATCTGCATCTTTTAATATTAATTATAAGGTATATGGCGGTTATGATGAAGATACTACTTTTTCTGTTGAAGCTTTACCAGAAAATACAACTGTTGAATATGATCCATCCAAATCTTTAAGAGTTAATTCTAACGGAATTATTGAAGTAACTCTAACTATTGATGAAGATGCTTTAGCTAAAAGTTATCCAGTTGTTGTAAAAGCAACAAGTAATAGTCAGATTAGAGAAACTGGATTTGAATTACAAATTTTATCAGATGACATAGATAATGATGGTATTTTAAACTTTAATGATAACTGTCCAGAGACACCTAATCCAAATCAAGATGACACTGATCAAGATGGAATTGGTGATGTTTGTGATCCAATACCTTTTGGCCAAAGTGTATTTTCACTTGAGAGTACTGATGAAACATGCAGATCATCAAATAATGGTATACTAAGCTTAAGCTTATCCATAGATGAACCTAAATTTATAGTTTCAGTTACCGGAGGTCCAAATGGTTTTATACATACACCTGAAGCGATTCAGGGAACAACTTGGTCTCTTCAAGAATTAGAAGCAGCATCCTACACTGTATGTTTAACCACTGAATCTCTTGAAACTTTTGAACAATGCTTTAATGTAACGATTAATCAACCTAGAGATCTTTCCGTTTTAGCTTCTGTTGCCCGTGATAATAGTTCTATTGATCTCCAATTAAATGGCAGCAATAAATATTACATCACGGTCAATGAAAATACAATTGTAACTGATCAGTCTGATTACAAACTTAATTTAAGTAAGGGCCTTAATGTAATTAGAATTACTGGAGATAAAGAATGTCAGGGTGTTTATGAAGAAACAATATTTAACTCTGAAGATATCCTACTTAGCCCTAATCCAGCTGTTAATAATACAAATTTATGGGTTGGAGGCAATGACAAAAATGTTAACCTAAGTATGTTTGATAATTCAGGAAGATTAATCTGGACTAAAACTAAAGAACTCCATTCTGGACGAGATATTAATATTGAAACAACAAATCTCAAAGCTGGAATGTATTATATAAAAGTAGAATCCAAAACAGTTAGAAAAACTGCAAAACTTGTGAAGAAATATTAGTTAACTTGTAATTGATGAAATCAAATCTTTACAGAATTGCCATAGTCTTATCACTGATATTAATTTTTGTTAATTCAAATAATAGTTCTAGTGAAATTGATTACAACTATATTAAAGCTTTACACAAAGAAAATCTAGAAAAAAGTCCATTTAAAAAGAATAAAAAACTTACAAAAAGTCAAAGAAAAAAACTACAACTTCCACCGAACGCATATAATGATAGAATATGGGAGTTGACAATGGATCCTATTCTGGGAAGACCAAAAACTGAAAATCTATTTCAAATTCAGGAAGATCTTAGGTTAATTGAAGAAAATAAAATTCAAGGAGTACCTGGNGAAAATCCNGANATGGCNTGGATTCCNAGNGGGCCTACTAACATTGGTGGNAGAACNAATGGAATTATGTTTGATCCAAACGATTCNTCTAATAAAAGAGTTTTTGCTGGAGGTGTTAGTGGTGGAATTTTTGTAAATGACAATATTGAAGATGNNGANTNTGANTGGAGAATGATTGAAGGTATTCCTAGAAACTTNCCAATTTCTGTTCTNACNNATGANCCNAACAATACCAATATTTTTTATGCAGGAACAGGNGAGATTTACNCNGGAGGNGATGCTATNGGNAATGGATTATGGAAATCAGNTGATGGGGGATCAACTTGGNAAAANATCTTCGGAGGAAGTTCTGATTCNGAACAAGTTTTCAAAAGTCACGTAAATGANTTAACNATAACAAGNCAATCTAGTGAAAATCCTATTTACTTCTTACAATCTTCTTTTGGACCNAATCTTCCTGGTCCGCCNCTAAAGTANTTGGAGAATGAAATCATAGTTGCTANTCCTTTAGATGCTTGTGCAACTTTATCAAATTCATCTGAAATTCAAGGNAAAATTNTGTTAGTNGAAGATGGTTCATTNGATGGNAGCGAATGTAATTATCTTAANAAAGTANTAGAAGGNCAATCNGCTGGTGCTGTTGCAGTAGTTGTTTACAATAANGANACTGGTGCAAGCGATTGGTCTGANGATCTNAAAACAATGAGTGCNTCNAGTNGNGNTATAGGATCAGTAAAAATACCTTCCGTTTTCATAAGAGCTGCNGATGGAAAAAAAATTAANGAATTTATTGANGAAGATGNNACAACNGTTCAAATATCTAAAAAAACAAATGTAGAAGTTTCAGGNTTAACAATTNTTCCGGGTATGTTTTTTATCAATGATGTTGTCGTTAGAGACAATGATGGTGTTTCTGAAGTTTATGTTGCTGCTGGATCTAGAAAATGGGATAGAATTTTAGGATCTAGAGGTGATAAACAANGTACTATTTTAGGCTCTGGTCANGACGCCATATACAAATCAATTGATTCAGGTATTAGTTGGACAAAAATTGAACTTTATGCCCCTCTNAGTGAAACCAATGATNTTCANAATCTGGCTGTAGTACCTATGGATATTGAGNTAGATAAGGATAANAGNGTTTGGGCATCAAGTACAATTAGTCCACACTANAGTTTAGTTGGAGATCAATGGGGNTCAGATCCNCCCAAAGGAGGTGGAAATATATATAGATTTAACGAAGAAGGNAGTTCTGCTACTCTTATTAANTCCATAATAGTNGAGAGGCAAAATGGAACTNTAATTAATCAAGGTAGAAGAACAGAAATGACCTTTACTTCGGACAATAAGCTTATAGTTTTNTGTATTGCACCTCAACTTGACGGAGGATATTGGAGAGTTGTTCCAAGGCTNTATAAAGGAACAATACAAGAGTGGATAGATGGAGANCANACAGANCTAGANAAACCAATTGATCAAGATGAATCTGTNGANGATTATGATTTTGCCAGAGGNCAAGGATATTANAGNGTTTCATTAGCNGCACACCCAACTAATNAAGGTAAAGCTTATGTTGGTGGNATAAATTTATTTAGTTCNAATACATCTGGAGATANNTGGGGACAATTAACTCANAGAAATGGAAGATATGCACAATATGNTCATGCGGACCATCATTCNGTTATATTTAATAAGAATAATNCTCANCAAATGCTTGTTGGTAGTGATGGTGGTGTTTCNTATGCAGCGNTNGCCGGTATNNTNGAGACNAGAAATAATAAATTNCATACTTCACAATATTATTCTATAGCAGTTGCTCCANNTGGAATGTTTGATAATTATTCCACAACTGTTTATGGGTCTGATCAGACAAAAGGATCTTGGGATCAATCATANAATGANGGTCAAGGGGCGAATGTATACAACATGTTTACAACTATTGCTGATCACAAAGATGTTTTTGCTGGTGGNATGCAAGATAATGGNACATCAATTCAAGCAGACAATGATAATGGNTTTTCTCTTGGAAATGTATTTGGATCGGGNGATGGTGGTNCTACTATGTTTTCACAAAATCCNGAAAATAAATANATAGTTTACAATTANGTTTATAACAATGGGGTTAGGGTTTTAAATATGAATAACNCTGANAATGACAGAAGTGTATGGTGGAGAATTTCAANTAATGATGATAATGAAGGTGATTTTATTAACAGAGGAGCATTAGATTCAAATTTTGGTGTTATTTATATGAATGCTGGTNGNGGNAATGTNAGAGCATACCANAATTGGGATGATTTTNCANCAGGATCACANGGGTCTATCAAAGACACNTACTTAATAAATAATCTTGGTAGTGATATAACAGCATTAACAGTATCTCCTTTTGAAACTTCAACATCAAATTTATANGCAGGNAATCAAAGTGGTCAATTATGGAAGATTTCTAATGCTCAGAAATCNNCNAATCAAGATAAATTAAATATTTCAGGTGATGATTTTGTNGGAAGTATTTCTGATNTAGAATTTGGAAAAGATGAAAATCACATNTTTNTAACATTTTATAATTACGGTGTTGAAAGTATTTTTTATTCGTCTGATGGTGGTGAAAACTGGGTNAAAAANGAAGGTAATCTTCCAGATTTACCAGTNTATAATATACTTCAAAGTCCACTTGANGAGGATGAAGTTATAATCGGNACTGAACTAGGAGTTTGGTTTACAAATAATTTTAGTTCNGATAGTCCATCTTGGAGACAAGCGAATGCTGGAATGAAAGATTTGAGGGTAACAGATATGGACTTAAGAAANGGNGATAATAAAGTNTTTATTTCAACTTANGGNCTTGGTATTTTTTCTGGTGAATTTCAAAACTCTGAACCAACATTTACAATAAGNTCAAATACAAAATTTATTGAAATTTTAATTGGTGAAAAAANGACNATTNAAGTAGACTATAAGGTTTACAATGAATTTAATGAAGAAGTTACATTTTCATTNGAAGGTGCTCCTGATGGTGCTACAATCAATTATGATCCATCAAAATCATTTATTATAAACAAAGACGGTAAAGTGAGTATAGAAATTGATATTGATAATAACACTGTAATAGGGAACTACAATCTAACTTTAAAAGCTATTTCTGCAAGTAAGTCAAGAGAAATTAATTTTGATTTAAATGTTATTTCTGATGATAACGATCTTGATGGTATTTTAAACTTTAATGATAACTGTCCAGAGACACCTAATCCAAATCAAGATGACACTGATCAAGATGGAATTGGTGATGTTTGTGATCCAAT
>PAEO01000002.1 GCA_002703065.1 Flavobacteriaceae bacterium | reverse complement strand
CCTTGAGCTAACGTGTCCTTACATTCACTGAAATGAAAGAAATATGATTCTTGAGATGTCATATTTTTTATAAATCCAAAACCTTTTTCATTATCATAGAAAGTTACCTTTCCTTGAATTTTCTCATCAAAGTCTTGATTTTTTGCCGCACCTAGATTTATTGATTCTAATTTTATTTCTTCCTTTTCAGCAGGATCTGGCGGTGTGTCTGTAAAATTTCCTAAATGATCTACGTATACAAACTCTTCTTGTTTTAAATCTCCACGTTCTCTAGCATCTTTACGAGCTTGCATTTTTTTTCTTTTTTCTTCTCTTTTTTTTGCTTTATTCTTTTCTCTTTCTAGTTTATTAAAAGTTTGTTGTGATTTTGCCATTTAGTTTATTTGAGCTCTAATTTACTAATTATTCTCTTATAATTTTAAAAGTTTGTCTAACTGTTTCGCTTTCCATCACTACGATGTAAGTGCCTTGTATTTGTCTAGATAAATCAATCGCCGTCTTTCTTGATATATCCTCGATTGTCTGCTCTTTTGTATAGATAAGTGCTCCACTGGCATTAAACACACTCACCTTAACCTTAGTATCCTTCCCTCCTACATGAACCTTCACATCATTACTCGTAGGATTTGGATAATAATGGATATCCTCTGAGATAAATACCTCTCTCTCTACATATCCCTGACACTCTAAATCAGTATACACCTTAATAATATTGAGTCCTGTAGATAATGACGTCTCAAAACTGTCAGATCCTACCGTAGTCTTCTTGCCATTAATCTCTATGTTATATCTGCTTGATCCACTCATCACTATACTCGCTCTTCTATCATCTGTATCAATATCCATAAATGCACTCAATGCCGGTGGCTCTGTTACATTGACCTCAAAACACTGCTCATAATCATCCTGACCATCTACACTAAAGCATACTGTATAAGTTCCCTTAGCTAATCCCGTCACAGAAGCCGTTTTAGAGCTTCCTGTAATCGTTACATTGTCTTTTCCTGTAATCGTAACAGTATAATCATAAGAAGCATCCTCAACACTTAAATTAATCACACCATCACTATTACCAATACACGTAGCACTGCCAACCTCAACCCTGAAGTTCTCATTAGGTAAACTAAAGACCTCACAGCCGTTAACATCAACGACAGCACCTGGAGAAGTCGCTGGACATTGGTCGACATTATCTTTTACTCCATCCGAATCAGAATCAAAATAGTCAAACTTCATCCAATTCATATTAAACTCTCCTTCTTCAAGAACAATCATTCTTAGAGTTGAAATACCAGCAGGAACAGGTCTGTCTAAATTTACAGTAACTGTTGTCCATTCTTGCCAACCACCAGTTCCAGGAAATTCAGCCTCTGCAATTTGATATGTACTTCCACCAAGAAATAATCCAACCTTTCCACCGTTAGCGTTTGATGCTACTCTAAAATCAACAGAATATTTTTGACCAACCTTACTATAAATCAAATAATCAGCGTAATCACCTTTGTGAGTGTAACCAATGTTTTTTCCTCCTCCAGCATCAGAGGTGTCTTCAACACCTAAGCCAACCATATTTACAAAATCTTCAACTTGAATATAACCTGGGACAACAAATCTTGCATTTAGATTATTTATAATCGGAAGTTTATCAAAAGAAGCTAAACTTTTTCCATTTGTAGACTTAATTGTTGTACCATTATAGGACAGTTTAACATCATCCGTATATAGGATATTTTCCTCAAGGTTCAATCTTACAGTCCTCTTTAAGTCATCTGAAAAAGAAACAGAAGAAATATCTTTCTCTTCATTATTCACATACAAAGTAAAATTATCCATAGAGTTTTCAACTGTAGACTCATCAATGTTTAGATTTAGAAATAAATTAATTGACTTTTCATCATCATTAGCTTTGCCGCTTAATGCTTTAAAAGCTATTGAACTATCATCGCCAATTCTTTCGAACTCAACACTACTAACATTTAAAGGAACATCATCATTAAAATGAATTTTTAAAAAATTTTTTCCTTGATTTAAAAAAACATTTTCAATAATGTGATTTTTAAAACTATACCAACCTCCACTATTATTTTCAGTCCTTACATCAGTAATATCTTGATCATTCATTGAAAAATGAAATTTACCGCCATCTTCTTGAGTTGCAAATCTTACTTTTAAAGTATAATTTCCAGGGTATAATACATCTACTGTATATCTAATCCACTCTCCATTATTAACAAAACCAATGTGGTGACCATTTGAATTTACAGAGTCAGAGTTAGTTTCAATATCAACTCCATCATTTCTGTATTGCCAACCAGCATTCCAAGCTTGGAAATCACCACCTTCGTACATTACATCAACATCATAATATGCAATATTATTCTTACCTAAATCATAATCTGAAAGATATACNACTCCGGGAATTTTTTGGGCTTCCTTGAAAGGAATAGCTTCATCTGTATAAGGTTGTCTTAAAAGAGCATCAATTATTCCTTTTCTGTATAAACAATTTTCTGATAAGGCATCATCAGCAAGTTTCATCACTGCCTCATAAGCATCAGCTTCTGANGGTTTATTAGCTTCTCCNTTCCAGTAATTTAATATGGATTGATATCCATCATTCATCTTTATTGAGTAGGGNCTATCAATATCTCCAACTTTTTTCATTGCCCACCAATTCCAACCAATATTATTGTTGTGATATAGTTCAATTGATTTTGTATACCAAGTATTAGAATTTTCACCAGACTCACCCATCCATAGAGGAATATCATATCTTTCTTGAAGAGGTAAAATCCAATCTAAATCATCAGCATTAACTGAACTCCAGTATTTATGAAAACTATATACNATGTTATCATCCCATGGNGGAACAAGACCTGAAAAATTATTCGCATAATCATTTCCTTCAATGTATATAATATGTTGATCTCCGGTTGATCTAATGCCTTCTGTAATTCTAACAAATAAATCTTTTAAATCTTTATTTGCTTGACCCAAAGGCCAATTAGTCTCATTAATTAAATCATAACCACCAATCCATTCNTTNTCCTTATANCTTTCAGCTATTTTNGTCCANAANGCAACTGTTTTTCTTTTATTTTCATCGCTTTCCCATAAAGATGGCTTAGTGTCATCATAGTCACTGATATCTGCATTTTTACCCTGACCGCCTGGTGCAGCATGTAAATCTAAAATAACATACATTTCATGAGGAAGAGACCATTCTAANACCTTATCAACTATATCAAAACCAGTNTCAAGCCATGTNTCTTTTCCAGCTTCTGGTTCATCCTGAATTGGTANAGTAAATANGTTGTANTGNATNGGTATTCTTATNCTNTTAAAGCCCCANGCNGCTAATGAGTCAACATCACGNTTAGTGAANTTATTGTCTCTCCATTTTTGAAAAAACTCATCAGTTTTTTCTTCACCCATGAGCTCAGTTAATTTCTCTTTAATTTCATGTTGTGGACCAGCTAATCCAGCTGATTGCATAATATACCCCTCCATAACAAGCCATCCTCCAGGTGCATAACCTTGAAGTATAACTTCATTATCAAATTTATCAACGATAATTTTTCCTTTAGTTTTTAAACCTTGAGAGAAGAGATTTGAAGTAAAAAAAATAAGGGTTAGTAAAAATAACTTCTTCACAATATTTCCATTTAGTTGTTATTTTATCTCAGTGTTGTTTAAATATAAAAAAAACCCCCATTAAATGAGGGTTTTAAATGTTAATGTTTAATATAAGTTATTGTTTTGCTGGGTAAACTTTAAGTCGAGTTCCTGCAAATGAACCCAAGAATTCAGAATATTTATTTGAATTTGAAAACCAAGGTTGTGATTTAGGGTTTGCAAATACTGATTCTCTTCCTCTTAACCAATCACCGAGATTATTAGATCTAGCAACCATAAAATGAGTAACTCCAGATTCAGCACCGCTGATAGCTTCATGTAGTTCAATAACTCCATCAAAAGTATTTGAATTAGCTTCGATGAAATCTGAAGCTAAACTTGCAAATTTTTCAACATCTGTTACTTTGACTTCCCAAACATTTGCATAAGCATATGAACCTGCTTTTTCACTATCAAAGATTAATGGGGATGCCAATACACTTGAGTATGGTGTAGCAACATCTTCAAAAATTCTGTTAGTAAGCATGCTTTCAGCAAATTGACCAGGTCCACCACCCCATTGTTTTAAATAATCAGCATTTTGTGCCAAAAAACATAGTTGATGAGTAAATCCACTTTTCGAATTAGCAAAATTAATCTCAAATAAAAAAACAGTGTATGGTAGTTGTGACATTTCTTCTGCATTCATTAACATATCTACTGCACTTACTAAATCGGTAGCATCAGATTGTTTTTCGACAGAAAAATTAAAACACATCCAATATGATTTATCTTGAGCAGATAAATTAAAGGACATTAGGATCGTAAAAATTATTAATATTTTTTTCATNCAAAAAAGTTACTAAATCTAATGTTAAATAAATATTAATTATTTCTTNGCTCTAATTCGNTTACAACATCTTTAAACCTNAAATTCTTTTTTTGGAGTAAGAGTAAGAAATGGAACAATAAGTCTGCAGATTCATATATAAGTTCTTTTTNATTTTCATTTTTAGAAGCAATAATCACTTCAGTGGNTTCTTCACCTACTTTTTGNGCAATTTTATCAATACCCTTTTNAAATAAATTNGAAATATAGCTNTTGTCAGAGGGATTTNNTATTCTATCTGCAATTATTTNTTCAAGANTATTAAGAAAGTTTTGATCATTTTTTTCTCCCCAACATGTATCATCNCCTTTATGACAAGTTGGACCTTGTGGNTTTACTTTTAANAGTAANGAATCATTATCNCAATCTNNTTTNAGAGAAATCAGATTTAAAAAATTTCCACTTNCTTCNCCTTTCATCCAAATTCTATTTTTAGATCTGCTGAAAAAATGNACTTTTTTNGATTCTAAAGTCAAATCAANAGCTTCTTTGTTCATATAANCAAGCATTAAAACATTTTTAGTTTCAANGTCTTGAATNATTGCTGGAACTAATCCAACACTGTTTTTATCAAAATCTATTTTCATATNCTTACTTTAATACGATTATTAATTAATGTNCTTTTTANTTCTTTTATNTCAATTTCTTCNAAATGAAACACACTAGCTGCNAGNGCTGCNTCTGCTTTACCATGANTAAACACATCTACAAAGTCGTCTATTTTTCCNGCTCCNCCNGATGCAATTAAAGGTATTTTTAANTTTTCTGACAATTCTGANAGAATATCATTAGCAAAACCATTCTTTGTACCATCATGATCCATNGAAGTAAATAAAATTTCACCCGCTCCTCTGTCCTGNACNTCTAAAGCCCAATCTTTTAATTTTTTCTTAGTNCTTTCNCTNCCNCCAACTAAATACACATACCAATNATCTTNAATCTTCTTTGCATCAATAGCAACTACNACACATTGATTTCCANATCTNGANGAAACNTCATTNATTAAATTTGGNGTNTTAACAGCTTGAGTATTTATTGTAATCTTATCTGCNCCACTCAANAGTAATGANGTTACATCATCAATATTTCTAATACCNCCTCCNACTGTNAAGGGGATATTTATNTTTTCAGAAATTTTTTCNGCAAGTGNNGATAAGGTTTTTCTTTTNTCTTTAGTNGCAGTAATATCTAAAAAAACAANCTCATCTGCNCCTTTTTNAGAATAAATTCTAGCAAGTTCAATNGGATCACCAGCATCAACTAAGTTTTTAAAATTGANTCCCTTTACAGTTCTATNATTNTCAATATCNAANCACGGNATAATTCTTTTAGCTACCATATTTTATTATNNNGCTTTTNAGGTTAATTGNCTTTTCATANATAGCTTTTCCAGTAATCGCNCCNTAACAACCAATTTTTNCTAATTTTTGAANGTCATTNTCAANAGAAATACCACCNCTAGCAATTAGTTTTAGATTNGGAAATNATTTTANAATTTTTGNNTAAGTTTCANNNGAAGGNCCCTTCATTACGCCATCTNTNGANATATCAGTAGCAATAANATATCTTANNCCTATATCATAGAATTCTGAAATGAAATCAAATAANTCNATTTNAGTTTGAGTCATCCAACCGTTAATCTTNATAATNTTANCTAAAAAATCAGCTCCNAATATTATCTTTTCNNTTCCGTATTTGAATAAAGATTTTANAACAANTTCTTTNTTTTTTACAGCTAAACTTNCAANAGTTATTTGATTTACNCCTAAATCGAAAGCAAATGAAATNTCNTTTTCAGANTTAATACCNCCACCAAAATCNACTNTCAANTTTGTTTTNCTNCATATATCTCTTACCACTTTATGATTAATAATTTTATTTGACTTAGCNCCTTCCAAATCCACTANATGNAGGANTTTTGCNCCTTCTGATTCAAAANGTTTAGCNACATCAACNGGNTTGNTTGAATATTNGNTTTTTAAATTNTAATCTCCTTTGTATAATCTTACACATTTACCATTATAAATATCAATAGCNGGAATAATCTTCATAACTCTAAAAANTTTTNAATAATACTTTCACCAGTTAANCCACTTTTTTCAGGNTGAAATTGAGTTCCATAANAATTATCTTTTTTAATAGCTGAAGAATATTCNATTCCATATTTAGTTTTTGCTATTGTAAATTTTGATAATGGAACATAATAGCTATGAACCATATATATAAANTCATTCTCATTTNTNTCACTAAAAATTTTTGAATCTAAATCNTAAATATTATTCCAACCAATTTGAGGTACTTTTTNATTTTCAGAATCAAATTTTAATACATCCAAATCAATTATTCCAAGGCAATCAGTGTTTCCCTCTTGAGTAGAATTACATAAAAGTTGCATNCCTAAACANATTCCCAAAAGNGGTTGTTTTATATCAATTATAACCTTATCNANACCTTTTGATTTTAATTTATTCATTGCATATGCTGCATCACCAACACCCGGAAATATGACTTTTTCAGAATTTAATATTTTGNTATAATCAGAGGTATATTCATGTGATAATCCAAATCTGTTAAGGCAATGCTGGATACTCTTAATGTTACCAACGCCGTAATCTACTATTGCTATACTCATTTAAATAATACCTTTTGTTGTAGGAAGAATCATATTAGATTTGTCCATTTTCACTGCTGATTTAACTGATTTTGCAAATGCCTTAAAAATAGATTCAATTTTATGATGTTCATTTTTTCCGTAAGCCTTTATATTTATGTTAGATTTTGATGAATCTGAAAAAGATTTAAAAAAATGGAAAAACATCTCAGTTGGTACATCTCCTATTTTTTCTCTTTTAAACTCAACATCCCACTCTATCCAATTCCTTCCACCAAAATCAATTAAACACTGAGCAACACAATCATCCATTGGTAGAGCATAACCATATCTATTAATTCCAATCTTGTTTGAAAGGAGTGAATTAAATGATTCACCTAGTAAAATAGCGGTATCCTCAATTGTATGATGCTCATCAACATTTAAATCTCCATCAACCCTTAATTGTATGTCAATCAATGAATGTTTTGATAATTGATCCAACATGTGGTCAAAAAATGATAATCCAGTTTTGATATCACTTATTCCTGTTCCATCTAAATTCATAGAAAGTGTTATATCAGTTTCATTAGTTTTTCTTGAAAAAACTGATTTTCTATCTAATCCTTTAAGAAATTCATAAATCTCCTTCCAGTTAGTAGATTTAAAAGATGTTTTAATTTTTGAATCTGTATTTGAAAAATAAATTGACTTACATCCAATATTATTTGCAAATATTAAGTCAGTTTTACGGTCACCAATCACAAAAGATGAATTAAGATCTATTGATTCATCATTAATATATCTTTGAACTAATAATGTTCCAGGCTTTCTAGATGGAAGATTCTGATTTTCAAAGCTATTGTCAATAAGGATATCTATGAAATTTATATTCTCATTTTTAAAAGAATCTATGATAAAGTTTTGAATAGGCCAAAATTTATCCTGAGGAAAAGAATCAGTCCCTAAACCATCTTGGTTAGTAACCATTACTAAATCGTATCCAAGTTCATTATTGATTTTTTCAAGATATTTAAAAACACCAGGAATAAATGATAGTTTGCTAAAATTATCAACCTGTTGATCAATTTTAGGCTCATCTATTATAGTTCCATCTCTATCTAAAAAAATAACTTTTTTCATATTTGTTTTAATACATTAATTAAT